>JAQGJJ010000170.1 GCA_028290695.1 Enterovirga sp. | reverse complement strand
TTTGGGGGCTTTCCAATCCCATGTTGCACAATCGCAACGAACAGGGTGCCGAACCCGTTCTTCTCGTTACGAAATCATGAACAGAAGAGCCGTGTTGACCGCCGAACGTACTCGCCCGACGGGCATCACATCACGACTTCAATCAGAAGAGGCCCGCGTCGCGCGAATCCTGAGCGCAACGAATCGACGAAGCCGCCGAGACTGTCGACACGAACGGCCTCGACGCCGAATCCGGCCGCGAGGCTGACCCAGTCCATGGCCGGCCGGTCGAGGCTGAGCATGTCGATCGCCTTGCGGCCGGGATTGGCGCCGACATGCGCGAGCTCGGCCTTCAGGATCGCGTAGGAGCGGTTCGCCCACACGATCGTGAGCACGTCCAGGTTCTCCCGGGCCTGCGTCCACAGCGCCTGCACCGTGTAGAGCCCGCTGCCGTCGGCCTGGAGGTTCACCACCTTCCGGTCCGGGCACGCGATGGCGGCGCCCGTCGCCATCGGGATGCCGAGGCCGATCGCCCCGCCGGTGAGCTGCAGCCAATCGTGCGGGCGCGCGCCCTGCGTGGCCCTGAAGAAGTTGCGGCCGGTCGAGATCGACTCGTCGCATACGATCGCGTTCTCGGGCAGCAGCGCCCCGAGGGCGAGCGCGATGGTGTCGGCGTCCAGGCGCCCGACCGGGATTTCCGGGCGGCCGGACGGACGGGCGCCCGGCCCGGCGGCGGCCGGAGCCGCCCCGACGAGGTCGGCGAGCCGCCGCAGCGCGTCGGCTTGGTCCTCGGCCGGCTCGGCCAGGACCTGGATCGCGCAATCGGGCGGGGCGAGCTCGCTCGGCTTGTCCGGGTAGGCGAAGAACGCGACCGGAGGCGTCGTGCCGACCACGATGAGGTGCTTCACCCCGGCCAGGGCCGCGACGGCGGCGTCGACCGGATAGGGAAGCCGCTCGACGGGCACGCGTCCGGCCCCGCGCTCGATCCGGGCATTGGAGACCTGGGCCAGAAGGCGCGCGCCGCTTCGGGCCGCGATGGCCCCGGCGAGGTCGAGCCCGGGCGCCCGCAGCGCCCGGTCCCCGAGGAAGATCACGGTCGGCTCGCCGGACCTGAGCGCGGCCGCGGCGGCCGCGACGCGGGATTCGTCGACGAGGGCTCGGGCGGCGGGCTCGCGGGCGGTCGGCACCTCGCCGCCTTCGCCCCAGGCCGTGTCGGCCGGAAGGATCAGGGTCGCGACCCCGCCGGGCGCGGCCCGGGCGGCCGCAACGGCCTCCAGACCGTCGCGCGCGACCGAGCGCGAATCCTCCGAGGTGCGGACCCAGGCCGAAACCGGGCGGGCGATGCTCTCGATGTCTGAGGTCAGCGGCGCGTCGAACCGGCGATGATAGGTCGCGTGCTCGCCGACGATGTTGACGACGGGCGACCGCGCCCGCCTGGCGTTGTGCAGATTGGCGAGCCCGTTGCCGAGCCCGGGCCCGAGATGAAGAAGCGTCGAGGCCGGCTTGTCGGCCATCCGGGCGTAGCCGTCGGCCGCGCCGGTCGCTCCCCCCTCGAACAGGAACAGCACGCACCGCATGCCCTCGACTCGGTCGAGGGCCGCGACGAAGTGCATCTCCGACGTGCCTGGATTGGTGAACGCGACCTCCACCCCGCCGGCCAGCAAACCGCGTACGAGGCTCTCAGCGCCATTCATCGTCATGCCCACCGCCATCTCGAGGATCGACGGTGTCCTAGCACCCCGCGGCCGGCCGTCCAGCCCGGCCGGGTCCGCGCCCTACTCGGCGGCGGCGGGCGCGGCGGCCTTCTGGCCGGGGCGGCGCTCGGCGCGCTCGGCGATGCGGGCCGACTTCCCGCGACGGTCGCGCAGGTAATAGAGCTTCGCGCGGCGGACCTTGCCGCGGCGAACCACTTTGATGGACTCGATGAGCGGAGCGTATACCGGGAACACGCGCTCGACGCCCTCGCCGTAGGAGATCTTGCGGACCGTGAAGGACTCGTTCAGCCCGCCGCCCGAGCGGGCGATGCAGACCCCCTCGTAGGCCTGGACGCGGGTGCGGTCGCCTTCGACGACCTTGACGTTGACCTGGAGCGTGTCGCCCGGCTCGAAATCCGGGATCTGCTTGTTGAGCGACGCAATGTGCTCGCGCTCGAGCTCTTCGATGATGTTCATGGCAACGACCTCGGCTGGCAGGCCGTCGCCGGCCTGCAGGATTTCAGCATCCTGTTGTGAATTGGAGCGCGCTATACAGGAGAGGGCGCCACCTGTCGAGCGCGGAGCACCCGCTCCGGCCCGGATGCGTGCCGCGCGCGACGGGGCCACGACTCTGGGTGGACCTGATCTTGCTTTGACAACGTCCGTACGGTGGGCCCTCATGTGCCGCGTCCGGTCTCGATCGGCCCACCACGCCAGAGGGAAACGAATGAAGACGCTGTTTCGGTCAGCCTTGTGGGCCCTCGCGGCAGCGGCCGCCCTCCAGCTGCCGCAGCCCGCGGGCGCGGTGACGCTGCGGTATGCCAACCAGGGCGACCTGAAGGCGCTCGATCCCTACACCCTGAACGAGACGACGACGCTGGCGCATCTCGCGCACGTGTATGAAGGCCTCACCCGGCGCGGCAAGGATCTGTCCATCCAGCCGGCGCTCGCGGAGCGCTGGGAGATCCTCGAGCCGACCCGGTGGCGCTTCTACCTGCGCAAGAACGTGAAGTTCTCCGACGGCACGCCCTTCACGGCCGACGACGTGGTGTTCTCGTCCGAGCGGGTCCGTGCGCCGGGCTCGAACTTCGCCACCCGGGTCCCGTCGGGCAGCAAGGTGGTCAAGATCGACGACCACACGATCGATTTCGTGCTGACCGGCCCGAACCCGATCATGCACTACCAGTTCGATTACTGGCTGATCATGTCCAAGAGCTGGGCGGAGAAGAACAACGCGGTGGCCCCGACCCCCGTGAGCGCGACCACCCCGAGCTACGCCTCGCTCAACGCCATGGGCACCGGCCCCTACACGATCGAGAGCCACCAGCCCGGCGTGAAGACCGTGTTCAAGAAGAACCCGAACTACTGGGACAAGATCGAAGGCAACGCCGACGAGATCGTGTTCACCCCGATCGCCAACGATTCGACCCGGGTGTCGGCGCTGCTGTCGGGCGAGGTCGACATCATCGAGCCGGTGCCGCTGCAGGACATCCAGCGGGTCAATTCCTCCGGCACCGCGCAGGTCCTGACCGGCCCCGAGGTGCGGACGATCTTCTTCGGCATGGACCAGGTCCGGGACGAGCTCGTGAGCTCGAACGTGAAGGGCAAGAACCCCTTCAAGGACAAGCGCGTGCGCGAGGCCGTCTACAAGGCCATCGACGTCGACGTGATCAAGGCGCGCGTCATGCGGGGCCTGTCCACGCCGTCGCCGCTGATGATCGCGCCCGAGTTCTTCAAGCTCTCGAAGGAGTTCACCCGGCCGAAGGTCGACCCGGAGGGCGCCAAGAAGCTGCTGGCCGAGGCCGGCTATCCGGACGGGTTCGAGGTCGGGCTCAACTGCCCGTCCGACCGCTACGTCAACGACGGCGACATCTGCCGCGCCGCCATCGGCATGCTGGCCCGCATCGGCATCAAGGTGAACCCGATCATCGAGCCGAAGGCCCAGTATTTCAGCAAGGTGCTGAAGAGCGGCGGCTATAACGTGTCCATGTACCTGCTCGGCTGGACGCCGAGCACCGGCGACTCGCACAACGTGCTGTACGAGATCATGGGCTGCCGGAACGATCCCAAATCCCCGTCCCGCGGCGACACCAACGCGGCCGGCTACTGCAATCCGAAGCTCGACGAGATGACGGACCAGATCCTGGTCGAGCTCGATCCCGCCAAGCGCGACCAGATGATCAAGCAGGCCTTCCAGATCTCGATCGACGATTACGGCTACATCCCGGTGCACCAGCAATCCCTGGCCTGGGGCGTGTCCAAGAAGGTAAAGCTGGTGCAGCGGCCGGACAATTCCGTGCTGCTCTACTGGGCCACGAAGGAATAGGCGGGCCGTCCCGCCCCGGTGCGTCCGGCCGTCGATGGGCGGCCGGACGCACCGACCGTGTGGCCCGTCCCGGTGACTGACCGCCCATGATCGCGTTTCTGCTGCGGCGCATCCTCCAGACCGTGGGCGTGCTGCTCGCCGTCGGCATCATCGCGTTCTCGATGTTCCGGTTCGTCGGCGACCCGGTGAACCAGATCGTGTCGATCGACACGCCCTATGCCGAGCGTGTCGCCATCCGGGCCTCGCTCGGCCTGGACGACCCGGTCCCGATCCAGATCCTGCGCTATCTCGGACGGGTCGCGAGCGGGGATTTCGGCATCTCCTACCAGTTCCGCCAGCCGGTCTCGGCGCTGCTCGCCGAGCGGCTGCCGGCCACGCTGGAGCTCGCGTTCTGCGCAACCGTCTTCGCCCTCGGCTTCGGGATCGTGCTCGGCGTCGTGTCGGCGCTCCGGCGAGGCACGACCCTGGCCGCGACGCTCGAGACCGTGTCGCTCGTCGGCATCTCGCTGCCGACCTTCCTGATCGGCATCCTGCTGATCTTCCTGTTCTCCGAAACCCTGCACTGGCTCCCGTCCTTCGGGCGCGGCGAGACGGTGCGGATCGGCGGCTGGACCACCGGGTTCCTGACCGAATCGGGCCTGCGGGCCCTGGTGCTCCCGTCCATCACGCTCGGCCTGTTCCAGATGACCCTCGTGATGCGGCTCGTCAGGGCCGAGATGCTGGAGGTGCTGCGCACCGACTACATCCGGTTCGCCCGTGCCCGCGGCCTGCACACCCGCGCCATCCATTTCGGCCACGCCCTGAAGAACACGCTGATCCCGGTGATCACCATCGCGGGGCTGCAGCTCGGTTCGGTGATCGCCTTCTCGATCATCACCGAAACCGTGTTCCAATGGCCCGGCATGGGCTTCCTGTTTCTCCAGGCGGTCCAGAACGTCGACATCCCGATCATGGCGGCCTACCTGCTGCTGGTGGCCGTGATCTTCGTGACCATCAATCTCGCGGTCGACATCCTGTACACGGTGGTGGACCCGCGCCTGCAGCTCTCCTCCCCGCGGGCGGGCTGACGCGATGGCCTCCTCGCCGCCGCTTCCGCCGGCCTCCGCCCCGACCGCGGTGCCGGCCGTGCCGGCCCCCGGCTGGTTTGTCCGGGCGCTGGACAGCGACACCTGGGCGAGCTTCCGGCGCTCCCCGATCGCCATGGCGGCCGCCGCCGCCACGCTTCTGTTCTTCCTGGCAGCCGTGTTCGCCGGCCTCGGCCCACAGGACCCGTTCGACCCCGCCCAGCTCGAGCTGATGAACAGCCGCCTGCCGCCGATCTGGTCCGCGGAGGGGCAGCAGCCCTTCCTGCTCGGCACGGACGACCAGGGCCGGGACATCCTGTCGGCCATCCTGCACGGCCTGCGGGTCTCGCTGCTGGTGGGCCTGCTCGGGGTGCTGTTCTCGGCCACCCTCGGCATCGTGCTCGGCCTGCTGGCCGGCTATCTCGGCGGCTATGTCGACGCGCTCATCATGCGGATCGCCGACGTGCAGCTCACCTTTCCGGCGATCCTGATCGCGCTTCTGATCGACGGCGTCGTGAAGTCGATCATGGGCAACCGGATCTCCACGAGCGCGATCCTGTCCGTGCTCGTGTTCTCGATCGGGCTGTCCTTCTGGGTGCAGTACGCCCGCACGGTGCGGGGCTCCGTGATGGTCGAGAAGAACAAGGACTACGTGCAGGCGGCCCGGCTAATCGGATTGTCCTCGCCCGCGATCATGCTGCGGCACGTTCAGCCCAACGTGATCGGCCCGGTTTACGCCATCGCGACCATCAACTTCGCGCTCGCCATCATCACGGAGGCGACGCTGTCGTTTCTCGGCTCCGGCATGCCGGACACGCAGCCCTCGCTCGGCACGCTGATCCGCATCGGCAACCGCTACCTGTTCTCCGGCGAATGGTGGATCGCGATCTTTCCGGGCGCCGTGCTGGCCGGCCTGGTTTTGGCCGTGAACCTGCTCGGCGACTGGCTGCGGGACGCGCTCAACCCGAGGCTGAGGTGAGTTGCGCGAGGCCGTTCTCGGCGTATATACATTACGTATACACGGAGTAGGCGGGATGGCCGTTGCCAAGGTCTTCAGGTCGGGGAACAGCCAGGCGGTCCGGCTGCCCAAGGAGTTCCGGTTCGATTCCGACGAGGTCGACATCTCGCGGCGCGGAGACGAGGTCGTGCTGCGGCCGAGGAAAGCTGACATGTCGCGGGCCCTGGAGCTGATCATGAGCATGTCCGAGGAGATGTTCGACGACATCCAGGACTTGCGCCCTCCGCAGCCCCGCAAAGGCCTGTGATGGCGGCGCGCTTCATGCTCGACACCAACGTCATCATCCGGATCCGGCAACGACGGCCGGCCTCGATCGTCACAAGGTTCCTTGCACTCGCGCCGGCCGAGGCCGTGATGTCCGCCGTAAGCTTCGGAGAGCTGATGTTCGGAGTGGAGAAGAGTCCCCATCGCTCGCGGGATCTCGCCGCGTTGGACGCGCTGCTCGCCTTCATCCCCGTGGAGGACGTCTCGACGCTGGCGGCGTCCGAGTACGGCATCATCCGCTCCAACCTCGAACGGATCGGCCAGTCGATCGGCGCGAACGACCTCTGGATCGCGGCCCATGCCCGGGCGCTCAAGCTGACACTCGTCACCGGCAACGAGCGCGAGTTCCGGCGCGTGCCCGGCCTCGCGGTCGAGAACTGGGCCGCGGAACCAGCATGACCACCCCCCTGCTCCAGGTCCGCGATCTCACGGTCGAGTTCGTCACCCGCCGCGGCGTGCTGCGGGCGCTGGACCGGGTGTCCTTCGACATTGCGCGCGGTGAGGTGCTGGGCGTGGTGGGCGAATCCGGCGCCGGCAAGTCGGTCACCGGCTCGGCCGTAATCGGCCTCATCGATCCGCCCGGCCGCATCGCGGGCGGGGAGGTGCTGCTGGCGGGCGAGCGGGTGGACAACCTGCCGCCCGAGGAGCTGCGCCGGGTGCGGGGCAAGCGCATCGGCATGATCTTCCAGGACCCGCTGACCAGCCTGAACCCGCTCTACCGGATCGGCGACCAGCTCGTGGAAACGATCCGGACGCACACGACCCTCTCGGCCTCGGCGGCCCGCAAGCGCGCGGTCGACCTCCTGGCCGAGGTGGGCATCTCGGCCCCGGAGAAGCGCATCGATTCCTACCCGCACCAGTTCTCCGGCGGCATGCGCCAGCGCGTCGTGATCGCGCTCGCGCTCTGCGCCGAGCCCGAGCTCGTGATCGCGGACGAGCCCACCACGGCGCTCGACGTCTCGGTCCAGGCCCAGATCATCACCGTTCTGAAGCGCATGTGCCGCGACCACGGCACGGCCGTGATGCTGGTGACGCACGACATGGGCGTGATCGCCGAGACGGCCGACCGGGTGGCGGTGATGTATGCCGGCCGGGTGATCGAGATCGGCCGCGTGGCGGACGTGGTCGGCCACCCGCTGCACCCCTATTCGCAGGGTCTGATGGGTGCCATCCCGACGCTGACCGGCACGGAAGGCCGCCTGGCCCAGATCCCGGGCTCCATGCCGCGCCTGTCCGCCATCCCGCCGGGCTGTCCGTTCAACCCGCGCTGCGCCAAGGCCTATGCGCCCTGCCCGACCGTGCGGCCCGACCTCACGGCCTTCGACCGCCATCCGGTCGCCTGCCATCTCTACGATCCGGCCTATGCGCCGCGGGAGGTCGCGGCATGAAGCCGGCCCCGCTGGTCGAGGTCCGGGGCCTGCGGCGGGTCTTCGACGTGTCGCCGCCCCTTCTGAACCGCATCGTGGAGGGCAAGCCGAGGCAATTCCTCACCGCGGTGGACGAGGTCAGCCTCACCATCGACCGGGGCGAGACCTTCGCACTCGTCGGCGAATCCGGATCCGGCAAGTCCACGGTCGCCCGCATGGTGGTGGGGCTGCTGCCGCCCAGCGCCGGGGAGGTGACGATCGCGGGCGTGTCCATGACGGGCCGGGCCGCCGCAAACGAGCGCCGCCGCGTACGCCGCCGGATGCAGATGATCTTCCAGGATCCCTACGCGAGCCTGAACCCGCGCTGGCGGGTGGACCGGATCGTGGCGGAGCCGATCCGGGCCTTCAACCTGATCCAGGGCGAGGCCGCAATCCGGGCCCGCGTCGGCGAGCTCCTCGGCTTCGTCGGGCTGCACCCGGCGGATGGGGTCAAGTATCCGCACGAATTCTCGGGCGGGCAGCGCCAGCGCATCGCCATCGCCCGGGCCCTCGCGTCCGACGCCGAGTTCATCGTCTGCGACGAGCCGACCTCCGCGCTCGACGTGTCCGTGCAGGCGCAGATCCTGAACCTGATGCGGGACCTGCAGGACCGGCTCGGGCTGACCTACCTGTTCATCTCGCACAACCTCGCGGTGGTGCGGCACATGGCGAGCCGGATCGGCGTCATGTATCTCGGCCGCGTGGTCGAGATCGGGGACGGGCGTGGCCTCTTCACGGCACCCAAGCACCCCTATACCCGCATGCTGCTCGACGCGGTGCCGGACCTCGCCCATGTCGGGCGCCGGCGCGAGCCGGTCCGGGGCGAGATCCCGAACCCCATCGACCCGCCGTCCGGCTGCACCTTCAACCCGCGCTGCCCCTACGCCAACGAGCGCTGCCGCGCCGAGGTGCCGGCTCTCCTGGAGGGCGTCGCCTGCCACGGCTACCACGAGCGCCGCATCCCGACCGGCCCGCCGGCGCTCGCGATCGACGCGCCGGCGATCGAAGCGCCGGCAGCCTGAGCCGAGCGCTGCGCAGCCGCACGGCCAGCGCCACACCGAAATCCGAAAACCAGCGCGCGCCACCCTCTCCCGGGTGGGAGAGGGTCGGACGGCGAAGCCGCCCGGGGTGAGGGTTGGACGCCGGGAGTGAAGCTCAGGGCGGCCGGCAGTTCGGAACTCTGTCCTGAGGCGTCCTGCCCTCACCCCGGCCCTCTCCCACACGGGAGAGGGTGCGCGGCGGACGCCCGGCGCCAGAACTCTTGAGATCTAGGATTTTATGCCGTATAAGGGACGCATCCTCTTCGCCGAGGGGCGCTCTCGCGAGGCGTCGTGTGGGCGGAGGAGGATGCGGCGCCTGCGGCTCGGTTTCGCGAACCGGGACTCGGGAGGCCGGGCCAACGTCGTCCTCCCGACACTACG
>JAQGJJ010000158.1 GCA_028290695.1 Enterovirga sp. | reverse complement strand
GCCGAACATCGGGATCCGTCCGGGCGATGATACGGCACAGCCGCCTCCGCCGTGCCGGCAGTTCCGTTCGGGGCGGCCTCGTAGGCGCCCTCCGCCTCAACCCCGCCGAGATGGCGGAAGTCGGCTCAGCCCGCGCTAGATCCAGCCCGCGAGTTCGCGCTCGACGACACTGCGGATCACCTGGATGCCGGCGGCCGAGTCGTTGAGGCAGGGCAGGTAGGCGAAGTGCTCGCCTCCGCCGGCCTCGAAATAGTGCCGATTCTCCCCGTCCAGCTCTTCCAGTGTCTCCAGGCAATCCGCCGAGAAGCCCGGGGCCACCACGGCGAGCCGCTTGATCCCGGCCGCCGCCATGCTCTTCACGGTTTCGTCCGTGTAGGGCTGCAGCCACTCGTCCGGTCCGAAGCGCGACTGGAAGGTCATGCGGAAGCGATCCTCCGGCCAGCCGAAGGCCTCCCGCATCAGCCGCCACGTCTTGGAGCAATGGCAGAAATAGGGGTCGCCCTTCAGCAGGTATTCCTTCGGGATGCCGTGAAAGGAAACGAGGATCACCTCCGGCTCGAAAGTGAGCTTGGCAAGCTCCGCCTTCATCGATGCGACGATCGCGTCGACGTAGGCCGGGTCGTCGTAATAGGGCGGCGCCACCCGGACGGCCGGCTGCCAGCGCATGTCCATGAGCGCGCGGAACGCCTGATCGCAGGCGGTGGCCGAGGTGGCGGCGCAGTATTGCGGGTAGAGGGGCACCAGGAGGATGCGGTCGCACCCCTGATCGAGCAGCGACGCGATCCGGTCCTTGGTGCGGGGAAGTCCGTAGCGCATGGCCCAGTCCACGACCACGCGGTCCCCCGCGACCTCCTCCAGTGCGGCACCGAGTTGTTCAGCCTGCGAGCGCGTGATGGTCTTCAACGGCCCCTCGTTCAGCTCCTTGTTCCAGACGGTATCGTAGTCCCGCCCTTTCCGGCTTGGCCGCGTCGACAGGATGATCAGGTTCAGGACCGGCCACCAGACAAGGCGCGACTTCTCGATCACGCGCCGGTCGGACAGGAACTCCTTCAGGTAGCGCCGCATGGGCCAGTAGCTCGTGGCCTCCGGCGTTCCGAGGTTCATCAGAAGCACGCCGATGCGCCCGGACCGGACGGGCGGATGACCCGGCGGCCTCGGCGAGGTGACGATGGGCAGCGGGCGCTGCGGCGTGACGGCGGGTGTGGACATGGGCTATCGAAAGAACCTTCTGGGCCAGCTCATAACGGTTCTCGTCTCCGAATGCGCCGGGACACTTTGCCTGAACCTCGTTCGGCCTTCCTCACGAGCTCGCGACCGGTTTCCCAGGCTCTCGCGACCCTGCGGAGAGAGGCGAGCGGCTGGGTCCGGCTTCCGTTCTTCGCCCGTGGCGAGGCGGACCGGATCGCGTCCGAGCTCGACCGGCTGTGCGCAGCCGGCGTGGCGCTCGCGCCTCAGCCGGCGGACATCTTCAACGCCCTGCGGCTGACGCCGCTCGATCGCGTGAGGGTGGTGATCCTCGGACAGGACCCGTATCCGAAGGCCGGCGACGCGCATGGGCTGGCCTTCTCGTATGTCGGCCCGCGGAGCGTCCCGGCATCCCTCCGGGTGATCCTGCGCGAGCTGTGCGACGACATCGGGTGCCCTCCCCCGCTTCGCGGCGACCTGACGGGCTGGGCGCGCGAGGGCGTGCTGCTCCTCAACACGGCCCTGACCACCGAGACCGGGTCGTCGGGTGCGCATCTCCGGCTCGGCTGGTCGGCGCTGACCGATCAGGTTGTGGCGGCGATCTCGGCCGAGCGTCCGGCCGTGGCCTTTCTCCTGTGGGGCGCCGACGCCCGCAGGCGCGCGCCTCTCGTGGACCGGACGAAGCACCTCGTGATCGAGACCGGGCACCCCTCCCCGCTCAACCGGGCGCGCGACTTCCCGGGCTCGCGGCCCTTCAGCCGGGCCAATGCCTTCCTGAAGGAACGCGGGGCCGGGGAGGTGGAGTGGCGGCTCGGGACGCCGACCGCCTCACCCTAGCACCCGTCACGGCCCCTGCCGGGCCGCGTCGGACCGTTTAGAACCGCTCCGAAACTCTGGCGCCGGGCTGCGATCGGCGCTATAGCGACCTCGGCTGCGCCGCGCGCCAGAGCGTCCAACCCGCTCCGCGCGCTTCTTGCGTCCGGGCGCCCCCGGGGCGGCGCGCGCCGAGAGGCGCACAGGGCCGAACACCCCAATCCGTGCGCGGCGAGAGCCGTGCGTGTTCGTTCAGACCGACCGCAAGGAGCAGCCCCCGTGTCCACCAATCAGGACAGCTTCAACGCCCGCCATACACTGGAGGTGGGCGACAAGACCTACGCGATCTATTCGCTGACAAACGCCGAGGCGAACGGCCTCGCCGGCGCCTCCAGGCTGCCCTTCTCCATGAAGGTGCTGCTCGAAAATCTGCTGCGCTTCGAGGACGGCCGCACGGTCAAGAAGGGCGACGTCGAGGCGGTGGTGGCGTGGCTCGAGAACCGCGGCAAGGCCGAGACCGAAATCGCCTACCGGCCCGCGCGCGTTCTCATGCAGGACTTCACGGGCGTTCCGGCCGTGGTGGACCTCGCGGCCATGCGGGACGCCATGAAGACGCTCGGCGGCGACCCCCGCAAGATCAACCCGCTGATCCCGGTCGACCTCGTGATCGACCATTCGGTGATCGTGGACGAGTTCGGCACGCCGAAGGCCTTCGCCAAGAACGTCGAGCTCGAATACGAGCGCAACGTCGAGCGTTACAAGTTCCTCAAGTGGGGCCAGGTCGGCTTCCAGAATTTCTCGGTCGTCCCGCCCGGCACTGGCATCTGCCATCAGGTCAACCTCGAGTTCCTGTCCCAGACGGTCTGGACCCGGAAGTCGGAGGCCGAGCCTGTGGAGCTCGCCTACCCGGACACGCTGGTCGGCACCGACTCGCACACCACCATGGTGAACGGCCTCGCGGTTCTCGGCTGGGGTGTCGGCGGCATCGAGGCGGAGGCCGCCATGCTCGGCCAGCCGATCTCCATGCTGATCCCCGAGGTGATCGGCTTCAAGCTGACCGGCAAGCTCAGGGAAGGCGTCACGGCGACCGACCTCGTGCTCACCGTGACCCAGATGCTCCGCAAGAAGGGCGTGGTCGGCAAGTTCGTCGAGTTCTTCGGCCCCGGCCTGTCCGACATGTCCGTCGCCGACCGCGCCACGATCGGCAACATGGCGCCCGAATACGGCGCCACCTGCGGCTTCTTCCCGATCGACGAGAAGACGATCGAGTACCTCACCACGACGAGCCGCACGGCCGAGCGGGTCGCGTTGGTCGAGGCCTACGCCAAGCACCAGGGCATGTGGCGCGACGAGAGCACCCCCGACCCCGTCTTCACGGACACGCTCGAGCTCGATCTCGGCGACGTGGTGCCGTCCATGGCGGGCCCGAAGCGCCCGCAGGACAAGGTGGAGCTGACCAACATCAAGGCGTCCTTCACGGCCGCCATGGAGGGCGAGTTCCGCAAGATCGGGGAGCTCGGCAAGCGCTACAAGGTCGAGGGCGCGAACTACGATCTGGGCCACGGCGATGTCGTGATCGCGGCCATCACCTCCTGCACCAACACCTCAAATCCGTCGGTGATGATCGGGGCGGGCCTGCTCGCCCGCAACGCCGTCGCCAAGGGCCTTCGCTCGAAGCCGTGGGTGAAGACCTCGCTGGCGCCCGGGTCGCAGGTGGTCGAGGAGTATTTCGAGAAGGCGGGCCTCCAGGACTGCCTGGATAAGCTCGGCTTCAACATCGTGGGCTTCGGCTGCACCACCTGCATCGGCAATTCCGGCCCCCTGCCCGAGCCGATCTCGAAGGCCATCAACGACAACGACCTGGTTGCCGGCGCCGTGATCTCCGGCAACCGCAACTTCGAGGGCCGCGTCAACCCGGACGTGCGGGCGAATTACCTCGCCTCCCCGCCGCTCGTGGTCGCCTACGCGATCGCGGGATCGCTCGCCATCGACCTCACGACGGAGCCGCTCGGCATCGGCTCGGACGGTCAGCCCGTGTACCTGCGGGACATCTGGCCGAGTGCGTCCGAGATCCAGTCCTTCATCGACCGCACCATCACGGCCGAGCTGTTCGGCTCCCGGTATGGCGACGTCTTCGCGGGCGACACGCACTGGAAGGGCGTCCCGGTCTCGACCGGCCTCACCTACGAGTGGGACATCGGCTCGACCTACATCCAGAACCCGCCCTACTTCGAAGGCATCACGAAGGAGCCGAAGCCGGTTCGCGACATCGTCGACGCCCGCATCCTCGGCCTGTTCGGCGACTCGATCACGACCGATCACATCTCGCCGGCCGGCAACATCCGGGCCTCCTCGCCTGCCGGCAAGTACCTGCAGTCGCACCAGGTCCGGGTGCAGGATTTCAACCAGTACGGAACGCGCCGCGGCAATCACGAGGTGATGATGCGCGGCACCTTCGCCAACATCCGCATCAAGAACCAGATGGTGAAGGACGAGTCCGGCAACGTCGTCGAGGGCGGCTATACGATCCACCAGCCCGGCGGCGAGCAGATGTCGATCTACGACGCGGCCATGCGGTACAAGCAGGAGGGCGTGCCCCTCGTCGTGCTGGCCGGCAAGGAATACGGCACCGGCTCCTCGCGCGACTGGGCCGCGAAGGGCACGAGCCTCCTTGGCGTGCGCGCCGTGGTCGCCGAGTCGTTCGAGCGCATCCACCGCTCGAACCTCGTCGGCATGGGCATCGTGCCACTGGTCTTCGAAGGCGAGGACGGCTGGGCCAGCCTCGGCATCAAGGGCGACGAGACGGTTACCCTGAAGGGCATCGAGGACAACCTCACGCCCCGCAAGAAGATGACCCTCGAGGTGACCTCGTCGGACGGCACGGTGAAGAGCATTCCGCTCGTCTGCCGCATCGATACGCTCGACGAGCTCGAGTATTATCGCAACGGCGGCATCCTGCCCTACGTGCTGCGCCAGCTCGCAGCCTAGGCCGCACGAGGCCGATGGCCTGCGTCGAGAGGCCCCGGCTGACGCCCGGGGCTCCTCGACGCGCGTGGATTAAGGCAGGCTCAACCTCGTCCTCCTGGGGAGGCGCGGCACGCGCCGCCTCGAAGGATGCCCAAAGCTTGACCGAGCCAGACAAACCGCGCGCCAAGCGCATCCCGACCGTGATTGAGCGCCTGCAGACGGAGGCGCCCGCCTGGTTTGCCGCACTGCGAGACCGCATCTGCGCCGCCTTCGAGCAGATCGAGGACGGGGCGGCGGGACCGTTCGATCCGCAGGCGCCGACCGGGCCGGGCCGCTTCGTCCGCACGCCCTGGCAGCGCACCGACCACACAGGCGCGCCGGGCGGCGGCGGCACCATGGCCATGCTCAAGGGCCGCGTGTTCGAGAAGGCGGGCGTGCATGTCTCGACCGTGCACGGCGAATTCGCACCCGAGTTCCGGTCGCAGATCCCCGGCACGGACGAGCATCCGGGCTTCTGGGCGGCGGGAATCTCGCTGATCGCCCATCCCTGGAACCCGAACGTCCCGACCGTGCACATGAACACGCGTTTCGTGGTCACGTCGAAGCCGTGGTTCGGCGGCGGCGCCGACCTGACGCCGGTGCTCGATCGCCGCCGGGCTCAGGACGATCCTGACAGCGTCGCGTTCCACGCCGCGTTCCGGGACGCCTGCGGAAAGCATCCTTCGCAGCCCTACGGCCGCTACAAGGACTGGTGCGACGAGTACTTCTTCCTGAAGCACAGGAACGAGCCCCGCGGCATCGGAGGCATCTTCTACGATTATCTCTGGTCGGGAGACCCGCAGCAGGATCTCGCCTTCACGCAGACCGTCGGCGAGAGCTTTCTCACCGTCTATCCCGAGATCGTGCGCCGGAACCTCGGGACGCCCTGGACGGAGGCCGACCGGCACGAGCAGCAGGTGCGCCGCGGCCGCTACGTCGAGTTCAACCTCCTGTACGACCGCGGCACCATCTTCGGCCTCAAGACCGGCGGCAACGTCGCCTCCATCCTGTCCTCGATGCCGCCGACCGTGCGCTGGCCCTGATGCCGGCGGAACACCCCGGCCCGCGCTCCGAGCGCCGAGGCGATCAGGCCGGATCGTCCGGATCCGGAGCAACCGGGATCCGTCTGCGGACCTCGTAGGAGAGCAGCCTGACCGCCTCGTGCTGGATCGGGAAATGCACGTCGCGCTCGAGTTCGCGCTCGCACCGCTCGAGCGCGCCGAGGATGACTGCGCGCTCCGCCACCTGTTCTTCCACGAGCCGGGCCAGGACGCTGCCCAAGACCTGGGTCAAGCCGAGGATCTTCTGTTCGGCGGCCCAAAGCCGCTCGCGCTCGTCGTCGTTCAACCTCGGCCCCTTCCGCTCGCCCGCACGTCGGACGGTGCCCCGGAGCCTCCGCTCCTGTCCAGACTGCCGCGGCGGGACGCCCGGCCGGCCGGGCTAAGGACTGCCCTCGAAAAGCGCCCGGCCAGTCGAGCCGGACCCTGAACCAGCACCCGGCTAGCGATCCGTCCAGCCGCGTCCGCCCAGGCTGATCTTCCGGGCCGGCTTCGCCTTCTCGGGCTTCGCCTGGGGCAGAGGCTCGGTTCCGAAGCTGAGGCCGCTCGCGCGACACTGGGCCGCCAGCACCTCTCCCATCGTTCCGGCGAGTTCCTTCAGCCGGTCGGGGTCGACGGAGGACGCCACCGTCAGGGCGAGTTGCCGCAGATGCGATCGGTTGTAGCAGTACAGCGCCAGCCGCACCCGCAGCGGCTCGGAAAAGGCACGCGCATGGTCGAGCACGACGTGTGGCTCCGCGCGGTTCAGCTCGTTCAAGGTCGCGATGGGGATCGGGCAGTCGACCTCCGGCTCGGCGCTGTCTCTCATTCAGTGTCCCTTTCGGCTTTCCTTGGGCGCCTGCGTAACAGGTCAACGGTCCGGGCGGCGAACGGTTCGTCGGGCGTTCACAGGGACCTCGCGGCGTGGCCGAATGTGAGGCTCGACCACCCCGGCTCACGGCTCGGCGGGGCAACCCGCTTCGAGCCAGGCGCGTCTCGCGTCGGCCAACTGGCGGCCGAGTTCGGGCCCGGCCGGCACGCCCCGGCGGATCAGCTCGGCGCCCGTGAGGGGAAAAACCGGAGCCGGCTCCCCAGCCGCAAAGGCGGCGAGTTGCGCCGCCCCGTCGGCCGCCAGCTTCGGGCGGGGCTCCCCCGCGAGCGCCGCGACGGCTTCCACGAGCGGAGCTGATCCCCAGGAGAAGGCGAGGCGCCTCGCCTCTCCCCGGTCGAGGATCGCGGCGGATTTGAGCCGCCGCAGGACGCGGGAATAGCCCAGGAGCTTCGCGTGCTCCGCGTTCGACAGGCGGAGCCGGTCGCGCAACCGGTCCGCGTCCTCCTCCGTCGCAACGAGCAGGGCGGCGAGCCTGAGAACCGGCTCGGCCGGGGCGCGGCCGAAGCGACCGAGCTCCGCAACCCCGCCGGCCAGACGCTGGAGAAGCCCGCTCTCCTGCAGACACGACACGACCTCGGCCGCCCGTTCAGCGACGAGCAGCTTGAGCAGCTCCGCCCTGACCCGCTCGCGCGACAGCCGTTCGAGCCCGTCCCGCTCCCGAATCGCTGCATCCAGGCCGGCAGGGTCGAGCGGCCCGTTCGCGTATTCTGCGCTGAAGCGGAAGAACCGGAGGATGCGGAGATAATCCTCGCGGATGCGCTGGCGCGCTTCCCCGATGAAGCGCACCCGGCCGGCCGCGAGGTCCTCCATGCCGGAGGTCACGTCCCGGACGATGCCGTCGGCTCCGAGCGACAGCGCGTTCATCGTGAAGTCGCGCCGGACAGCATCTGCCTCGAAGCTGCGCCCGAACCGCACGACCGCGTGGCGGCCGTCGGTTTCGACGTCCTCCCGCAGGGTCGTGACCTCGAAGGGCTCACCCTCGACCACGACCGTCACCGTGCCGTGCTCGATACCGGTCGGCACCGGCTTCAGCCCGGCTGCCCGCGCCCGGCGCATCGTGTCCTTGGGGAGAGCCGTCGTGGCGAGGTCGATCTCCGTCACCGGCCGGCCTAGCAGCACGTTGCGGACGGCGCCTCCGACGATCCGGGTCTCCTCCCCGGCCCTATCGAGTGCGGAGAGGAGGCGCGCCACACGGGGCCGGACGAGCAGCGCCGCGGCCGCGTCCGGGCGGAGAGCGCGGGTCACCGGAATCGGCCGGGCACGACCTGGCCGTTCTCCATGTGGGTCGGCACGAAGCCCGCTTCCGGTCGGTCCGCCACCACCGCCGTGTACACGAAGCTCGCGATCACGAGCACCAGGCCCGCCATGGCGAGCCACACCGAGCTCTTCGACCACGACTCGATCGCGACCAGCTTGCGGCGCTGCAGAAGAAGCAGCAGCCCGAACCCCGCGAAGGGCAGCAGGAACAGCAGCAGCTCGGAGAGGACGACCCTAACCATCGGCGTAGAGCCGCTCGTACATGTTTCGGATGATCCCGGCGGTCACGCCCCAGATATAGCGATCCCCGAACGGGATCGCGTAGAACTGTCTCATGCGGCCGTTCCACTCGCGGGCATGCAGTTGGTGGTTGGCCTCCTCCATCAGGAAGGCGAGCGGCACCTCGAACGCGTCCGCCACCTCGGCCGGGTTCAGGGTCAGCTCCGCACCCGGCCGCACCAGCCCGACGACCGGCAGAACGAAATAGTTCGTGCCCGACAGATAGGCGTCGAGATAGCCCAGCGGGCGGACGTGGCGGCGGTCGAGCCCGATCTCCTCCTCGGCCTCCCGAAGCGCGGTGTCGATCGGGGTCGCGTCCTCCGGGTCCATCCGGCCGCCCGGAAAGGCGATCTGGCCCGAATGGTGGCGCAGACCGGAGGCACGCTCGGTGAGGAGCACGGCGGGACCGCTCGCGTGTTCGATGACCGGCACGAGCACCGCGGCGTGCCGTGGCGCATCGGTCGGCAGCGAGCCCCAGCTCTCCGGATTCAGAGCGTGATCCCCCTTGAGGTCGGCACGCGGTTCCCGAAACCCTGGCGGCTCGGACCGAAGCCGGCCCGCTGCCCGCTCCGCGACCGGACGCCCGACCTGCGACGTAACCCTCATGACGCCTCGACCGACGGCACAGGGTAGAATGTCCCCTGCACATAGACCCCGAAGCCGCCGCCCTCGGCCGTGGCCGGCTCTTCGCCGAGCTCGATCAGGTCATAGGTGAGCGCCCGCGTCAGGCGGGCCCACAGCCCACCCCGCACCAGCAGGTAGGGTTTCACCCCACCCCCCTCGTCCGCATCGAAGCGGAGCGGGTGGTCCGGCCCGACCTCGACGAGGTCGTCCACGTTTGTCCGGAACGCCACCGTGCGGTCGCGCCCGTCCCCGTCGACCGCCATCTCGACCGCCAGAAACGGCACGTCGTCCACGGCGATCCCGACCCGCTCGACCGGCGTCACCAGGACGTAGCGCTCGGGATCCTTGCGCAGCACGGACGCGAAGAGCTTGACCAGCGCCGGACGCCCGATCGGCGTTCCCATGTAGAACCACGTCCCATCGCCGACGATGCGCATGTCGAGGTCGCCGCAGAAAGGCGGGTTCCAGCGCTCGACCGGCGGCGGGCCCCTGCGGCGCCCGATCTCGCCGAGTGCGGCGCTGAGGCGATCGAGCGCACCCGCTGGGTCGCCCGCAAGCTGGCGTTCTGCTTCGTTCATGACTGCTATCTAGTCGACCGGAACCAAACAAACACCAAGCTGCCACGTTTGGAATCACATGCGGCCGATGGACCGCTTGCCAGCATGGGCATGGCCGCCCACACTCCTCTCGTCCGGGCGGTCCTGGATGCAGCACCTGGAGGCGCTTTTGGACATGGCGACGGCAGGAGCGGCGCCCATCTCGCTCGACGAGGCGGTCGTCAAGCACGCCGAGGATGCGCTGGACACGGTGCGGCGTGCCCGGGAAACCATCGGAACCGTGATCTTCGGGCAGGAGAAGGTGGTCGAGCTCTCGCTCGTGACGATCCTGGCCTCCGGACACGGGTTGCTGGTCGGGGTTCCGGGTCTGGCCAAGACGAAGCTGGTGGAGACCCTCGGCACGGTCCTCGGCCTCGACGCGCGGCGCGTTCAGTTCACACCTGACCTCATGCCGTCCGACATCCTCGGCACCGAAGTGCTGGACGAGGGAGCCGACCGCCGCCGCTCCTTCCGGTTCCTGAAGGGGCCCATCTTCGCCCAGCTCCTCATGGCGGACGAGATCAACCGGGCCTCGCCCCGCACGCAATCCGCCCTGCTGCAGGCGATGCAGGAGTTCCACGTCTCGGTCGCGGGCGAGCGGCACGACCTGCCGCGGCCGTTTCACGTTCTGGCGACCCAGAATCCCATCGAGCAGGAGGGCACCTACCCGCTGCCGGAGGCGCAGCTCGACCGTTTCCTGCTGCAGATCGACGTCGGCTATCCGGACCGGCTGGCAGAGCGCCGGATCCTGCTCGAAACGACCGGCACGGACGAGGTCCGCCCGGGACCGGTGATGAACGCGGAGGGCCTCCTGGCCGCCCAGCGCCTGGTCCGTCGCCTTCCGGTCGGTGACAGCGTCGTCGACGCGGTGCTCGATCTCGTGCGCTCCGCGCGCCCCGAGGACTCGAACGACCTCGCCGGCAAGCTGATGTGGGGACCGGGTCCGCGCGCCAGCCAGTCGCTGATGCTCGCGGTTCGGGCCCGCGCGCTGATCCAGGGCCGGCTTGCTCCCTCGATCGACGACGTCGTGGCGCTGGCCGAGCCCGTCCTGAAGCACCGCATGGCGCTCACGTTTGCGGCGCGGGCGGACGGCGAGACCATCCAGGGCGTGATCGCCCGGCTCGTATCGCGGCTCGGCTGATCGCACCGGATGGCCCGCACCCAGGTTCTTCCACGGGAGAGCCGCCGGCCCGGGCGGGGTGAAACCGCGGCGGCGCTCGCGCTCGCCGACCGCATGCCCCGCCTCATCCTGGAAGCCCGCCGCGTCGCAGCGAGCCTGTCCAACGGGGTTCACGGCCGGCGCCGCGCCGGGCCTGGCGAGAGCTTCTGGCAGTTCCGGCCCTTCGTGACCGGCGAGGCCGCAGGCCGCATCGATTGGCGCCGCTCCGGCCGCGACGACCGCCTGTTCGTCCGGGAGCGGGAATGGGAGACCCCGCACGCCGTCTGGCTGTGGATCGACCGCTCCGCCTCCATGGCGTACCGCTCCGATCTCGCCGGCGCACCCAAGATCGAGCGCGCCTTCGTGATCGGCCTCGCGCTGGCGGATACGCTCGTCGAAGGCGGGGAACGGGTCGGCCTGCTCGGGCTGAAGTCGCCGACCGCCGCGCGCGGCATCGCCGAGACGCTGGCCGAAACCTACAGCACGCACGCCGGGGGCGAGGACGAGGACCTGCCGCCCGCCCAGCCCGTGGGCCGCTTCGACGAGGTGATCGTGGTCGGCGACCTGCTGGCCTCCGTGCCCGACATCACCGCTCGGGTGGAGGCGATCTCGTCGCGCGGCGCGCGCGGCCACCTTCTCATGATCGTCGACCCGGTCGAGGAAACCTTCCCGTTCGGCGGCCAGGCCGTGCTCGAGGACCTCGAGGCGGGCCTCAGCCTGCGCATCGGTGACGCCGTATCGTGGGGCCGCAGCTACCGCGACCGCATCGCGGCCCATCGCGGCGCCATCGAGGATCTCGTGCGCCGGCGTGGCTGGACGCTGACGATCCATCACACCGACCGCCTGGCCAGCGAGGCGGCGCTTCGCGTTCTCACGCTCGTCTCCGCCGCCCGGTTCGGGACGGCGGACCACTGACATGCTGGGTCTTCCCCTGACCTTCCTGTCGCCTCTGGTTCTCGCCGGCTTGGCGGCCCTGCCGGCAATCTGGCTCCTGCTGCGGGTCACCCCTCCGCAGCCGCGGCGGATCGATTTTCCGCCCTTGCGCATCCTGGCGGACCTGCTGCCCAGGCAGGAGAGCCCGGCCCGGACGCCCTGGTGGCTCCTGGCGATCAGGCTCCTGGTCGCCGCCCTCCTGATCGGGGCCGCTTCCGGACCTCTCTGGAACCCGGGCGCCGGCGGCGGGCGGGGGCCTCTCTTGCTGATCCTGGATTCCGGTTTCCCGGCGGCGCAGGATTGGCGCACCCGCCAGGCCTATGCAGTCGAGCGGGCGGAAGGTGCCGTGCGGGACGGCCGCCCGACCGCCCTGCTGGCGACCGGCGAGCGCCCGGTCGCGCTCGAGGCCTTGGCGCCGGCCGCCGCGCTGGAGCGGGTCCGCGCGGTGAAGCCGCAGCCCTGGCTCGTGGACCGGCGGGTGCATCTGGACGCGGTCGTGCGGTTCGTCCGGGACAATCCCGGCGCGGAGGTCGTGTGGATTTCGGACGGCGTCGCGGGCGGCGATGATCGGACCTTCGCGGACGCGCTCGCCGCCGCCGCGGCGTCCGTGACGGTGGTGCAGCCGCCGCGCGCGCCCGCGCTGGCCCTTGCCGGCGCGGAGACGCGGAGCGACCGCCTGGCCACCAGGGTGGTCCGGGCAGAGCCGAACGGCCGCGATGCCGGAACCCTGCGGGCCCTCGATCAGAAAGGGCTCCCCGTCGCGGACGCCCCGTTTGTGTTCGGAACCGGCGCAACGGACACGGAGGCGAGCTTCCAGCTTCCGATGGAGTTGCGCAACACGATCGCCCGCATCGAAATGCTGGGCGAGTCCTCGGCCGGTGCCGTCCTGCTCCTCGACGAGCGCGGCAAGCGCCGCCGCATCGGCCTCGTGTCCGGCTCGACCGCCGACCAGGCACAGCCGCTCCTCGCTCCCACATACTACCTCGCGCGCGCGCTCGGCCCGTACGGCGAGGTGCGCGAGAGCCATGGTGGCGTCGCGGATGCGGTCACGCAGCTTCTCGACCAGCAGGTCTCGGTTCTGGTGCTGGCCGATGTCGGCACGCTCGACCGCGACACCCACGCCAAGGTCCTGGCCTTCGTGGACAGGGGCGGGCTGCTGCTCCGCTTCGCCGGCACGCGGCTCGCCGCCGGCAATGACGACCTCGTGCCGGTGCGGCTGCGCCGTGGTGGACGCAATCTCGGCGGCGCCCTCTCCTGGGACGCCCCCAGGACGCTCGCGCCCTTTGGACGCGAGTCGCCGTTCTTCGGCCTCGAGGTGCCGCGCGATCTCGGCGTCCGCCGCCAGATCCTGGCAGAGCCCGACGGCGAGCTCGGCCGCAAGACCTGGGCGGCACTCGAGGACGGAACCCCCATCGTCACCGCCGACCGGCGCGGCAAGGGCCTGATCGCCCTGGTTCACGTCACGGCCGACGCGTCCTGGTCCAACCTGCCCCTGACCGGGCTCTTCGTGGACATGCTCCGCCGCACGGTGGCCTTGTCCGGCTTGGCCGATACGCTTGGGGCGGAGGCCAAGACGGAGGTCGAGACGGCGGCGCCGACGCGCGTGCTCGACGGGTTCGGCACCCTGGTCGGCCCGCCGCCGACCGCACGGCCGGTGCCACGCAGCTATTCCGACCGGGCGCGGCCCGAACACCCGCCCGGCTTCTACGGTCCGGCGGACGCGAGCCTGGCGGTGAACGCCCTCGTGCCCGGGGACCGGCTCGCGCCCGTGCAGCTCGGCGCTCTGGCCGGCCGCGTCGCGCCCCTGGCGGCGGCCGCGACGTTGGACATCCGGGCGCCGCTGCTCACGCTCGCCATCCTGCTGCTGCTGATCGACACCCTGGCCTCCCTGTGGCTGGGCGGACACCTCGCCCGGCTGCGGCTGCGCCGTCGGCTGGCCCCGGCCGCGCTCGCCTTGGGGCTCGCGCTGCCGCTCGGCCTCGCATCCCCCGATCCCGCATCCGCGCAAACCGCTTCGGGCCGGACCGCGCTCGAAGCGGCACTCGTCACGCGTCTTGCCTATGTGGTGACCGGCGATGCGCAGATCGACGCGACCAGCAAGGCCGGCCTGACGGGCCTGACCCAGATCCTCGCGGCCCGCACCGCCATGGAACCCGGCGACCCGATCGGTGTCGACCTGTCCCGGGACGAGCTCGCCTTTGTGCCGCTCCTCTATGTTCCGATCGCGCCGAACCAGCCGGTTCCCACCGACGCGGCGATCCGGCGGCTCGATGCCTTCATGAAGAACGGCGGCACGGTGATCTTCGACACGCGGGACGCGCTGAACGCCCGGCCGGGCGGCGAGCCGACGCCCGAAACGGCCGCGCTCCGCCGCATGCTGGCCACCCTGGACGTCCCCGAGCTCGAGCCTGTCCCGCGCGACCACGTGCTGACCAAGACCTTCTACCTGCTGGACCGTTTCCCCGGCCGCTATGCCACCGGCCAGACCTGGGTCGAGGCGCTTCCGCCCGCGGCGGATGGCGAGCGCCGTCCCGCCCGGGCCGGCGACGGCGTTTCACCCGTCGTGATCACATCGAACGACCTCGCGGCCGCATGGGCTGTGGGGCGAAGCGGCGAGCCGCTCTATCCGGTGGTGGGCGCCGACCCGCGCCAGCGCGAAATGGCGCTCCGCGGCGGCGTCAATCTCGTGATGTACACGCTGACCGGCAACTACAAGGCCGACCAGGTGCACGTCCCGGCGCTTCTCGAGCGGCTGGGACAATGATGCCGTCTCCGCCCGGCCCGCCATGCTGAGCCTGTCCTTCTCTCCTCTGGTGCCGACCTGGGCGCTCGGCGCGCTCGGCGCCGTGTTCCTCGTCGTGGCCGCGGTCGCGGTGCTGTCGCGCGGGGGCGTCGCCATTCTGCGCGCGCTGGCGCTGGCACTCGTGCTGGTCGCACTCGCCGACCCGTCCCTCGTGCAGGAGGAGCGCGAGCCGGTCCGCAGCGTCGTCGCGGTCGTGGTCGACCGGTCGACGTCGCAGAGCCTCGGCGATCGCGCCGCAATGACCGAGCAGGTGCGGGGTGAGATCGAGCGGCGCATCGGCGCCCTGCCGGATGCCGAGATCCGGCTGATCGACGGCGGCGATGGCGACGGCGACGACGGCACGCGCCTGTTCGCGGCGCTCGGCCGCGGCCTCGCGGACATCCCGCCCGAACGCGTGGCGGCGGTGGTTCTGTTGACCGACGGCGTGGTGCACGACATCCCGGAGAAGGCTGCCGATCTCGGCCTTCGGGCACCGGTTCACGCCCTCATCACGGGCCGGCCCAACGAGCGCGACCGCCGCATCGCCCTGATCGAGGCACCGCGCTTCGGCATCGTCGGCAAGGACCAGACGATCCGGGCCGAGGTGTCCGAGCGCGGCGGCACCGGAACCGCCGAGGTGACGGTGCGGCGCGACGGCCAGCTCGTTCTGCGTCAGAGCGTGCGGACGGGCGCGCCCTTCTCGCTCACGGTCCGGGTGGAGCATGGCGGGCCCAACGTCGTGGAGATCGAGGCCCACCAGCTCCCGGGCGAGCTCACGGCCGCCAACAACCGCGCCGTGGTCACGATCGAGGGCATTCGGGAGAAGCTGCGCGTGCTGCTGGTTTCCGGCGAGCCCCATCCGGGCGAGCGCACCTGGCGCAACCTGCTCAAGTCCGACGCCAACGTCGACCTCGTCCACTTCACCATTCTGCGCCCGCCCGAGAAGCAGGACGGCACCCCGATCAACGAGCTGTCGCTGATCGCCTTCCCGACGCGCGAGCTGTTCCAGACGAAGATCAAGGAATTCGACCTGATCATCTTCGACCGCTACGCGAACCAGAGCGTGCTGCCGTCGACCTATTTCGACAACATCGCCCGCTACGTGCGGGAGGGCGGCGCGCTCCTGATCGCGGCCGGGCCGGAATTCTCCGGGCCGGGCAGCCTCGCCCGCACGCGGCTGTCGTCGATCCTGCCCGGACGGCCGGACGGGCGCATTCTGGAACAGCCCTTCAAGCCGCGCATCACCGCGTCCGGCCAGCGCCACCCGGTGGCGCGCGACCTGCCCGGTTCCGAGACCGACCCGCCCGCCTGGGGCGAGTGGCTGCGGACCATCGGCTCGGACGTGGCGAGCGGCATCAGCGTCATGGACGGCGCCGAAGGGGCGCCCCTGCTCGTGCTCGCCCGCGAGGAGAAGGGCCGCGTCGCCCTGCTGCTGTCGGACCATGTCTGGCTGTGGGCCCGGGGCTACAACGACGGCGGTCCGCATACGGACCTGCTGCGCCGCCTCGCGCATTGGCTGATGAAGGAGCCGGCCCTCGAGGAGGAGGCACTTCGGGCCACCGTGTCCGGGCGGCAGATTCGGCTAGAGCGCCAGACCATGGGGCCAGGGCCGGGCCCGATCGCGGCCGTCGCGCCGGCTGGCTCGTCCTCGAACCTGGCGGTGGACGAGGCGCGGCCGGGGCTGTTCACGGCCGAGATGCGGGCCGCGGAGCTCGGCCTGTATACCTTCCGGTCCGGCGATCTCGTCGCTTTTGCGAGTGTCGGCCCGGCCAACCCGCGCGAACTCACCGACGTGTTCAGCGATACGGAGCGCCTGCGGCCGATCGCCGAGGCAACGGGCGGCTCCGTCCGGCGGGTCGCCGAGGCGTCGGGCCCGCCCACGACGCCGCGCATCCAGGCGGTCCGGTCCGGCACCCGTCTCGCAGGAGCGGACTGGATCGGCTACCGGCCGAGCGAGAGCGCGATCATCAGGGGCGTGCGCGTGTTCCCGCTCGGGCTCGGCTTCCTTGGACTCGCCGTTCTCCTCGGCGCGGTGCTGGTCGCCTGGGTGGTCGAGGGCCGCCGCCGCGCGGCCTGACGCCCCCGATCGCAGCGCCTCGCGGCGATCGGGAAGCGCGCAGGCGCCCCCGCCTCAAAAATCCACGGCCCGGCCGGCGATCTCCCAATCGTCGTAACGAACCGGATCGAGGCCGCCGCGGCCGTTCTGCTCGGGGCTCTGACCGATGGCGGCGGCGCGGCGGTCGATTTCGGCGCGCCGGGCGGCGGCCTCGTCCAGCGCCCGGCGCGCAGCCGGGCTCAGCGCCTTGGCAGCCGGGTCGTCGGATCCTTGCCGGTCGCCGGCCGGCGTTCCCACATGGTCGAGGAGTGTGTGCGACATGGGGAACAGGTGGAGGCCCGGATGAACACGGTCAAGACAGGGCTCCTGCTCGCCGGGCTGACCGCCCTGTTCGGGGTCATCGGATATGCGCTCGGCGGCGCGACCGGCACCGTGATGGCGCTCGGCCTCGCGGTCGCGACGAACATCTTCGCCTGGTGGAATTCCGACCGGCTCGCGCTCTCCGCCCACGGCGCGGAGGAGGTCGACGAGCGCAGCGCACCCGATCTCGTCCGGCTCGTCGCCGAACTCGCCGCGCGGGCGGGGCTGCCCATGCCGCGGGTCTATCTGCTCGACAACGCTCAGCCGAACGCGTTTGCGACCGGCCGCAACCCCGAGAAGGCAGCGGTCGCGGTCTCGACCGGGCTTCTCGACACGCTGAGCCGAGCCGAGCTCAGGGGCGTGATCGCGCACGAGCTCGCCCATATCCGCAGCCGCGACACGCTTCTGATGACGGTAACGGCCACGATTGCCGGTGCCATCTCGACCTTGGCGCAGTTCGGGTTCATGTTCGGGGGCCGCGGCGACCATCGGCCGAACCCGATCGTCTCCCTCGCCACCGCACTCCTAGCTCCCATCGCCGCCATGATCATCCAGTTCGCGATCAGCCGATCGCGCGAATACGAAGCCGACCGCCAGGGTGCGGAGATCAGCGGCGAGCCCCTCGCGCTCGCCTCCGCCCTGTCCCGCATCGAGGCCGGCACCGCCCGGGACATCAACCTGGACGCCGAACGCCATCCCGCGACCGCACCGCTCTTCATCGTCAACCCGCTGACGGGGCGCGGGCTCGACGGCCTGTTCTCGACCCATCCGGCGACCGCGAACCGGATCGCGGCGCTCCAGGCCATGGCAGTGCAGCGCGGCACCGGGACCGCGTCGTCCCGCGGCGTCCGCCAGTCTCCCTGGCCCCGATGAAAGCCGCCCGCCCGCACCGCCCCGCCGCCACCAGGGCACGGCCCGACCCGAAATCCGAGCCGCCGGGCTTCGCCGCGCGACGGCTTGCGGTTGCCGGCGTGGCGGAGGTGCTCGGCACGAGCGTCAGCCTCGACGACGCCCTCGCGTCCCGGGCAGGCGATCCGGACGCGGACCCGCTTGCCCGCGCGATCGCGGTGACGACCTTTCGCCGCCTTGGCACCATCGGCAACGCACTGCATGCGCGCCTCGCGAAGGGCTTGTCCGCCGACGAGCGTGCCTTCGCGCTGCTCGCAACGGGCGCCGCACAGATCCTGTTCCTGAACGTGCCCGACCATGCGGCGGTGGATCTCACGGTGGAGCTCGCCCGGCGCGACCCCAAACTCGGTCACCTCGCGGGTCTCGCCAACGCGGTCCTCCGCCGTATCGCCCGTGAGCGCGACGACATCCTGCTCTCCGCCGAGGCGCCGCTCGACGACGCGCCGGTCTGGATGGCGGAACGATGGGTCGCGGCCTACGGGGCCGAGCGGGCAGCCGCCATCGCTGCCGCGCACCGGGACGGGGCCGCGCTCGACATCAGCGTGAAATCGGGCCCTGCCGAATGGGCCGCCCGCCTCGGTGGGCATCTCCTCCCGACGGGCAGCATCCGGGTGGCGGACCGGACTGCCATCCCCGATCTGCCCGGCTTCGAGGAGGGCGAGTGGTGGGTCCAGGACGCGGCCGCGGCCCTGCCGGCCCGATTGCTCGGCGTGT
This sequence comes from Enterovirga sp., assembly GCA_028290695.1. Classification (GTDB taxonomy): domain Bacteria; phylum Pseudomonadota; class Alphaproteobacteria; order Rhizobiales; family Beijerinckiaceae; genus Enterovirga. Next base: position 34,527 of record JAQGJJ010000158.1, on the reverse strand, counting down.
CGGCGGGCGAGCGCGTGCTCGACATGTGCGCGGCGCCGGGCGGCAAGACGGCCCAGCTCGCAGCCGCAGGCGCCTCCGTCACGGCGGTGGACCGCTCCGCCAGCCGGCTGAAGCGCCTCGTCGCCAACATGGCGCGGCTCGGACTGTCGGCGGACGCGGTGTGCGCCGACGGGCTGTCGTTCTCGGCCGAGCCGTTCGACGCCGTGCTGCTGGACGCGCCCTGCACGGCGACCGGCACGATCCGGCGGCACCCCGACGTCGCCTGGAGCAAGCGCGAGCGCGACCTCGCCTCCCTGGCCGACCTGCAGGCCCGCCTGCTCGATCACGCGGCGACGCTGGTCAGGCCGGGCGGCAGGATGGTGTACTGCGTGTGCTCGCTCGAGCCCGAGGAAGGCGAGCACCAGGCGGCCGCCTTTCTGGCGCGCAATCCCGCCTTCCGCCGCGAGCCGGTCGCCCCCGGCGAGCACGGCATCGATCCCGCCTGGATCGGCCCGGCGGGCGATTTGCGCACCACACCGGACGGGCTCGCGACTTTGCCTGGGATCAAGCCCGGCATGGATGGGTTTTTCGCGCTGCGGGTCTCGCGCAACCCTGCCTGATGCGCCATTCAGGAGATGGCTGGCGCCCACGGCGCCGGTCTTCGGGAAAGGCGGGTATCTCGGTTGGCCTGGGCAGCCGAACGCTGGCAACTCTACGGCCTGGCTGCCCACGAGGCCGGCCGGATGCCGCTCGCCTGGCTGCGCCGGAACGCGCGCGGCCCGGGCTGGCGCGTGCCGCAGCCGGATCGCCTGCTCTTCGCCCCGCAGGATCTGCGCACCTCCGACCCGACCATCGCCAGCGACGTCTATGGCGGCCTTTTCGTCTTCGCCGGCAAGGCCGTCGAGTCGCGCGGGCAGTCGCCCTTCGAACTGGTTCCGCCGTCCTCCGCCTGGAGCCGGGCACTGTACGGCTTCGACTGGCTGCGCCATCTGCGGGCCGCCGGAAGCGCACTCGCCCGTGAGCACGCCCGGGCGCTGGTCGCAGAGGCGGTCGGCCCCCGGCGCGGCGATCTCGAGCGGGGCACCGCGCGTGAGACCCGGGTGGTGGCGCGCCGGCTGATCTCGTTCCTCTGCCAGTCGCCGCTCGTGCTGAACGGGGCCGACCGGAATTTCTACGCGGCGTTTCTCCGGGCGATCGGGCGCTGCGTGGCCTCCCTCGAGCGCGACGCGGTGTCCGCCCGCACCCCTCTCGACCGTCTCGCGGCCGCCATCGCGCTCTGCTACGCGGCGCTCTGCTGCAGCGGCTTCGAGACCCGGCTCCGGCGCGCAACGCGCCTCCTGTCGGCGGAGATCGAGGCGCAGATCCTGCCCGACGGGGGGCATGTGAGCCGCAACCCCGGCGTGCTGGTGGACCTCCTGCTCGACCTCCTGCCGCTTCGCCTTCTCTACGCGAGCCGGAGCCTGGAGACGCCGGACGCGCTCGTGCGGGCGATCGACCGCATGATGCCGATGTTGCGCTACCTGAGGGCAGGCGGTTCGGAGCTCGCCCTCTTCAATGGCATGGGCCCCACGGCTGCCGACCAGGTGGCGACGCTCCTCTCGTACGACACCGTGCGGGGGGCGGCGCCAGCCTATGCCGAGGCCTCGGGCTACCTGCGGCTCCAGGCCGGCGAGACGGTGCTGATCGCCGATACCGGCCGCGCCCCGCCGGTTGAATCCGGCAGGGCCGCCCATGCGGGCTGTCTCTCCTTCGAACTGTCGGTCGGCGGCTCCCGCATGGTGGTGAATGCGGGGATCAGCGGCGAGGATCCGGCCCGCCAGGGGGCCCGGCGCACCGCCGCTCATTCGACGCTGTCGCTCGGCGACCGCTCCTCCGCCCTCTTCATCACCGAGGTCCCGGGCCCGATCGGCCGCTGGCTGAGGAGCCGGCTCGGCCCGGCCCTGGTGCGCGGCCCGACCAGCGTGATGGTCGAGCGCCGGACGGAGCCCGACGGCTCGCTGTCCTGCACGGCGAGTCACGACGGCTACGGCCCTTCGTTCGGCGCCACGCACGAGCGGCGTTGGTTGCTGGCTCCGGACGGCTTCCGGCTCGACGGGACCGATACGCTGACGCTGGCCGGCGATCCGGGCGGCCTGCCGAGGCCCGTGCTCCGGTTCCACCTCAGCCCGGTGATCGGCGCAGATCTCGACGAGGCGGGATCCGCGGTCGTGCTGAGCGGGCCGGAGGGGCAGCGTTGGCGCTTTGCCGCGAACGGCGCCCGGCTGGCGGTGGAGGACAGCCTCTATCTCGGCGGCCCGGAGGGCTGGCGGCCGAGCCGGCAGATCGTGGTCCGGATGGACAAGGCCGTTCCGGGGGGGTCGATCACGGCGCGGTGGAGCTTCGTACGCGATCCGGTATGATGGGCGGTCCGCCGGCCGGTGCCGCGGCGCCGGCCCACACGGCGCGGCGTCGTTGTGCCTTGCAGCGCTCCGTGCGACCCGGCATGGTGCGTCGATTGACCGGTTCGCCGCGAATCCTGGATTCGGCGGCCGGCCGGACGGGAGCGGGATGGTGGCTTTGCGCAGGATGGCCTTCCGGTTCGGAGCGGCAAGGCTTGCCGTCGCCGCCGCTGCCGCGATCATGGTCGCCGGCCCCGCCCTCGCCAAACGGGCCCCTGCCCCCCCGACGCCCGGAACGCCGGCGCCATTCTCGCCGGCCGCCAGCCTCGAGGGAAATTATCTGGCAGCCTACATCGCGGGCACCGCCCGCGACACCAACGCGGCCGCTCTGTTCTACCGTGAAGCCCTGAAGGATGATCCTCGCAATCCGGAGCTGCTGGAGCGCGCCTTCGTGTCGCTGCTGGCCGACGGCGACCTGCAGGGCGCGGGCCGGGCGGCGGAGCGGCTCGTGCAGCGCGACGGCAATGGCTTGGCGCAGCTCGCGCTCGGGGTCAGGTCCGTCAGGGCGAAGCAATATGCCGCGGCCCGCACCTATCTCGGAAAGGGCGCCCGAGGCCGGGCGGCGGACCTGACCGCGACGCTGCTGACCGCCTGGTCGTTCGTCGGTTCGCGGGACGGCAAGCGGGCGCTCGAGACGGTGGACCAGCTCCGCGGCGAACGCGGCTTCGCAGCCTTCCGCGACTATCACGGCGGACTGATCGCCGATCTCACCGGGAATGCCGCGGAAGCGGAGCGTCGTCTCAAGTCTGCCTACGAGGCCGAGAAGACGACGCTGCGCATCGTCGACGCCTACGGGCGACTTCTCGCCCGGCGCGGCCAGACCGAGCAGGCGCTCGAAGTGTATCGAGGCTTCTCGGCCGTGGCGCCGCGGCACCCGCTGGTGAAGCAGGCCATGGACGAGCTGAGCGCCGGCCGCACGCTGCCGCCGCTCGTCGCCACCGTCCAGGAAGGCGCCGCCGAGGTGCTGTACGGGCTCGGCTCCGCCGGAAGCCAGCAGGGGGACGAACTCGCCTCCATCGTCTATCTGCGGCTCGCGCTGTACCTGAACCCGGACCATGCCCTCGCCACGGTGACGCTCGCCGAGGTCTTCGAGCGCATGAAGCGCACCGAGCAGGCCATCGAGACGCTGCGTCGCCTGCCGGTGGAATCGCCGCTCCGCGCCACCGCGGATGTCCAGATCGGGCTCAGCCTTGAGCAGCTCGGCCGGGGCGACGAGGCGGTCCAGCACCTGGAGCGCCTCGGCAAGCTGCGGCCGGACGACAACGAGGTGCTGGTGGCGCTGGGCAACGTCTACCGGTCACGGAAGCAATATGCCGAGGCGGCCGAGATCTACGGCCGGGCCATCGCCCGGACGGAGGTCGGCGATGCCGGCCTGTGGCCGCTCTACTATTACCGCGGCACCGCCTACGAGCGGTCGAAGGAATGGGCCAAGGCCGAGGCGGACCTGAAGAAGGCGCTGGAACTCGTTCCGGACTCACAACCCCTCGGAAAGAGCCAGGTCCTCAACTACCTCGGCTATTCGTGGGTCGATCAGGCGATCAACCTCGACGAGGCGTTCAAGCTGCTGCGTCGTGCTGTGGAGCTGAACCCCCGCGACGGAATGATCATCGACAGCCTGGGCTGGGCGTATTTCCGGTTCGGCCGCTACGAGGAGGCCGTGCGCGAGCTCGAGAAGGCCGCTGAGCTGAAATCCGGCGATCCCGTCATCAACGATCACCTGGGCGACGCCTATTGGCGCGTCGGGCGCCGGCTCGAGGCCAAGTTCCAGTGGCAGCACGCCAAGGACGCGGGTCCGGAGCCGGAGGATCTGAAGAAGATCGACGAGAAGCTTGCGTCCGGGCTGCCCGACGACTCGAAGCCGGCCGAGGCACAGACCAGCGCGCCGGTGACCGAGAAGAGCGGCGGATAGAGGCTCACCGGAACCCGGCCGCGCCCCCGGCGCGGCAGGTCGCTGCCATCTCCATGTCACCCGGCCTGACAACCCGCGCCCCCGCGAAGGTCAACCTGACCCTGCACGTGCTCGGGCGGCGCCACGACGGCTACCACGTGCTTGAGAGCCTCGTGGTCTTTGCCGGCGTGGCCGACCGGCTGCACCTGCAGCCGGGCGGAGGCTTGAGCCTGTCCGTGGCCGGTCCCAAGGCCGCGGCTGCGGGTCCGGACGACGACAATCTCGTGCTGCGGGCAGCCCGCGCCCTGGCGGAGAGGCGCCCGGGCCTTACGCTCGGCGCCTTCACGCTAACCAAGAACCTTCCCGCCGCGGCCGGCATCGGCGGCGGCTCCTCGGATGCGGCGGGCGCGCTGCGCCTCCTGGCGCGGTTGAACGGGCTGGCGATCGACCACCCGGACGTGGTCGCGGCCGCCCGCGCAACGGGCGCAGACGTTCCGGTATGCCTCGATCCGCGGGCCCGCATGATGCGCGGCATCGGCGACGAGATCGGCCCGCCCGTTCCCCTGCCGCCGCTATTCGCCGTTCTGGCCAATCCTGGCGTCGCGGTGCCGACGCCCGAGGTGTTCCGGCGGCTCGGGCTCGCGAAGGGCGGGAGCACCGGCTCCGCGGCCCACCCGGATGCCGGCGGGATCGCGGACGCCGTGCGGCTGGTCGAGACGCTCGGGGCCACCCGCAACGACCTCGAGCCGCCGGCCCGCGCCGCCGCGCCCGAGATCGGCGCGGCGCTCGGACGGCTTGCCGAGCAGCCCGGATGCCGCCTCGCCCGCATGTCGGGCTCGGGGGCGACCGTGTTCGGGATCTACGACGATTGCCGGGCCGCCTCCCGGGCCGCCCGCGTGGTGAGCCGGGCTGAGCCGGGCTGGTGGGTGAAGGCGACAGTCCTGCGCTGAGCCGCTCAGCCCACCCGTTCGATGCAGAAATCGACCGCACCGAGCAGAGCCGCCTTCATGGGGCTGCGCGGAAACAGGGCCAGCGCGTCCCGGGCCATGGCGCCGTAATGGCGGGCGCGCTCGACCGTGTCCTCGAGCGCCCGGTGCCGCCGCATGATGCCGACCGCGCGCTCGACGTCGCCGTCTTGGACGTTTCCGGTCTCGAGGGTCCGTTTCCAGAAGGCCCGCTCTTCGCCGTCGCCGCGCCGAAAGGAGAGCACGACCGGCAGCGTGACCTTGCCCTCGCGGAAATCGTCGCCGACGTTCTTGCCGAGCGCCGCGGAGGTGCCGCCATAGTCGAGCGCGTCGTCGACGAGCTGGAACGCGATGCCGAGATTCATCCCGTAGGAGCGACAGGCGGCCTGCTCGGCCTTCGAGCGCTCCGCGATGACGGCGCCGACCTCGCAGGCCGCGGCAAAGAGCTCCGCCGTCTTGCCGCGGATCACATTCAGGTACTCGTCCTCGTTGGTCTCGGTGTTCTTGGCGGCCGAGAGCTGGAGCACCTCGCCTTCGGCGATCACGGCCGCCGCCGAGGACAGGATGCCGAGTGCCGGGAGAGAACCGACCTCGACCATCATCTTGAACGCCTGGCCGAGCAGGAAGTCGCCCACCAGCACGCTCGCCTCGTTGCCCCATTTCAGCCGGGCCGCGATCTTGCCGCGCCGCATGGTGGAGGCGTCGACGACGTCGTCGTGCAGAAGGGTCGCCGTGTGCATGAACTCGACGGCGGCAGCGAGATGGACGTGGCCCTGCCCCGAATAGCCGGAGAGCCCCGCGGTCGCGAGCGTCAGCATCGGCCGGAGGCGCTTTCCTCCCGACGAGATGAGGTGATTCGCGACCTCCGGGATCATGGTCACGCGGGAGCCGGTCCGGGCGAGGATGAGCCGGTTGACCCGCTCCATGTCGTCCCGAACAAGGGCGACGAGCTCGTCGATTTCGCCGGACGCTCCCTGGGCGCGCTCCTCGAATGACACTACCACGCCCACGCCACGCCCCCGTTGCCGAACGCGAGCGCCGGCCCGATGATGCACGCTCGCATGCTCGGGCTCCTGCCGCAACGCGGGCCGATGACGCAAGAGGCGGCACCGCGTTTCAGCCATGATCGAACTCGTTCGGACCAACGACATCGTGCTGATCGACGTGCTGCGGGGGCTGATGGAGAGCGAGGGCGTCCCGGTTCTCGTGGCGGATGGCCACATGAGCGCGCTCGAAGGCTCGATCGGAATGTTCGGCCGCCGCATCCTGGTGCCGGATGACTGGGCCGGCAAGGCACGCCGGCTGATCGTGGAGGCGGGCCTGGGGGCCGAGCTGCGGGATGGCTGAGGTGGACGAGGATCTCAGCGAGGATCGGCTGCTCGGCGGCTCCGTCGCGCTGCTGCAGCCCAGGCGCGGACACAGGGCCGGAACGGATGCAGTGCTGCTCGCCGCATTCGCCTCCCTCCGCGGCGGCGAGCTTGCGGTCGATCTCGGCGCGGGAACGGGTGCTGTCGGGCTCATGATCGCGCGCCGCTGTCCCGAGGCGCGCCTTCTCCTGGTGGAACGCGAGCCGGACCTCACCGTGCTGTGCCGCCGCAACATCGCCCTCAACGGACTCGGCGACCGGGCCCACGCGGTCGTGGCGGACGTGTTCGCGCCCAAGGCGGAGCGGCGCGCAGCCGGTTTGACGCCCGGGTTGGCGGATCTCGTCGCCACGAACCCGCCCTTCTTCGAGTCGGGAGAGGCACGGCGCTCGCCGGAGCCGCGCCGCGCCTCGGCTCATCTGATGGCGGGTGGCGGTCTTGCGGAGTGGCTGGAGGCCGCCGCCGACATCCTTCGGCCGAAAGGGCGGCTCGCCATGATCTATCGGGCCGACGGCCTCGGCCGCTGCCTCGAAGCCATGGGCCGACGTTTCGGCTCGGTGACGGTCGGACCGGTGTACCCGAAGGCCGGTGACCCGGCTTCCCGCGTCCTGATCGGGGCGGTGAAGGACGGCCACGCACGATTGCAGATCGACCCGCCGCTCGTGCTGCACGGCCCGGACGGGCGGTTTACGGAACAGGCCGAGAGCCTTCATCGGCTGGCAGACATGAAGAGGGCGCCCGAAGGCGCCCTCGACGTTACCAACGCTCCCAGCAGACCCGCCGGGGTCCCCAGGGCGACTGCCTGATCCTGCACACGGTTGCTGGGCCGCCCCAGGCGCGCCGGGGGTGGCCGTAGAAGCCGTATCCCGGACCGCCGCGGAACCGGCGCCGCTCGTCATACCCGTAGCGCGGCCGACGATACTCCCGCTCGTAGCCGTCTCCGTAGCCCCACTGCGCCAGTTCCACCGGTGCACTGAGCGCTCCGACCTGGGCAGCTCCCGCCGCCGCAGGCGCGGCCGATGCCGCCCCGGCCCCGATCATCGAAGCGGCCACCAAGGCTGCCGCAAGCATGCTCGATCGCAGTTCGATCATCCTGTCCTCCTCGTTACCAACTCGCCCTCCGCCGTTCCGTTTGGCGTCGGGTTGCTGAACGAGAGCCGAACCGGCTGAACGTCTCAGTTGGCGCGGGACGACACGACACAGCCGGCCCGGCTCGCTTCGCCATACCCGGCATAGACAACCTTCACCTTCCGGGTGCAGCCGTCCTGCCCATCTGCGGCCCGCGTGGCCGGACCTGTCTCGGGAATGGAAGCGGACACGATGGACGGCGCGGCCGAGGCGGTCATCGCAGGCTCGGCCGAGGCGACTTTGGCCTCGGAGGAGAGTGGCTTCGCGATCGCGGAGCCGGCAAGCGCGACGCCGCCGATGAGAACGGAGGCGGCCATCAATCGAAGAGCAACTTGGGGCAGAACCATTTGATGTCTCCTCAGCCGTTCTGAATCCTGGCCCTCTTCTTCGCGGGACCTGAACTCTGCGGCTGTGTGGGGGCACACATGAAGCGTGACCGGTCGATTTCGGGTTGAGAATGCCGATCAGGCCCCCAATGTTCCGGCCAAACTTCTTGGGACGGTTACTGTTTGCTCGCCGGGCCCAAATCGCCGTCGGCCGGCATCTCCGCTCTACGGCGCCGGACGGCTTGGCGGCAGCAGGAAGGTCAGCAACCCGAGTGCCGGCAGCCAGGAGCAGAGCCGGAACACCTCGATGATGCCGATGCGGTCGGCCAAGGCGCCGAGCCCGGCCGCCGCAAGCCCGCCGAGCCCGAATGCGAGGCCGTAGAAGAGGCCCCCGACGAGGCCCACACGGTGCGGCATCAGGTCGATCGCGTAGATCAGGATCGACGAGAAGGCGCTGGCCATGATCAGGCTGACCAGGACGCTGAGTACGCCCGTCCAGAAAAGGTCCGCATACGGAAGGGCGACCGCGAAGGGGAGCGCACCGAGAATCGACAGCCAGATCACGCGGTCGCGGCCGATCCGGTCCCCGAGCATCCCGCCGACGATGACCCCGACCGCGCCGACCACGAGGTAGAGGAACAGCATGAGCTGGGAGAGCTGCACCGTGACGTGGAAGCGCTCGATCAAATAAAACGTATAATACGATGTAAAGGACGCCATGTAGGCGTTCTTCGACAACATCAACATCACGAGCACGATCATCGGCAGGACTACCGTCGGCTTCCTGCCGGAGACGCCCTGTAGCCTCCGGGCGGTTCCGTCCGCGTCGCCGGAAACCGAGCCGCGGCTCTTTCGGTACAGGGTCGCGGTCCTGGCCATCAGCAGCATCGCCACCACGGCGATCCCCGAGAACCAGGACAGGCTGGCCTGGCCGCGTGGAACCACGACGGCGGCAGCCAGAAGAGGGCCGACGGCGTAGCCGGCGTGCCCGCCGATCTGGAAGACGCCCTGAGCCAGCCCCTGCCGCCCGGCGGCCGCATGCCGGGCCATCCGGGTCGCCTCCGGATGGAAGACCGCCGAGCCCAGCCCGACGAGGGCAGCCGAGACCAGGATCATGCCGTAGCTCCCGGCCGCGGACAGGCCCAGGAGACCCAGCAGCGTCGCACCCATTCCGGCCACCATCGCGTAGGGCCACGGCCTGCGGTCGGTCACGTATCCGAGCAGGGGCTGCAGCAGCGACGAGGTCAGCTGGAACGCCAGCGTGATCACTCCGACCTGTGCGAAGTCGAGCCGATAGGCCTCCTTGATCAACGGATAGATCGCCGGGATCATCGACTGGAGAAGATCGTTGAGCAGATGGGCGACGCTCAGCGCCGCGAGCACCGGCATGAGCGGCCGGTTGGCGATCGGATGGGAAGCGACGGAGGTCATGGCTGGGCTCTGCGCCGTCGCGCCCGGGGGGTCAATGAGCCGCGCCGCGTGCCGCCACTGCGCGCACCGGGACGCTGACGCGCGGCACAGGGTGGCTCACGCGGTTCCCGGATGCGGTACAGGGTCCGCCAGCACAGCCCGGCCGCCCGGCCGACCCCGATCGTCGTGAAGGCCAGCCGAATGCCCGCAAGCAAGCAGACGACGGCCCGCCCCCTCGTCATCGCATCCGTGATGCTGTCCATGTTCATGATCGCGATCGAGGCGACGATCGTGTCGACCGCCATGCCGCAGATCGTGGGCGAACTGGGCGGGCTCACCCTGTACAGCTGGGTATTCTCCGCCTTTCTGCTGACCCAGACCGTGGCGACCGTCGTATTCGGAAAGCTGTCGGACGTGTACGGGCGCAAGCCGATGCTGCTCGCCGGGATCGGGGTGTTCCTCTTGGGATCGCTCGGGTGCGGGTTCGCCTGGTCGATGCCGAGCCTGATCGCGTTCAGGCTGGTGCAGGGCATCGGCGCAGGCGCGATGCAGCCCGTCGGACTGACGCTCGTCGGCGATCTCTATGCCGCGGAAGAGCGCGGCCGCATCCAGGGCGCCCTGGCCAGCGTATGGGCGATTTCAGCCGTTCTCGGACCGGTGGTCGGTGCCCTCATCATCGCGAAGACCTCGTGGGCCTGGATCTTCTGGTTGAATGTGCCGATCGGCATTCTCGCGGCGCTCGGCTTCGTTCTCTTCCTGCGCGAGGATCTTGGGCCCGTGCGGTCGAAGGTGGACGTGCCCGGCGCGCTGCTGTTCACCGTCGCCATGGGGGCACTCATGACGGCCCTGACCGAATCCGGCAGCGCGGATGCGACCGTCGCGGCCGCAGCCGGCGCAGTGGCGGTCGTCGCGGCCGCGCTGTTCGTGTGGTGGGAAAGGCGCGCGGCCGAGCCCATGATCTCCTTCGAGCTCTGGTCGCGCCGGCCCATCGCGGCAGCGAACGGGGCCTCCCTGCTGGCCGGAATGGCGCTGATCGGCCTTACGACCTTTCTGCCCATGTATGTCCAGGGCGTGATGCGGCAGACCCCGGTGGTCGCCGGGCTGGCGCTGACCGTGATGGTTCTCGGCTGGCCGGTCGGGGCGACCTTCGCGGCCCGGAGCTTCGCTCGGTTCGGGTTGAAGCCGCTGCTCGCTGTCGGGGCCGCCCTCGTGCCAACCGGCGCCGTGGCCTTCCTGATGTTGACGCCCGAGATGCCGCCTGCCCTGGCAGGGGCCGGCTCGCTCGTCATGGGCCTTGGAATGGGGCTCCTCAGCACGTCGTCGATCGTGCTCATCCAGGAGATCGTGAGCTGGTCCGAGCGCGGCAGCGCCACGGCCTCCAACCTGTTCTCGCGCAACCTCGGCAGCACGCTCGGGGCGGCGGTGTTCGGTGCCGTCCTGAACCACGGCCTCGCGCGTCCGGGTGCGACCTCCCCGATCGGCTCGGAGGAGTTGCAGAAGGTGCTCGCTTCCGGACAGGGAAGCGCGGCGCTCGACGGAGCCCGGGCGCTGCTGCAGGGTGCGCTGCACAACACGTTCTGGGCCGTGTTCCTGATCTCCTGCGGGGCCGCGGCGGTGGCGCTCCTGGTTCCGCACGTTCCATTGGGCCGGCAGGTCCGGACATCCGCGACCTGAGCCTCCGCGGCACCGCCCCTGCGGGGTTCGGTGCGGCTGGTGCGGCGAGCCGCGCTTGACAGGCAGGGGAGCCGCCCTATCGATGGGGCCATGAGCGCCAGCGCGAGCCCCTCGATCGTTCCGGCCGGAGCCGCGGCGCCGGCCCTCGCCCCCGAGCGCTCGTTCCAGGGCCTGATCCTGACGTTGCAGACCTTCTGGGCCGCGCAGGGCTGCGTCATCCTGCAGCCCTACGACATGGAGGTCGGGGCCGGCACGTTCCATCCGGCGACCACGCTCCGGGCGCTCGGCCCGAAACCGTGGCGCGCGGCCTATGTCCAGCCCTCACGGCGCCCCAAGGACGGCCGTTACGGCGAGAACCCGAACCGGCTCCAGCATTATTACCAGTTCCAGGTCATCCTGAAGCCGAACCCGCCGAACCTGCAGGAGCTCTATCTCGCCTCGCTCGCCGCGATCGGCATCGACGCCTCCGTGCACGATATCCGCTTCGTCGAGGACGACTGGGAAAGCCCGACGCTCGGCGCCTGGGGGCTCGGCTGGGAATGCTGGTGCGACGGCATGGAAGTGTCGCAGTTCACCTATTTCCAGCAGGTGGCCGGGTTCGAATGCGCGCCCGTCGCGGGCGAGCTCACCTATGGGCTGGAGCGGCTCGCCATGTACCTGCAGGGCGTCGAGTCCATCTACGACCTCAGCTTCAACGGGATCGAAGGCGAGGGCCGGGTCAGCTACGGCGACGTCTTCCTCCAGGCCGAACAGGAATACTCCCGGCACAACTTCGAGCATGCCGACACGGCGATGCTGTTCGAGCAGTTCCGCATGGCCGAGAAGGCCTGCCACGACTACCTGCAGGCCGGCTGGGCGGATGCGGCGAAGACGCAGCACCTGATGGCGCTCCCGGCCTACGACCAGTGCATCAAGGCGAGCCACGTCTTCAACCTGCTGGACGCCCGCGGCGTGATCTCGGTCACGGAGCGGCAGAGCTACATTCTGCGGGTGCGCGAACTCGCCAAGGCCTGCGGCGCGGCCTGGCTCGCGACCGAGGCCGGCGGGAGCCTCGCCGCCTGATGGCTACCCTCGGGGCCCGCAACATCCACGTCTCGATCACGCGGGTCGCCTACGACCTCGTGCTCACGGCCACGAACGATACAGGGGTGGCGAAGCTCGCCGGCGTCGGCGCGACGGCCGAGACCGGCGAGGAGATCGGCGACGTCGATCTGACCTTCTGGGGCTCCACCCCGGCCCAGCTGAAGATGCGGGCGAAGGCCTGGCCCGCCCGCTTCGATCGGGTCGAGGGCGATTATTTCGGAGTGTCGAGTTCGGGCGAGCACCGCTTCGACATCTTCCTGTCGGCCGAGCGCTTCTTCCGCCTCCTGGATCTGGCGCACGGCTCCCGCCGGGCCATCGTGCGGCTGCGCTGCGACGTGTCCGCCGACGGCGCCTTCGATCTCGTGCGCGAGGTGGAGATCTCCGCCGGCCGGGGCTAGACCGCGTCCCTCCTGTGACATGCGTTCGCTGGTGCAGCATGGCTCGAAGCCGGTATGATGCAGGCATGTCGAATGCCCCTCCCGCGCTTCCCCTGTCGCGACGCAGCCTGATCGTCGGAGCCGCGAGCCTGGTCGCCACGGGCCCGGCCCTGGCGCAGAGGCGGCGCGACCCTTTCTTCGACGATCCCTACGCCGAGCCGGAGGGCTTCTGGCCACGCAGCCGGCCCTCCGCCTCGGAGCGGCGCGACCGGTTCTACGACACGCAGGTGCAGGAGGATTACTACGTGCCCGAGGGCTCCGGGCGTCCGGGCGACCCAGACCCGTACGGCCAGTACCCGTACGGGTCGCGCCGACGCGGGATTGACGGGACCCGGCCTCCGGTCGACACGCCGGTCGCGGATGGAGCCTTCGAGTACCGGCGCATCTACGGGCGGGTGGACGGCGAGCCTTTTCCCGTTCCGGCCTTCGATTTCCGGCGGGTCGGGCCCGACTACCTGCGCCGCGAGGTGGCCTACCGGGGCCGCGAGCCGGCCGGCACCATCGTGGTCGATCCCAACGCTCGCCACCTCTACTTCGTGCAGGGCGGCGGCCGGGCCATCCGGTATGGCGTCGGGGTCGGTCGCCAGGGCTTCGCCTGGTCGGGCACCGCCACGGTCAACTCCAAACAGGCCTGGCCGGACTGGTATCCACCCAAGGAGATGATCGCCCGCGACCCGAAGCTCGCCCGCAGCCTCACCGAGCTGCAGAGCGGCATCGGCATGCATGGCGGGCCGCGCAACCCCCTCGGCGCCCGGGCGCTCTACCTGTGGCAGGGCAACAAGGACACGCTCTACCGCATCCATGGCACGACCGAGCCCTGGACGATCGGCACCCGCGCCTCCTCCGGCTGCATCCGCATGGTCAACCAGGATGCGATGGACCTCTACAACCGGGCGAGCGTCGGGGCCGAGGTGGTCGTTCTCGGCTGAGGCCCGGAGCCTGATCGCGGGCCGCGACGCTACCGGGCCGGTCCGCGGAGCGCCCGCGGCGCATCGCACAGCGGGCCGGGACGGGGCTTCCGCAGGGCGCCAACCCCGCGAAAGCAGCCGTCCCAGCTGGGCTTGCGCCCTGTACCGCCGGTCAGATGGTGAGCGTGCCGGCCTTCGCGGCCGCGTAGCGCTCCGCGATCTTCGGCCAGTTCACGACGTTCCACCACGCCCGCAGGTAATCCGGCCGGCGGTTGTTGTACTTGAGGTAATAGGCGTGCTCCCACACGTCGTTGCCGAACAGGGCGCGGTTCCCGTCCATCAGCGGCGTGTCCTGGTTGGGCTTGGTTGTCAGTGCGAGCTTGCCGGCCTTGTCGACGGTGACGAACACCCAGCCCGAGCCGAAGACCCGGCCTCCGGCGGCGTTGAAGTCGTCCCTCATCTTGGAGACGCCGCCGAGATCCCGGTCGATGGCGGCCTTGAGCTCGCCCGTCGGCTCGCCGCCCTGCCCGCCCATGATCTGCCAGAACATGGTGTGGTTGGCGTGGCCGCCGCCGCTGTTGCGCACGGTGGTCCGGATGGCCTCCGGCACGCTCGCCAGGTTGGCCAGCATCTCCTCGAGCGGCTTCTTGGCGAGATCGCCGTGGTCCTTCAGGGCCGCGTTGAGGTTGCTCACATAGGCGGCGTGGTGCCGGTCGTGATGCAGCTCCATTGTCATCGCGTCGATATGCGGCTCGTTGGCGTTGGCCGCGTAGGGAAGCGGAGCCAGCGTGAAGGGCCCCGCGGCGGGCGCCGGAGCGCCGGCCGGGGTGGCGGCCGGAGCCTGGGCGCCGGCGGGCCGGAGCGCGACGGCCAGGCCGAACGCGGCCGTGCCGACGAAAAGCGAGCGGCGGTGGAACTGCGTCATCTCTGCTGGTCTCCCTCTTTGGTTATGCGGACCTGCTGGTCCCGGCCTCCGCCGGCGCGTGTCGACGCGCCGGGAGGAGCGGGGTTCCGCGCAACACCTTATGACCATCTGTATCCGGACGTGCTTCACGATCTTGACGTCGATCGGCCGAGGTGAGCGATGCTGCGGCGACGTCCGAGTCACGCACGCGCCGGTCCGGAGCCCTCATGACCCTGCTGAGCCGCCGCATTCTCCTCGCGGGCGCCGCCGCCGCGGCCGGGTCGGGACTCGCCGGCTGCGTCGCGCCGAGCCAGACGGCCGGCGGTCCCGACGTGAACCTGCGAGCCGGCGACCCGGTCGGCCGCCGGTTCGACCATGCGAGCATCTACGCCGAGGTGAAGGGGGACAAGTTCCCGATTCCGGCGTTCGACTACGCGAAGCTCGACCCCGCCTTTCTCCGCCAGGAGGTGGCCTATGACGGCAAGGAGCGTCCCGGCACCATCGTGGTCGATCCGAAGGCGCACCTGCTCTTCCACGTCGCCGAAGGCGGGCGGGCAATGCGCTACGGCGTCGGCGTCGGCAAGCAGGGCTTCGGCTGGGCGGGCGTGGCCGATGTCCGGTCCAAGCAGGAATGGCCGGACTGGTACCCGCCGGCCGAGATGATCAAGCGCCGGCCCGACATCAAGCCACAGCTCGCCAAGCTGCAGAGCGGCATCGGCATGAAGGGCGGCCTCGACAACCCGGTCGGCGCGCGGGCGCTCTATCTCTGGCAGGGCAACAAGGACACGCTGTTCCGCATCCACGGCACGGTCGAACCCGAGACGATCGGCACCTCGGTCTCGTCCGGCTGCATCCGGATGATCAACCAGGACGTAATGGACCTCTATGGCCGCACCCCCGTCGGGACGAAGGTGATCGTCCTCTCGTAGACCGGGCCGTCGGACGCCGCCGCCCCGAGGTACCCAGCGTCAGCGCAGCTGCCGCGGCACCGCCCGATCGCCGGGCTCGAGCCGGATTCCGAAAAATGGAGCCGGCGCCGCGAAGCGCCGACTCCATGCGGTCTACTTCTTGATCGTGACACCCTTCGTCGAAGGAGCGGCCGCGATCGTCTTCGGCACCTCCTTCTTGGGCTTCTTCGCCTCGCGACCGGATTTCTGCTGTCCCTTGGCCAAGGCACCCTCCTCAATGTGATCTCGCCGGCGCGGCGAGTTGCGGGAGCCGGGAGGTTATCCGCCTGCGCGCCCAGCACAAACGAAAAGGGCCGGCTTGCGCCGGCCCTCCCGTGCTCTCTGACCAGGGGCCGAGAGGCTGGACTTGAACCCCAGGCCCGGCAGGCCGGACCTGGGTGACGCCCTTCGGCGAACGGACTTCCTTAGAAGTCCATTCCGCCCATGCCGCCCATGCCGCCGCCCGGCATGCCGCCGGCGCCACCGGCCGACTCGCGCTTCGGCGCGTCGGCGATCATGGCCTCGGTGGTGACCAGCAGGCCGGCAACCGAAGCCGCGCCCTGGATGGCCGCACGGACGACCTTCGCCGGGTCGACGATGCCCATCTGGAGCATGTCGCCGTAGGCCTCGGTCTGGGCGTTGAACCCGTAGGTCTCACCACCGTTGTCGAGGATGCGGCCGACGACGATCGAGCCCTCGACACCCGCGTTGGTGGCGATCTGACGGATCGGCGCCTCGAGAGCCTTGAGCACGATGTTGATGCCGGCCTGGACGTCCGGGCTGTCGCTCTTCACGCCAGCCGCGGCCTTCTTGGCGAGCAGCAGCGCAACGCCGCCGCCGGGGACGATACCCTCTTCCACCGCAGCGCGGGTGGCGTGCAGGGCGTCGTCGACGCGGTCCTTCTTCTCCTTGACCTCGACCTCGGTCGAGCCGCCGACGCGGATCACGGCGACGCCGCCCGCGAGCTTGGCCAGACGCTCCTGGAGCTTCTCACGGTCGTAGTCCGAGGTGGTCTCCTCGATCTGCGCCTTGATCTGCGCCACGCGGCCTTCGATCGCCGCCTTGTCGCCGGCGCCGTCGATGATCGTGGTGTTCTCCTTCTCGATGCGAACCCGCTTGGCGCGGCCGAGCATCTGGAGCGTCACGTTCTCGAGCTTGATGCCGAGGTCCTCGGAGATCGTCTGACCGGCGGTCAGGATCGCGATGTCCTCGAGCATGGCCTTGCGGCGATCGCCGAAGCCCGGAGCCTTCACGGCCGCGACCTTCAGGCCGCCGCGCAGCTTGTTCACCACGAGCGTGGCCAGAGCCTCGCCCTCGATGTCCTCGGCCACGATCAGGAGCGGCTTGCCGGTCTGGACGACCGCCTCGAGCACGGGCAGCATCGTCTGCAGCGACGAGAGCTTCTTCTCGTGGATGAGGATGTAGGGGTCCTCGAGCTCGGCGACCATCTTCTCCGCGTTGGTGATGAAGTACGGGGACAGGTAGCCGCGGTCGAACTGCATGCCCTCGACGACGTCGAGCTCGGTCTCGGCGGTCTTCGCCTCTTCGACCGTGATGACGCCCTCGTTGCCGACCTTCTGCATGGCGAGCGCGATCATCTCGCCGATTTCCTTGTCGCCATTCGCCGAGATGGTGCCGACCTGGGCGACTTCCTCGGAGGACGCGACCTTGCGGGCCCGGCCCTCGATGTCCTTCACGACGGCCGTGACCGCGAGGTCGATGCCGCGCTTCAGGTCCATCGGGTTCATGCCGGCCGCAACCGACTTGGCGCCCTCACGGACGATCGAGGCGGCCAGAACCGTTGCGGTCGTCGTGCCGTCGCCGGCGACGTCGTTCGACTTCGAGGCCACTTCGCGCACCATCTGGGCGCCCATGTTCTCGAACTTGTCGGCGAG
Source organism: Enterovirga sp. (assembly GCA_028290695.1). Taxonomy (GTDB): domain Bacteria; phylum Pseudomonadota; class Alphaproteobacteria; order Rhizobiales; family Beijerinckiaceae; genus Enterovirga. The sequence continues at coordinate 17,181 of JAQGJJ010000158.1, read as the reverse complement.
CTCGATTTCCTTGGCGACCGTCACGCCGTCCTTCGTGATGCGCGGAGCGCCGAAGGACTTCTCGATGACGACGTTGCGGCCCTTGGGGCCGAGGGTGACCTTGACCGCGTCGGCCAGGATCTCGACGCCGCGAAGCATCTTGTCGCGCGCGTCGCTTGAAAAGCGTACGTCTTTGGCTGCCATGTGATGACCTCAGATGAGTTGATGGAATGGACGAGTGCGGAGGCGCTTACGCGGCCTTCGCGAGAGCCTGACCTTCGATGATGCCCATGATGTCGGATTCCTTCATGATGAGGAGATCCTGGCCATCGATCTTGACCTCGGTGCCGGACCACTTTCCGAACAGGATGCGGTCACCGGCCTTCACGTCGAGGGGGTTGATCTTGCCGTTCTCGTCGCGGGCGCCGGGGCCGACGGCAACGATCTCGCCCTCCTGGGGCTTCTCCTTGGCGGTATCCGGGATGATGATGCCGCCCTTCGTCTTCTCTTCGCTTTCGATGCGGCGAACGACGACGCGGTCGTGCAGCGGCCGGAAATTCATGCGAGACCTCATGATGTCGTGGATGCGGCGGGAGCCGCCTTCGCCTTGGTTTAGCACTCCCACCAGGAGAGTGCCAAGGCCAACCGCGACATAGTCCCGGACAGTGTGTCGGTCAAGAGGTGATGAGCGGATTCCGCGGAGCCGGCGGAACGTCTTGCGGCGTCGGGCAATACCCGGACGGCGCGCGCAACTGTCATGTAGAGGCTCCCCCGGCGGGGTTCAACGACCCTGTCGACGCCCCCGGACGCCGGGCCGCGGGCGTGATCGGATTCGCGCCCCAACCTGCTGATGCTGATGGGTTAACCACACCGGAAGGATGGGCCACCGGTGGTCACGTGAGCCCGGCTGCACCGATCGCGGCCGCGACTGCGAAGGCCCAAAGCGGGTTGAGCCGGGTCCGGTAGCTCACAAGGGCCGTGACGACCGTAATGGCCGTGGTGACCCAGCCGGTATCGGCGGCGCGGGCGAGCAGGAACCCGGAAGCCGCAACGAGGCCGATCGTGAGCGCCGCGAGCCCGTTCTGGACCGGGCGGCTCCAGGGCACCTCGCGCAGCCGAGTCCAGAATGCGAACACCCCGTAGGTGAGAAGGCCCGTGGGCACGATCATGGCGGCCGTCGCGACGAGCGCGCCCGCGACGCCGGCCACATGCCACCCGACCAGCGTCACGATGAGGACATTCGGCCCGGGCGCCGCGTTGGAAAGGGCGAACAACGCGGCGAACTCGCCGCTGCTCATCCAGCGTTCCACCTCCACGACCTGCCGGTGCATCTCGGGAACAACCGCGTTCGCGCCACCGATGGCCAGAAAGGCCATCACCAGGAAGCGCCAGCCGAGCGTCGCCAGGACGGGGCCGCTCACCGCAGCCTCCAGGCGGCCGCGATCGCGAGCGGCGCGAGCGCAAGGATCACCGGCCAGAGCGGGAGCCGCAGGATGGCAACGGCCACAAAGGTCGCGAGCACGAACGGGGCCGCCGACAGGAAGCGACGGCGCAGCACCGGCTCCCCGATCTTGGCCGCCATCGCGATCACGAGACCCGCGGCCGCCGCCCCCATGGCGGTGAGCGCGTTCCCGACCGCCGGCACGTCGGCGAAGCGCGCGTAGAAGGCGCCGAGGCACAGCACGATCGCGGTGGGCAGCATCATAAGGCCGAGCACGGACACGACCGCGCCGGCCGGGCCCCGGAAGCGGCCGCCGATCGCGACCGACATGTTGACGATGTTCGGGCCGGGCAGGAGCTGGCACAGGGCCAGCATGTCGGTGAACTCGTCCGCGGTCAGCCACTTGCGGCGCTCGACCAGGACGAACCGCGCCCAGGGCAGCACGCCCCCGAACGCGAAGGCCGCGATCCGGGTGAAGCCGCCGAACAGCTCCAGCAGGGTCGGCCGGGGTGTCTCGCCGGGATCCGGCGAAGAAACGGGAGCGAAACCGGCGTGCGAAGCCGCAGGCGGACGGCGGTTTCGCATCAGCGTCGGGGCCGCGAGCCCGCATACGCCCCGAATACGATCAGGGCCGAACCGAGCAGAGCCCACATGGTCGGGACCTCGGCAAAGGCGAAGAAGCCGAGGGCGACGGCCCAGATCAGCGCGGTGTATTCCAGGGGCGCGAGCCGCACGGCCTCCGCCTTGGCGTAGGCACGGGCCAGCAGGAGGTGCCCGCCCGTGCCGAGCAGCCCCACGAGGCCGAGCAGCATCGCCTCCGTGCCGCTCGGCGCACGCCACACGTACCAGGCCGGGAGGGCCAGCATGGCGGCGGGCGCGATGTTCTGGATCAGCACGATCAGCACGACCGGGTCGCGCTGGGCGCGCGCCCGCAGCAGCACGTTCGAGGCCGCATAGGTGAAGGCCGAGATCAGCACGGCCGCCACGCCGAGGAGGGCCGTGGCGGAGTCTGCGACCGGAGCGGCGGCGCTGCCGGGCCCGTAGCTCCCCAGGATGATCACGAGCACGCCCCCGAACCCGACCGCGATCGCCCCGATGATGCCGGCGCTCAGGCGCTCGCGCAGAAGCAGAACCGCCAGCACCGCCGTGAACAGCGGCGACACGAAGGACAGCGCCAGCGTTTCGGCGAGCGGGAGCACGCCGAGGGCATGGAAGAACGCCACCGCGGTCACGACAACCAGGACGGCCCGCAGCGCGTTGGCGATCACAGTATCGCGGCGCGGCACGCCCGGGCGGGTCACGGCCGCGACACCGCTCATCAGGACCGACCCGGCGACGTAGCGCAGAAACGCCACCTCAACGACCGGAAGCCCGCCGACGAGCTCCTTGATGAGCGCGTCCATGACGGACAGGAGCGCGATGCCGAGCACGCATTCGACGACAGGACGGGACAAGGACGACTCGGTGGCTGCCGGCGCGGACGTGCCTCATAGCCGGGCGCCGGCGCGAAACGAAGCGCGTCAGCCGGCGTCCCGGATCGCCTTCCAGATCCGGTCCGGCGTCGCCGGCATGTCCATCGTCTCGATCCCGAGCGGCGCGAGCGCGTCCAGGACGGCGTGCATGATGGTCTGCGGAGCCGCGATGCAGCCTGCCTGGCCCGAGCCTTTCACGCCGAGCGGGTTGGCGCCGCTCGGCACGCCGTTGAACCGGATGTCGAGCGGCGGCAGGTCGGCGGCCCGCGGCAGGCCGTAATCCATGAAGGAGGCGCTGATCAGCTGGCCCGATCCCGGGTCGTAGGCGGTGCGCTCGTGCAGCGCCTGGCCGATGCCCTGCACCACACCGCCCTGGATCTGCCCTTCGGTCAGGAGCGGGTTGATGATGGTCCCGAAATCGTCGACCGCCGTGTAGGCCAGGAGCTCGACCTGCCCCGTCTCCGGGTCGATCTCGACCTCCGCCACGTGGCAGCCGTTCGGGAAGGTGACGAGGTCGAGCGGATTGTCGACGTAGCTCTCGAGGGAGCCGGGCTCGGTTCCCGGCGAGATCTGCTCCGGATCCGCGGCCGCGGCCGCGACGGACGGGAGGTCGATGCGGCGTGCGCCGTCGGCGGTCTCGAAGCCGCCGTCCCGGAAGACCAGCTCGGCGGGATCCGCTTGCAGCAGCCGTCCGGCGATGGTGCGGGCCTTGCCGAGCACGGCTTCGATCGCCCGAACCAGCGCGGCTCCGCCCTGGTGGAGGGAGCGCGCCCCGCCATGGCCCCCGCCCTTCGGCACGAGCCCGGTATCGGCCTGGATCAGCCTGAAGCACTCGACCGGAAGGCCGAGCAGGTCTGCGGCGATCTGCGGAAACGTGGTCTCGTGCCCCTGCCCGTTGGACTGGGTGCCGAGGATCAGGCTGACGGTCCCGTCCGGCTCGAAGCGCAAGCCGGCGGATTCCCCGGGCTGTCCGCGGGCGGTCTCGAGGAAGCAGGCGAGGCCGAAGCCGCGCAGCCGGCTCCGCCCGGCCGCCTCAGCCCGCCGTCGCTCGAAGCCGTCGCGATCGGCGACCGCGAGCGCCGTGTCGAGATTGGCCGCGAAGGCGCCCGGCTCGACGTCCATGCCGAGCGCGCTCCGGTACGGGAACGACGCGATCATGTTGCGCCGGCGCAGCTCCGCAGGGTCGATCGCCAGCCGCCGCGCCGCGAGATCCACCAGGCGTTCGACGATGTAGTTCGCTTCCGGCTTGCCCGCCCCGCGATACGCGTCGACCGGGACGGTGTTGGTGAAGGCGCCCCGCACCTCCATGAAGATCGCCGGGATCGCGTAGACGCCGCCCATCGCGGTGGCGGCCGAGTTGGTCGGGATGGCTGGCCCGAAGGCTGACAGGTAGGCGCCCATGTCGGCCGCCGTGTCGACCTTCAGGGCGAGGAAGCGCCCGTCCCGATCCAGCCCGAGATGGGCCCGCGTCCGGTTGTCCCGCGCATGCGCCGAGGACAGGAAGTCCTCGCTCCTGTCCGAAACCCAGCGGACCGGGCGTCCGAGCCGCCGGGCCGCGAACAGCACCAGCACCCATTCCGGATAGAGCACGTTCTTCGGCCCGAAGCCGCCCCCGACATCGGGCGCGATGAGCCGGATGCGGTGCTCCGGAATGCCGAAGACGTGCTCGGCGAGATGGCGGCGCATGTCGTGCACGCCCTGCCCGGTCAGGATCAGCTCGAAGGACTCCGTCTCGGCCTCGTAGCGGCCGATCGCGGCGCGCGGCTCGATGGGCGCGGCCACGATGCGGTTGTTCTCGAGCACGAGCTCGACAACCGCGTGCGAGCCCGCCAGCGCAGCCTCGACCGCCGCGCGGTCCCCCTTCTCGAACCGGAAGCACAGGTTGCCGGGCGCCTCCTGCCAGACCAGGGGCGCGCGCGGCTCCAGCGCCGACAGGGCGTCCGTGACGGACGGCAGGTCTTCGTACGCGACCGCGATGCGCTCCGCGGCGTCGCGCGCCGCCTCGGGCGTGCCCGCGACCACGAAGGCGACGGGATCGCCGACGTGCCGCACCCGACCGTCCGCCAGGGCTGTACGGGGCGGCCTGACGGGTTGCGGCACGGAGGCGACCTGTACGGTGCAGGGCAGGCCGCCGATCCCCTCCCGGGCGAGATCGGCCGCGGTGTACACCGCCGCGACCCCCGGCATCGCAGCCGCCTCGGCGACGTCGATGGACCGGATCAGGCCATGCGCGATCGGCGAGCGCAGCACATGGCCGAAGAGCTGCCCGGGCGCGTCGATGTCGTCGACATAGCGCCCCGTCCCGGTCAGGAAGCGCCCATCCTCCAGGCGCCGCCGCGAGCGTCCACGTTCCGGGCCCGAGGCGCCGGCCCCGGCTTCGTCCGGCAAATGCGAGATCAACGATCGGTCTCCGTGGCCTGCCCCGCCCACCGTTACGGGCAGGCGGCGTCCGGACCAAGCAGATGACGCGCCGTTATCCCGATCAGTTGGCCGCGCCGGGGCGTCTCGCGACGCCTTGCCCTGCCAGCGCGTCCGCGACGACATCGGCCAGGATCGCCGTGCCGGCCGGGGTCGGGTGGATGTCGTCGCGGTAGAGCGAGCCGTTCCAGCGCGGGTCGGCTCCGAGCTCGACCAGTGTCGTCACGCCGGCCTGCCGCAGGGCGGCGCGCGGCCCGCCGAGATGCGCCTCGTAGGAATCCGGCTGGGCCTGCTCCGAACGGTCGGGATACAGGACCACGGCGACCGGCGCCGCGACCCGCGCGAGAAGATCGCCGAGGCGGCGACGCCACTCGGCCGTCCAGTCCCGCTGAGAAACGGCCGGCGCGGGCTCCTCCCCGGACCGAAAGGCGTAGCGGCGGAGCCCGTACAGGAAGGCCGAGAGCGGCCGTGTTCTCGGATGGGTCAGGTCCGAGCGCCACGCCGACGGCTCGGCGAAATCGCCCGAGTTCGACACGATCACGACCTGCTGGACGCGCTCGACCACGTCGGAGTGGTGCATCTCGAGATAGATGAGCTCGTTGAGGAGCGCCCAGCTGCCCGCCGAGATCGGCCAGACCCGGCACGCGATCCGACGCTCGAGCTGGGGGCCGAGCTTGTCCGCCTGGCGATAGGGGTTGCCGCCCAGCACGATGCTGTCACCGACCAGCAGGACGTTGCAGGCCGGGTCGGGCGCGAACCGGGTCGTGCCCATGCTGAGCTCGTTGAACACCCAGTCGCGTGTGCGAAGAAACGCCCCGCTCTGGTTCGGCGCCGGAATATACCCGAGCTCGCCTCCCGCGACGTAGAGCGGCACGTCCGCCACGCCGGACAGACGGGCTGCCGCCTCGGCGCCGCCGAGCAGTGCCAGCGCCCCGAGCGGGAGCCAGATCCATCGACGGGTTCGGGATCGAGCGCGCGGTTGTGCGGCCATCAACCAACTCGCGTAATACGAGCGCTAGATAGACGATCACAACTTTTACGCGCAAGCGGGATTAGGCCGGGGTTAAGGGCCGGCCGACACGATGGGGGTAATCAGCGCGGCTGGGCGGCGTTCACCGCCCGGAAGGACGACGTGACCCGCATCGTGTCGAGCCTCGGGGATGCGGCGCTCCTCCTTCCGGCCTCGTTTCTGCTGATGGGCTATCTCGCGGTCACGACCCGCTGGGCGCTGCTGCGCGCCTTCGGGGTCGCGATGGGGCTCGGGCTCACCGCGACCGTCGGGGCGAAGCTGCTGTTTCGGGCCTGCGGCTCCTCCGTTCCGGCTCTGGAGATCGTGAGCCCGAGCGGTCACGTCAGCTTCGCCGTCCTGTTCTACGGCTGCGTCGGGATCATGCTGTGCGCCGGTCGCAGCCTCCTCGTGAGGTGGGCGGCGGGGGGCGCGGTCGCCATCCTGGTCGCGGCTGTCGGCGTCAGCCGCGTGGTGCCGGGCTACCATTCGGCCGAGGAGGTCGCCTTCGGGTTCGCCATCGGGGCGGCCGCACTTGCCGTGTTCGCCGTGATGCATGCGCGCGCCGGCCGGCCGGCCGTCCCCATTCTGCCCTTCGCGGTCGGGCTCGCGGCCGCCCTCCTCCTGGCCGGGGGCCGTCATTTCACCATCGAGCACTGGATCGTGGCGGCCGCCCGCGACGCGGCCGATGTCCTGGACCTGTGCGAGGGGCCCGGGCAGCCCGGGCCCCGGCTGTCCGGCCTATTCCGGTGGCCCTGACTTGCCGCAGCCATCCTGCGCTGCAACTCTGCGGCGTTGGCGCGAGGGGGAATCATGCGGCGGCGCAGGCGGACCCGGATCGTGGCGACGTTGGGACCCGCGTCCTCCACCGCGGAGGTGATCGGCCGCCTGTTCGTGGCCGGCGCCGACGTGTTTCGCATCAACATGAGCCACACCTCGCACGCCCTGCTGGGCGAGCTCGTCCGCACCATCCGGAGCGTCGAGGCGGAATACGGCAGGCCCATCGGCATCCTGGCCGACCTGCAGGGACCGAAGCTGCGGGTCGGCACCTTTGCCGAAAGCCGTGCGACCCTGGCCGCCGGGCAGTCCTTCGTTCTGGACGGCGATCCCGCGCCGGGCGACACCCACCGGGTTCACCTGCCGCACCCGGAGATCCTGGATTCCCTGCGGGTCGGCGACACGCTGCTGATCGACGACGGCAAGGTCCGGCTGCTCGCGACGGAGGTCGGCCACGGGCGCGCGGTCACCCGGGTGATCGTCGGCGGCTCCGTGTCGGACCGCAAGGGCGTGTCCGTGCCCGACACCACCATTCCGGTCTCGGCGATGACGGCCAAGGACCGGTCGGACCTCGAGGCGGCCCTGCATGTCGGGGTCGACTGGATCGCGGTGTCCTTCGTGCAGCGGCCGGAGGATATCGCGGAGGTGAAGAAGGTCGCCCGGGGCGCGGCCGGCGTGATGGCCAAGATCGAGAAGCCGCAGGGCGTGGCCCGCCTGGACGAGATCATGGATTTCGCCGACGCCATCATGGTGGCGCGCGGGGATCTCGGGGTCGAGATGCCGCTCGAAAGCGTACCCGGCACGCAGAAGCGCATCACCCGTGCGTGCCGAAGGTCCGGGAAGCCGGTGATCGTGGCAACCCAGATGCTGGAATCGATGATCGCGAGCCCGGTGCCGACCCGGGCCGAGGTGTCGGACGTGGCGACCGCGATCTTCGAGGGCGCCGATGCCGTCATGCTGTCGGCCGAAAGCGCGGCCGGCCGATATCCCGTGGAGGCGGTCGGCACGATGAACCGCATCGCCGAAGAGGTCGAGCGCGATCCGACCTACCGGTCGGTCATCGCCAACCAGCGATCCGCTCCCGAATCGACCGGCGCCGACGCCATCGCGGCTGCGGCGCGCGAGATGGCGGAATATCTCGAGATGGCCGCCATCGTGTGCGGCACCTCCTCGGGCGCGACCGCGCTTCGGGTCGCGCGCGAGCGCCCGAAGCCGCCCGTGATCGCGATCTCGCCGCACATCGCCACCGCGCGCCGCCTCGCCCTCGTCTGGGGCATCCACCCCTTCGTGACGGAGGAGGCCCACGACCTGGAGACACTGGTCGAACATGCCTGCGCAACCGCGGTCAGCGAAGCCTTCGCGGAGCCGGGCGACCGGGTCGTGGTCGTGGCCGGCGTGCCGCTCGGGACACCCGGCGCGACCAACATGCTCCGCATCGCGCGCGCGCCGAGATCGTGATGGTGCGGAACCCCGCCAGACGGCTTCGTCGTTGACGGGCCGGCCGCCCGCGTGATGATGGAGCGGGAGGCGGCGTTGAAACAAGGACATCCGATGAGACGCATTCTGTTGGCGGTCGCCGCTCTGGCGGCCGCGTTCCTGGTGAGTCCGGCCCCGGGCCGGGCCGCTGAAGCATCCGGGCCGAGCGTTTCGCTCGCCGAGCGTTTCGCCGGCGTCCCGGCGGAGTTCACGCAGCGGCGCCACTACCGTCGGGGCTATTACCGGCCGCGCTACTACGGCCGGCCCCGCTTCTACGGTCGCCCGCGCTACTATGCCCGCCCGCGGTTCTACGGCCGTCCGTACTACCGGCCGCGGCCGTATTGGGGCGGCGGGTATTACCGTCGCGGTTTCTACTAGGCGCCTCGCTGAGCCGCGGCCGAGTGTGCCGCGGCTCAGCCCTTCGGGCGGAACCGCGGCGCCCGCCCGCCGTTCTGACGAGGCCCCGGGCCGGACGCATCTCGCGGCGGCCGGGTTTGCCGGGATGTCATGAGCGAGCGACCAGCAGGGGCCCAGGGCCTGTCTTCAGCAGCCGCGACGGTTGGGCTCGCTCTCGCCCTGTCGGCCGTCATGGGGCGGCGTCCGAGCCGCACCTCCGATCCCGACCGGCGCGACAGTGAAAGCCCCGGCGCCAAGGACCGCTCCGCCGCCGACCCGCATGCAGCCGGCCGCGAACCCGGGCGCGGGCGCCAGGCCTCGACCCCCGAGCGGATTCCGGCACGAGGCTGGTGGGACATCGGCTGGCGCGTCTATGGCGAGATCGGCGACGACCGCGTGCTGGCAGTCGCGGCCGGAGTCACCTTCTACGGGCTCCTGGCCATCTTTCCCGCGATCGGCGCCTTTGTGTCGCTGTACGGGCTCGTGGCCGACCCGAGCACCATCTCCGAGCACCTGAACGCCCTGTCGGGCTTCCTGCCGGGCGGCGCCATCGAGATCGTGGGCGATCAGGTCAAACGCATCACGGGCGGAGACGAGACCGCGCTCGGGGTCGCCTTCTTCTCCGGCCTCGGGGTGTCCTTGTGGAGCGCGAATGCGGGCGTGAAGGCGATCTTCGATGCCCTGAACGTCGCCTACGAGGAAAAGGAGAAGCGCAATTTCTTCGTCCTCAACCTGACCTCGCTCGCCTTCACCCTGGGCGGCGTCCTGTTTCTCGTTGTCGCGCTCAGCAGCGTCGTTGTCGTGCCGGTGGTGCTGAAGTTCATCGGGCTCGGCGGCGGCATTATGGACTGGCTCATCTGGATCGGCCGCTGGCCCTTGCTGCTCGCCGTCACGCTGTTCGCGGTCGCCGCGCTCTACCGCTACGGGCCGAGCCGCGACCGTGCCCAGTGGCGCTGGCTCGCGCCAGGAAGCCTGCTCGCGACGATCGGCTGGATGGCCTTCTCCATGCTGTTCTCCTGGTACGTGTCGAGCTTCGGCAGCTACAACGAGACCTACGGTTCCCTCGGCGCGGTGGTCGGCCTGATGACCTGGATGTGGCTGTCCGCCACGATCCTCCTGGTCGGCGCGGAGCTGAACGCCGAAACCGAGCACCAGACTGCCGAGGACACGACGGAGGGTCCCGCCCAGCCGCTCGGGACCCGGGGCGCCCAGATGGCCGACAATGTCGGCAAGGCCCGCACCTAGTACGGTCGCGGGGGGAACCGCCGCGCGGGCCAAGCATTACCCGGAGCGATCACGAGACACTACGAGGATACGGACATGGCAGGGGCAATGCAGGCGAACCGGACCACGGCGGAGGACAGCGATCTGGTCGGGTCGAGCCTCGGCCCGCAGGGCTCGACGGCCCCGCGCGCCACGGGCGGCAAGGAGCCGACCGTCGGCGACATCACGGGGATTGCGACCGGCCTCGCGGGGGATCTTGCGGATGCCGCAAAGGAGCAGGGCAAGAACCTGCTCGAGAGCGCCAAGGGTCAGGCCACGACCTTCGCGGACCAACGCAAGGACAACGCCGCGCAATCCATCGCCGAAATCGCCAGCTCGCTGCGCGAGACCGGCGGCGGCTTCGAGGACCGTCCCAGCATAAAGGCCTTCGTCGGAACCGCCGCCGACGGCCTCGACCAGCTCGCGGACGGTATCCGGGACCGCAGCTTCGCCGAGATCTACGCGGACATGGAAAGCTTCGCGCGTCGCCAGCCGGTGACGGTCGGCGCAGCGGCCGTGCTGGCCGGGTTCCTTCTGGCGCGCTTCATCAAGAGCTCCTCGGAGGAGCTGTCGGAGGCGTCGAGCGCAGCTCGCGCCCAGGCGGAGGCCCAGCAGCGCTCGCGGGCCCGTCCTCGTCCCGCGGCCCCCTCCACGGGCCTGTAAGGAGGCGACCGCGATGACCGACCGCAGCGCAGCGTCGCTCCAGGAGCTCGTCGGCGACGCGCTCAAGGATGCGGCCAGCCTCGCCCAAAAGGAGCTGAAGCTCTTTCGGGCCGAGATGACCGAGAACCTCTCCGGCTTCCTGAAGGGGGCCGGAATGTTCGCGGCGGCGGCCGTGTTCGCCGTCGCCTCGCTGATCTGGCTGACGCAGGCCCTGGTCTACGGCCTCGAGCTGATCATCCATTCGCGCTGGCTGTCCGCCCTTATCGTCGGGGCCGGGCTGGCGCTGGTGGCCGGAGCCTTCATCCTGGCCGGCAAGAGCATGATCTCGGCCGCGAGCCTCACGCCCAGCCGGACGGTACGGTCTCTCAAGCGCGACGGCGACATCCTGGCCGAGAGGACTTCGTGATGGCGTCCGATTCCGTCCACGAGATCGAGCAGGACATCGAGGCGACCCGCTCGCGCCTCTACGGCACGATCGACCGCATCCAGGACAAGCTGACCGTGTCCGGGATCGTCGACGAGGTCATGGGCTCGGTCGGTGTGCCGCGTTCCGAAAACGGGCACGACTTCGTGCTCGGTCTCATGCGGCGCAATCCGATCCCGGTCATGATCGTCGCGGCGGGTGTCGGCTGGTTCTTCTACAACATGAGCCGCCGCAAGCCGAAGCCGGTTTTCGCCCTGACGGAAGACTACGCCGACTACGTCGACGTCTCCGTCGAGCCACCTCAAGCAACCCGGAGCTACGATCCCGATCTTCCGGGCTCGCTCCCCCGGACGGACGTGCTCACCGGCCCGCGGGGCCTTCCTGGCCAGGCCTGATCAACTCGAATTTGGGAGATGGACGATGAACGAGGTCGAGAAGCACTATTCGGGTCAGGGCGGCGGCACGGGCCAGAGCAGCACGGGCCAGGGCAGCGGCGCCGCCCATGGTGGCGGTGGCGGTCAGGGCGGCAGCTCCGCGCAGGGTAGCGGACGATCCGGCGGCGACGATGCGGGGATGCTCGGAAAGGCGAGCGCAACCGCCAAGGACGGGCTGAAGGGCGTGGCCGACACGGCCAGCCAGGCCTATGACCGGGCCGCCAGTATCGGCCGGGACTCCTACGAATCGGCCTCCCGTACCGTTGGGGACGCGCGGCGGCGTTCCGCGGCGGAATTCTCCCGCGGTCGGCGCGGCGTCGAGACCTTCGTGGAAGAAAACCCCATCATGGTGGGTGTGGTCGGCCTCGCGGCAGGCCTGCTGGTCGGGGCGCTGCTGCCCGGTACCCGGCGCGAAAACCAGGTGTTCGGCCGCTACGCGGACGAGGTGAAGGACCAGGGGCTGCGTTATGCGCGCGAGCTCGCCGAGCAGGGCAAGCACCTGGTCGAGGAGAACCTCGACGCTACCCTCAAGGGCGCCAAGGGCGACCGCGACACGGGGGACGAGTCCCGCGCCGCCTAACATCCGCCGCGGCCTCGCGGCCGCAGCTCGCAGAACCAGCAGCCCGCGGGTCCGCCCGTGGGCTGCTTCGCGTTCGGGGGTCCGCCTGCCCGCCTCTCGTCCCGCGAGGCCCGGCCAAATCGACCGGAGGCCGAAAGGGTTACGCAACCTTAACCGTGAAGGCAGAACCTTCCGATCGGGAGGGGCTTGCACGAGTTGGTGTGTGCGGCGCGTTCCCGAGACGGAGTGATGCGCCACACGCATCCGCGAGGACGATAGAACGATGCGAGTGCTGATCCTCGAGGACGATCCCCTCACGGCCCTCGATCTTCAGATCGTCGTCGAGAGCTGCGGGCACGACGTGGTGTCCCTCTGCGACACGGTGGCGGCCGCTCGCCGGCACGCTTCCGACGACCTCGATTTCGCCTTTCTCGACATCGACCTGCCGGACGGGAAGAGCTTCGACTTCGCGGCGCGCCTGGCGGAACGGCAGGTCCCGTTCGCCTTCGTGTCGGCCTCGAGCCCCTGCGAGCTGCCCGGGCCGCTGCGGCACATGCCGTTCATCGCCAAGCCCTACCACCACGCCGCCATCCGGCATTCGCTCGGCTGACGGCGCACGCGCTCCGGTGCTGCCGCCCTTAAGCGCTGGCCGCACCGGACCCGCACGGCTACAACAGGCACATGGCGCCGCCGCCCGGACCCCGCATTCTCGCCTGCGGCGACGCCGCCCTCGCGGTCGAGTTCGGCGAAACGATCGATCCGGCCCTGAACGCGCAGGTTCTTGCACTCGATGGGGCGCTTGCCGGGTGTCCGGGCCTGATCGAGACCGTTCCGACCTACCGGTCGCTCCTTGTGCATTACGATCCGGTCGAGATCGGCTTCGCGGAGCTGTCGGGACGCATTCGGTCGCTGCTCGGAGCGGCGGCCCCGCACAGGTCGCCCGGCCGCCTCTGGCGCATTCCAGTCGCGTATGGCGGGCCGCACGGGATCGACCTGGACGAAACCGCGCAGGCGCACGGCATCGGCCCGGACGAGCTGATCGCCCGCCACGCCGCCCCGACCTATCGGGTCTACATGATCGGCTTCCTGCCGGGCTTTGCCTATCTGGGCGGGCTCGACCCTTCCATCGCCCTGCCCCGCCGCACCGTGCCACGCCTCAAAACCCCGCCCGGCACGATCTCCATCGGCGGCGTCCAGGCGCTCGTCGCCTCCATCGAGGCGCCGTCCGGGTGGCATCTCCTCGGGCGGACGCCGGTGCGGACCTTCATGCCGGGCCGCGATCCCGTGTTCCTGCTCGGACCGGGGGACAGGGTCAGGTTCGATCCCATTCCGGCCGACGCCTTCGAAGCCCTCGAGGCGCAGGCTGCGGGCGGGGCGATCGTGGCGGAGCTCCTCGAGGTCTCCGCCACGTGACGGCCTTCACGGTCGAGAGCTGCGGGCCGATGACGAGCCTGCAGGACGCGGGGCGCTTCGGCCAGCAGCGCTTCGGCGTGTCGCGCTCCGGCGCCATGGACCGGCTGGCGCTCGCCCAGGCCAACACACTGGTCGGCAACCCGGCGGGCGCGGGCGCGATCGAGTTCGCCCTGCTCGGCGGCACCTTCCGGCTCGCCGCCGGGGCGGCCCGGGTGGCGCTCGCCGGACCGGCCCGCCTGTCGCGCGGCGGAACCCTGCTCCCGCACGGGACTTCGGTCACCGTCGAGGCCGGGGAGCCGGTGACGGTCTCGGCCGCCCCGGCCGGCATCTTCAGCTACCTCGCGGCGGCGGGCGGGTTCGCGGTCGCGCCCGACCTCGGCAGCGTGTCGCTCCAGGGGCGCGCCGGAATCGGCGGTCTCCGGGGCCGGGGGCTGCAGGCGGGGGACGGGCTGCCGCTCGCGTCCGGCCCGGCCCCGGTCGGGCCGGAGCTGTCGCTGCCGACGCTGTCGCTCGACCCACTCGCGCCGATCCGCGTCGTGCTCGGACCGCAGGACGACTTCTTTGACGCGGACGCGATCGCGGTCTTTCTTCGGACCGCCTACACGGTCTCGCCGGAGGCCGACCGCATGGGCTACCGGCTCGCCGGCCCGCCGATCCCGCATCTGCGGGGGTTCAACATCGTGTCGGACGGCATCGTGCCGGGATCCGTCCAGGTGCCCGGCGCCGGCATTCCGATCGTGATGATGGCCGATTGCCAGACCACCGGCGGCTACCCGAAGATCGCCACCGTGATTTCGCCCGACCTCCGGCTCGTGGCGAACAGGCGGGCCGGCGAGGCCGTTCGCTTCGTTGCGGTGACCGTGGTGGAGGCGCAGGCGGCCGCCCGGGAGCGCGCTGCGGCGATTGCGGCGCTGCCCTCGTCCGCCACGCCCGTCCGCGGCGGCCTTCCGGGCGTGGAGGAGTTGCTTGCGCTCAACCTCGCGGGGGCGGCCGTGAACGCGCTCGCCGGGCCCTGCTGAGCGCCGGCCGGCCCGCGACGTCGATTTGCTCTGGACGTGGCGGCCCGACGGCGCGATGGCTGGCGCGCATCGCGGCCGAGCGCCGCTACATCTGCCGACGCTCGGAAGCGGGGTCGGTGTTCGAGGAGCAAGCCATGTCGCGCATCGTCTTCGTGAACGGCTCGTTCGTGCCGTATGAGGAGGCGAGCATCCCGATCATGGATCGCGGGTTCCTGTTCGCGGACGGCATCTACGAGGTTGCGGCGGTGCTGGGCGGCCGCCTCGTCGACAACGAGGCGCATCTGGCCCGGCTCGACCGCTCGCTCGGCGAGATCCGCATCCCGAACCCCTACAGCGCCGCCGAGTGGACACGGCTCGAGGAGGAGATCGTCCGCCGCAACAACCTGGCCGAGGGGCTCGTCTACATGCAGGTGACGCGCGGCGCCGCCGAGCGGGATTTCGCCTTCCCGGCCGAGGCTCGCCAGACCGTCGTGATGTTCACCCAGCCGAAGAACATCCGGAACGCGCCCCAGGCCGAGACCGGCATGAAGGTGATCACCGTTCCGGACCTGCGCTGGGCGCGGCGCGACATCAAGTCGGTCGGCCTGCTGGCCCAGGTGCTAGCCAAGCAGGCCGCGGCCGAAGCCGGTGTCGGCGACGCCTGGATGGTGGAGAACGGCCACGTGACGGAGGGCTCGTCCTCCACGGCCTTCATCATCACGACGGACGGCCGCATCGTCACCCGGCCGCTCTCCAACGCCGTGCTGCCGGGCATCACCCGGGTCGCGGTGATGCGGCTCGCCCGCGAAGCCGGCCTCGCAGTCGAGGAACGGCTCTTCAGCGTGGACGAGGCCAAGGCGGCCGCCGAGGCCTTCGTGACCAGCGCCTCGGCCTTCGTGATGCCGGTGGTCGAGATCGACGGGGCGCCGGTCGCGGACGGAAAGCCGGGCCGGCACACGCGCCGGCTGCGCGCGCTCTACTTCGAAATGGCGGAACCCGAGGCCAAGGCCGCCTGACCGGGACCGGAACACCGCCTCTGCGGATGGGTTGACCTTTCACAGCCATCGCCGGGCGGCATCGACCATGCGCGCCTGGCGCATCGCAGAGGTGGGAACCATGCCGCAACCGCTCACGCTTCTCGGCCTGTCGGCCCTCGCTCTGCTGGCCGGCGTCGTGGCCGAGCCGGCCGCCCACGCGCAGACGGCGCCCGCTCAGACGGCTCCCGGGAACCCGGTTCAGCCGCAGCCGCGCGACCCGAACATGCCGTCCTCGCAGAACACGGTGCCGGAGAAGATGGATTCCACCGGATCCACCGGGACGCTGAGCGAGAAGCTCGGCGCGTCCGGGGGCGTGATCACGCCCCCGGCGGGGATCGATTCCGGCATCACCGCCAGGCCGCCGGTGCCGAACCCGGGCACCACGCCGGTGATCCCGCCGAGCGGTCTCGCGGCCCAGCCGCCGCAGACGAAATGAGGCGCGGGCGCGGTCAGACCGACCTGATCGCGCCGCCGTCGACCCGGATGGTGCTCCCGGTGACGTAGCTCGCCCGCTCCGAGGCCAGGAAGCAGGCGACGTCCGCGAATTCCTGGACCCGGCCGTAGCGGCCGGCCGGGATGGCCGCGCGGGCGGAGGCCGCCACCTGCTCGACGCTCGCGCCCTGCTTCTTGGCGTTGGCGGCGTCCAGCTCGCCGGTCCGGTCCGTTTCGATGCGGCCGGGCAGGATCAGGTTCACGGTCACGCCGTCTGCCGCGACCTCCGTCGCGAGGGTCTTCGCCCAGCCGACGAGCGAGGACCGCAGGGTGTTCGAGATCACGAGGTTCGGGATCGGCTGCACCACGCCCGAGGAGGCGACCACCAGGACCCGGCCGAAGCCCCGCTCCCGCATGCCGGGCAGCGCCAGGCCGGCCAGCCGGATCACCGGCATGACCATGGCGTCGAACTGCGCCCCGTAGGTATCCGGCTCGACGGCGGTCGCGGTTCCGGCCGGGGGACCACCCGTGTTCGCCACCAGGATGTCGATCGGGCCGCCGAGCGCCTCGACGGCGCGGGCATGGATCCCCGCCGCGTCGCTCTTGAGGTCGGCCGTCATGTACGAGGCGCGCCCGGCGCCGCGCGCGTTGATGGCGTCCGCGGCGGCCTTGAGCTTGTCCTCGCTGCGGGCCGTCAGCATGACGTCGGCGCCTTCGGCCGCCAGCGCCTCCGCGATGCCGCGCCCGAGGCCTCGGCTCGACGAGAGAACCAGCGCGCGCTTGCCCGTGAGACCCAGATCCATGGCGTTTCTCCTGTTGAGGGCCGCTTACCGTGCCGCCCGGTGGGCGGCAATGGCCGGGCGTGTGTCAGGCCCCCGGAGCGTCCTCGGGCCTGACGGGCGGCCGCGTGGCCAAGATTGCGTCGGCGAGGTCGTCCATGCGCCGGCGCAGCTCGGCGTTCTCGGCCGCGATGGCCGCGTCCCGCCGGGCCGC
>JAQGJJ010000145.1 GCA_028290695.1 Enterovirga sp. | reverse complement strand
CCCGGGCGGGATCCCCGCCATGGGGCGCGGTCTCGGCCGGCACGGCCCCGGCCGGCCCGGCTGCCCCCGGTTCGGCTGCCGGAACGGGCCAGGCGGGCCAGCCGGACCGCCCCGGGCAGCCGGCCGGATCGCGCGTGGCGGATCTGCCCGCGACGGGCCGCCCGGCTCCGGGAGCCCGGACCGCATCGGCATCCGTGAGCGAAACCGATCCCGGCCGGGTGATCGTGCCCGAGATCAACACCGCGATCGTGGCGCGCGGCGACAACCTGTGGCGCATCTCGAAGCGGGTGTACGGGGCAGGGCTGCGCTACACGGTCATCTTCGGCGCCAACACGCCGCAGATCCGCGACCCCGACCTCATCTATCCGGGCCAGGTCTTCGTCCTGCCGGCCGACAAGGCGGGTCGGCCCTGAGCGGAGCGAGCCGCGTGCAACCGGATGAGGCCTCGCCTATATCCGGGTCTTACCGGAAACCATCATGCTAGCCCCCAACACCCCCGTCGAAGCGCCCGCGGCGCGTCCGGGGCTCGTCCCGACGCTTCTGAGGCTGTGGCCCTATCTGTGGCCCGCGGGCCGGCCCGAATTGCAGCGGCGTATCCATCTCGCCTTCGGCCTGCTCCTGATCGCGAAGGCCGTGACCATGGTCACGCCCTTCGCCTTCAAGTGGGCGACGGACGCGCTCGTGGCGGCCGGCGGGCCACCGGCCAACGCGGCCGAGCGCGCCGCGCTGCCGGATTGGGTCGCGAACCTGCCGGTCGAGTTGTGGTCGCTGCCGATCCTGCTGACGGTCGCGTACGGCGTGTCGCGGGCCGTGCAGGCGCTGCTGACCCAGATCCGCGACGGTCTCTTCGCCAAGGTGGCAATGCACGCCGTGCGCCGGCTCGCCCAGCGCACCTTCGAGCACATGCACGCGCTGTCCCTGCGCTTCCACCTCGACCGCAAGACCGGCGGCCTGACCCGCGTCCTGGAGCGGGGCCGCAACGGCATCGAGGAGCTGTCGCGCCTCTTCATCCTCCAGCTCATCCCGACCATCATCGAGTTCCTGCTGGTGATCGGCATCCTCGCCTGGGAGTTCGACTGGACCTATTCCGTCGTGGTGCTCGTGATGGTGGCGGTGTACCTCGCTTATACCTACAAGGCGACGGAATGGCGGATCGCCATCCGCAAGCAGATGAACGAATCGGACACGGACGCGAACGTCCGTGCCGTCGATTCGCTGCTCAACTACGAAACCGTGAAGTATTTCGGCGCGGAGGCGCGGGAGGCCGCGCGCTACGACCGTTCGCTCGCCCGCTACGAGCGCGCCTCCACCCAGACCTACACCTCGCTCGCCGTGCTGAACGCCGGCCAGGCCGTGATCTTCTCCGCCGGCATGACGGTCGTGATGCTGCTCGCGGCCCGCGACATCATGGCCGGGCGGGCGACGATCGGCAGCTTCGTGCTCGTGAACGCGATGCTGGTGCAGCTCTACATTCCGCTGAACTTCATCGGCATGATCTACCGCGAGATCAAGCAGGCGCTGATCGACATCGACGACATGTTCCGGATCATCGGGCAGAGCCCGGAGATCCAGGATCGGCCGGGCGCCACGCCGCTCGCGGTCGGTTCCGGCGAGGTCCGGTTCGAGGACGTGCACTTCGCCTATTCGCCGACGCGGCCCATCCTGAAGGGCATCTCGTTCTCCGTTCCGGCGGGCCGCACGGTCGCCATCGTGGGTCCGTCCGGCGCCGGCAAGTCGACCATCTCGCGCCTCCTGTTCCGGTTCTACGAGCCGACGAGCGGGCGCATCCTCGTGGACGGGCAGGACATCGCGGCGGTTCAGCAGGCGACCCTGCGGGCGGCGATCGGCATGGTCCCGCAGGACACCGTCCTGTTCAACGACACGATCGGCTACAACATCGCCTACGGACGCGACGGCGCGACGGAGGCGGATGCCGAGGCGGCGGCCCGGCTGGCGCAGATCGAGGGCTTCATCGGCGCGCTGCCCGAGCGCTACGACACCCCGGTGGGCGAGCGCGGGCTGAAGCTTTCCGGCGGCGAAAAGCAGCGCGTGGCGATTGCCCGCACCCTCCTGAAGGCGCCGCCCATCCTGATCCTCGACGAGGCCACCTCGGCCCTCGACTCGTTCACCGAGCGGGAGATCCAGGACGCCCTCGACAAGGTCTCGGAGGGCCGCACCACCATCGTGATCGCGCACAGGCTCTCGACCATCGTCAACGCGGACGAGATCATCGTCCTCGACCGCGGCGTCATCGTCGAGCGCGGGCGCCACGACGAGCTTCTCGCATCCGACGGCGTCTATGCCGCGATGTGGGACCGGCAGCGCAAGGCGCAGGCCGCGCGCGAGACGCTGAAGCAGACCGAAGGCGCCGAGGAGCCCTCCGTCCGGGTCAGTGTGGTCGGTTGACGGCCCCGGCACGGTCTGCGATCCGCGGCGGCCGCCATCCGGAGCGGGCACGCGTCAGGACATGAGCGACATCTACGAATCCATCCGCCGCCTCTTCGTGCCGATCCGGCGCGAGGGCTATCCGTTCATCGCGATCGCGGTTGTGGCGGCCGTCGCGCTCGGCTTCCTGTGGGAGCCGCTGTTCTGGCTGCTTTGCGTCGTCGCGCTCTGGGTCTGCTACTTCTTCCGCGACCCCGAGCGGGTGACGCCGGTGCGCGAGGGCCTGGTCGTGTCGCCTGCCGACGGCCGGGTCAGCATGATCGCCAACGCGCTGCCACCGCCGGAGCTCGGCCTGTCCGACACGCCGCTGCTGCGCATCTCGGTGTTCATGAACGTCTTCGATTGCCACGTGAACCGCTCGCCCGTCAGCGGCCGGATCGCCCGCATCGTCTACACGCCCGGGCTGTTCCTCAACGCGGACCTCGACAAGGCGAGCGAGGACAACGAGCGCAATGCCCTCATCATCGAGGCCGGCGCGGCGCGGGTGGGCGTGGTCCAGATCGCGGGCCTCGTGGCGCGCCGCATCATCGACTGGGTGAAGGAGGGCGACGCCCTCTCGGTGGGCGACCGCTTCGGCCTCATCCGCTTCGGATCCCGGGTCGACGTCTATCTCCCGGTCGGGACGCGCGTGCTTGTCGGCGTGGGCCAGAAGGCGGTCGCGGGCGAGACCCCGCTCGCCGATCTCGACGCGAGCGGCACCGGCTGGGTCTACCGCGCCTCCTGAGGCGGGCGCGATCCTTGTCCGCGGCAGCCGTCGCACCTATCCTGGTCCGCACCCATGAGCGACCTGTTCCAGCCTTTCGTGCCCGATCCGCTCGAGCCGCGCCGACGCTTGTTCAACAAGCCGGTGCCGTTCCGGGTCATCGCGCCCAACCTCATCACGCTGCTGGCCCTGTGCCTCGGGCTTACCGCGATCCGGCTGGCCTATGAGGGCAGGCTCGAGCCGGCCGTGCTGGCGATCGTTGTCGCGGCCGTCCTCGACGGCGTGGACGGCCGCGTGGCGCGGCTCCTGAAGGGCACGTCTCGCTTCGGCGCCGAGCTCGATTCGCTGGCGGACTTCCTGAATTTCGGCGTCGCGCCGGCCCTCGTCCTGTACAGCTTCGTGCTGCACGAGGCCCGGGCGGTCGGCTGGATCGTCGCCCTGATCTTCGCCATCGCGATGGCGCTTCGGCTGGCCCGCTTCAACGTGATGATCGAGGACCCCGATCGTCCGGAATGGAAGAAGGACTTCTTCGTCGGGATGCCGGCACCGGCCGGCGCGGGCGTGGCGCTCCTGCCGATCTACCTGCACTTCCTCGGCGTTCCGGTGGACGGGCCCGTCGCCCCGGTCGTGCTCGGCTACGTGCTGGCCATCGCTCTGCTGGTGGTCTCGACGATCCCGACCTTCTCGGGAAAGACCATGGGCAAGCGCATCCCGCGCGACTGGGTGCTGCCGATTTTCGTGCTGACCGTCGCGGTGTTCGGTCTGGTCGTGAGCTTTCCGTTCGAGGCCCTGGTGGGCGTCACGGTTCTGTATCTCGGCACGATCCCGCTCGGCGTGATGAAATACCGCCGCATGCGGGCCGAGGCCGCAGCGCCCCCACGTCCGGAGGACGGATCGCCGCTCGCCTCGGATGCCGGCTAGCGGCTTCTAGCGCCCCCGGAAACGCTCGGCATTGGCCCGCACCCGCAGGTGACCGGGAGCGGACGCGGCCCGCACCAGCACCATCGCCTCGTGAGCCATGCCGGCCGGCGTGATCGGCGCGAACACGGAGCGCCACATCAGCTCGTTCAGCCCGCTGAAGGCGGCGAGGGCGCCCTCCCAGGTCGCCAGCACCTTCTCGGACGCGGCGTCCTGCCATTCGGCCAGCCCCTCGGCGCTCGGCGAGGCCAGGATCGGAAGGCGGGCCGCGATCGTCACGGCGCTGTTGATGGCGGCTTCCCCGGCCTCGAAGGCGGCCTCGGTGACCGATTGGGCAAATTTGCCGGACATGACGTCTCCCAGAAGCACGCGGCGAGGCCGCGAGGTTCACAAGCCGGGCAGGCGGGACTAAGTTCCGGCCGCGTTCCCGATTGCTGCCACCCGACAAAGACCAGACGCACAGAATGACCGCCGAAACGGGTCGAACGGCCACCGACTCGCACGCGGCGCCGCCACGTCTGATCCTGGCATCCGCATCCCCACGTCGCCTAGCCCTCCTGAAGCAGGTCGGCATCGAGCCGGACGCCGTGCTGGCCGCCGACGTGGACGAAACGCCGCGCGCGGCCGAGTTGCCCCGCGACCTCGCCCGGCGCCTCGCGCGGGACAAGGCCGAGGCGGCGATGCGGGCCGGGCGGCAGTCGGACGGTGAAGAGGCGGGCGAGGGCGGGTTTCTGCTCGCGGCGGACACGGTCGTCGCGGTCGGCCGGCGCATCCTGCCCAAGGCGGAAACGCCGGAGCAGGCGCGGAGCTGCCTGGCGCTGCTCTCGGGCCGCTCGCACCGCGTCTTCACCGCGGTCGCGCTCGCCACCCCGTCGGGCCAGATCCGGGAGCGGCTGGTGGAGACGCGCCTCCGGGTGAAGCGCTTGTCGCACGGCGAGATCGCGGCCTATCTCGCCTCGGGCGAGTGGCGCGGTAAAGCCGGCGGCTACGCGATCCAGGGCCTGGCTGCGACCTTCGTGCTCGGGCTGGTCGGTTCCTACAGCGCCGTCGTCGGACTGCCGCTCTACGAGACGATGTGCCTGCTCGAGGGGGAGGGCTATCCCGTGCGGGCCGGCTGGAACAGGGAGGCCACGCCATGAACATCGCGCTCTGGCTCGATCGGGCCGCGAAGGCCGCGCCTAACCGCTCGGCACTCGGCCACGGCCAGGCGGTCGTGCGGCGCTACGGCGCCTTTGGGGAGCGGGCCGCCCGCCTGGCGGGGGCGCTCGCCGGTTTCGGGCTCGTGCCGGGCGACCGGGTCGCCATCTTCGCCAAGAACAGCCCCGCCTATGCCGAGGCGCTGTTCGCGATCTGGCATGCCGGTCTTGCGGCCGTTCCGGTGAACGCCAAGCTGCATGGTGCCGAGCTCGCCTATGTGCTGGAGCATTCCGGCGCCCGGCTGTGTTTCGTGTCCGGGGATGCCGAGGGGGCGGCGGCCGACCATGCCCCGCCGAGCCTCGAGCGCCTTCTCCGGCTCGACGGGCCGGATTTCGAGCGCCTCTGCGCGGCGGATCCCGTGCCCGTCTCGGCGCGTGCCCCGGGCGACCTCGCCTGGCTGTTCTACACGAGCGGCACCACGGGGCGGCCGAAGGGCGCCATGCTGAGCCACGGCAATCTCCTGGCCGCCTCCTTCGCCTATGCCATGGAGGTCGATCCGATCGAGGCGGGCGATTCGCTGCTGCACGCAGCCCCCATGAGCCACGGCTCCGGCCTCTACATCATGGCCCAGGTGGCGCGGCTCGGGGTGAACGTCGTGCCGGAATCGGGCGGCTTCGAACCGGACGAGATCGCCGCCACCTTCGCGGCCTGGCGCCGCATGTCGATGTTCGCCGCGCCCACCATGGTGAAGCGCCTCGTCGCGGGAGCGCCTGACTTCGACCCCGAGGCCATCCGGACCATCATCTACGGCGGCGCGCCGATGTATGTGGAGGATGCGCGCGCCGCGCTCGACCGCTTCGGGCCGCGCTTCGCCCAGATCTACGGGCAGGGCGAGAGCCCCATGACCATCACGCTGCTGCCGAAATCGGAGATCGCGGACGGCGACCACCCGCGCTGGCTGGAGCGGCTCGGCTCGGCTGGTCGCGCCTATGCCTGCATCGAGACCTGCGCCATGGGCGAGGACGGCACGCCGCTGCCGCCCGGGGAAACCGGCGAGGTCGTGGCCCGCGGCACGCCCGTCATGAGCGGGTACTGGCGCGACGAGGCCGCCACCGCGGCTGCCCTGCGGGGCGGCTGGCTGCACACGGGCGACGTCGGCGCCTTCGACGAGGCCGGCTACCTGACCCTGAAGGATCGCTCCAAGGACGTCGTCATCTCGGGCGGCACCAACATCTACCCGCGCGAGGTCGAGGAGGTGCTGCTGACCCACAGCGGCATCCGCGAGGTGTCGGTGATCGGCCGGCCGGATCCGGACTGGGGCGAGGTCGTGGTCGCCTACCTGGTCGGAACGGCGCCGCCGGCCGAGCTCGACGCTCTCTGCCTGTCCCGCATCGCGCGCTTCAAGCGGCCGAAGGACTACGTGTTCCTCGATGCCTTGCCGAAGAACAATTACGGCAAGGTGCTGAAGACGGAGCTGCGGGCCCGCGACCGGCTTCGCACCGGGCCCGGGGGCACGCCGTGAGCGGGCCGAAGCCGGCCGAACCGGCCTGCCCGATCTGCGAGCGGCCGGCGCTCGCCCAGTTCAAGCCGTTCTGCTCGCCGCGCTGCGCCGATGTCGATCTGGGGCGCTGGTTGACGGGCGCCTACGCCATCCCGGTTCCGCCCGACGAGGCCGGCGACGACGAGCCGCCCGCCCCGCCGCAGCCGGTCCGGCGCGGCTACACCTTCGGCGACGACTGACGCCCGGGGCGGCGAAAAGCCCGGCGGGGGCTGGAAAAGGCGCCCGATCGGGGTCATGAACCCGCGGGCCGGCTGCAAGGCGCGGCTCACCGCCGTCCGGCCGACCGATTCTCCCCATGCACGACATCCGCCTCATCCGGGACGACCCCCAGGCCTTCGACCGTGGCCTCGCCAGCCGCGGGCTCGCGCCGCTCTCGGCCGAACTGATCGCGCTCGACGAGGAGCGCCGCGCCGCCATCGCCGACCTGCAGGTCGCCCAGGAGCGCCGCAACGCCCTGTCGAAAGACATCGGCCTCGCCAAGAAGGCCCGCGACGAGGCGCGCGCGGCCGAGCTGATGACCGAGGTCGCCCGGCTGAAGGCGATCATCCCGGAGGGCGAGCAGCGCGAGAAGGCCGCCAACGCCGCGCTCGAGACGCGCCTCGCCGAAATCCCGAACATCCCCGCCCCGGAGGTGCCGCTCGGGCCCGACGAGACCGGCAACGTCGTCCGGCACGAATGGGGGGTGCCCGTCGCGCTCGCCAATCCGAAGCAGCATTTCGAGCTCGCGGAGGCCTGGCGGGTCGACAACGGCACGGCCATGGATTTCGAGGCGGCCGCCAGGCTCTCCGGCTCGCGCTTCGTCGTGCTGCGCGGCCAGCTCGCCCGCCTCGAGCGCGCGCTCGGCCAGTTCATGCTCGACCTGCATACCACCGAGCACGGTTATACCGAGGTGAGCCCGCCGCTGATGGTGCGGGACGAGGTCGCCTACGGCACGAGCCAGCTGCCGAAATCCGCCGAGGACATGTTCCGAACCAATTTCGGCCATTGGCTCATCCCGACCGCGGAAGTCCCCCTGACGAACCTCGTGCGGGACAGCATCCTGGCCGAGGAGGAGCTGCCGCTGCGCTTCACGGCGCTCACCCCCTGCTTCCGGGCGGAGGCGGGCGCTGCGGGGCGGGATACGCGCGGCATGCTGCGCCAGCACCAGTTCTCCAAATGCGAGCTCGTCTCGATCGTGGCGCCGGAGAAGTCGGCCGA
>JAQGJJ010000134.1 GCA_028290695.1 Enterovirga sp. | reverse complement strand
CGCAGATCAAGTCGGCGGTGCTGCTCGCCGGCCTCAACTCGCCGGGCCTGACCACCGTGATCGAGCGGCAGGCGACGCGCGACCATACCGAGCGCATGCTCGCCCATTTCGGCGCGACCGTCCGGGTTTCGGACGAGCCGGAGCACGGCCGGCGGATCACGCTCACCGGGCAGCCCGATCTGCGCGGAGCGGAGGTCGTCGTCCCGGCCGATCCCTCGTCCGCCGCGTTCCCGCTGGTCGCCGCTCTGATCACGCCGGGCTCGGATGTCGTCGTTGAGAACGTCATGATGAAACCGCTCCGGACAGGGCTCCTGACGACACTGCTCGAGATGGGAGCCGAGATCGAACTCCTGAACCGGCGCGATCTGGGCGGGGAGCAGGTGGCGGACCTGCGGGCCGTCCATTCCCGGCTGAAGGGAGTGGAGGTTCCGGCCGAGCGGGCACCCTCGATGATCGACGAGTACCCGATCCTCGCGGTCGCGGCCGCCTTCGCGGCCGGCAACACGGTCATGCGGGGACTGGAGGAGCTGCGCGTCAAGGAATCCGACCGCCTCGCCGCGGTGGCTGCAGGCCTCGCCGCGAACGGAGTGCCCCACGAGATCGCCGGCGACGACCTGACCGTGATCGGGAGGTCGGGTCAGGTCGCGGGCGGGGGCACGGTGGTGACCCATCTCGACCATCGCATTGCCATGGCGTTCCTCGTGATGGGGCTCGCCGCGCAGAGCGGGGTCGCGGTGGACGACGGCGCCACCATCGCGACCAGCTTCCCGGATTTCGAGCCCCTGATGCGCAGCCTCGGCGCATCCGTCGGCTCGTGACCCTCATGGTGATCGCGATCGACGGCCCCGCGGCCTCCGGGAAGGGAACGCTCGCGCGACGGCTGGCGGCCCATTTCGGGCACGCGCATCTCGACACGGGGCTGCTTTATCGCGCGGTGGCGAGGGACCTGATCGATCGCGGCGAGAGCCTGTCCGATGCCGCCGCCGCCGCCGCCGCCGCCGCCGCGCTGGATGTCGGGCGGCTATCGGATGCGCGCCTGCGGGAGCACCGCATCGGCGAGGCGGCCTCGGTCGTGTCCGCATTCGCGCCCGTGCGCGACGCCCTGCTGGCGTTCCAGCGCCGGTTCGCGGCTCAGCCGAGCGGCGCGGTCCTGGACGGGCGCGACATCGGCACGGTGGTATGCCCGGACGCCGTCATAAAACTCTATGTCACGGCCTCGCCCGAGGAGCGCGCCGCGCGTCGCCATCGCGAGGCTTCGCTGGCCGGTGAGGACGCCGATTACCGTACCGTGCTGGACGACATCCGTCGCCGTGACGAGCGCGACGAGAGCCGCGCCTCCGCACCCTTGAGGATCGCGCCCGACGCAGTCGTGCTGGATACGACCGGTCTCTCGCCGGACCAGGTGTTCGCGCGCGCGCTCGAGCTCGTCTGCGCGGCCAGGGGCGCCGGGCAGGGCGCGACCGAGCGCCTCCTTTAACGGCGGGGTAACCATCCCGATCTGATCCTTGCCGCTGCGGTTCCGCAACGGGGGACGTCATGAGCCTCATCAGTGCAGCCGAATACGTGGTCGAGATGCGACGCCTCGAGCGCATTCGAAACGAGGCTCTCCGCCACCACGACCGATCGGCATTGTGTGAGATCGGCCTACGGCTCGCGTCCCTGAATCGAACGTTCTGGGGCCGAGACTTCCAAGGGCGTTGAGACTCGCCGAGCGCAGCAGGCCCGCGCTCTCGCGCATGTGACTTCGGCCGGAGGGCCGAGCGCTTCCTGTCAGGGTGAAGCTGGCTTGCATCCTGCGAGCGCGGTGCGAGACTGACCACCCCGCGGGAGGTGTCCATGCTGCGCTCCGTGCTCCGCTCGTTGCTTCTGGCCCTGCTGGCAATGGCGGGGGGCGCGACGATCGGACCCGCCCGGGCGGAGGTGGAGGTCGACCTCGCCCTCGTGCTCGCGGTCGACGTGTCCTTTTCCATGGACACGGAGGAGCAGGTCCTCCAGCGCGAAGGGTTCATCGAGGCGTTCCGCTCCTCGATCGTGCACGATGCCATCAGGCGGGGCGCCGTCGGACGGATTGCCGTCACCTACGTCGAATGGGCGGGCGCGGGCGACCAGCGCGTGCTGCTGCCCTGGACCATCATGGAAGGGCCCGCTCAGGCGCTCGCCTTCGCGGAGGAACTGTCCCGCAAGCCGACCCGCCGCGCCTCGCGCACCTCGATCTCAGGTGCGCTCGATTTTGCCGTCAAGCTGCAACAGGAGGGTGGCTTCTCGGCGGTGCGTCGCGTCATCGACGTTTCGGGGGACGGACCGAACAACCAGGGCCGTCCCGTGATCGCGGCCCGCGACGATGCGCTGGCCAAGGACATCACGATCAACGGCCTGCCCATCATGCTGAAGGGCCCCGGCTATTTCGACATGGCCAATCTCGACCTCTACTACCGCGACTGCGTCATCGGCGGGCAGGGCGCCTTTCTGGTTCCGGCCCGAGACAAGGACCAGTTCCGGGACGCGGTGAAGACCAAGATCATCATGGAGATCGCGGACACCCCGACGTCGGGGCGCGCGGCCGAGCTCGAGGGCTCGGGCCTCGTGGTTCTCGCACAATCCGACGGCCGCCGCTCCAATTGCCTCGCAGGCGAGCAGCAATGGCGTGACCGGATGGGTCCCTGAGAGCGGGGCCCGGCGGCCTGAAAGCCGCAGAGCGCCCGTCAGAGGCTGGGCGAAACCGCGTATTCCTCGTCCGTCACCTTCTCCATCCAGGTGACGTGCTTCTCACCGTCGAACTCGTGCATGGCGATGTGCACCATGCCGTGCGTCGGCGATGCCCCGTGCCAATGCTTCTCGTTCGGCGGAATGAAGATGCTGTCGCCGGCCCGGATCACCTGAACCGGCCCGCCCTTCGCCTGGATCAATCCGATCCCCTGCACGACATGCAACGTCTGGCCAAGCGGATGCGTGTGCCAGGCGGTCCTCGCGCCGGGCTCGAAGGCTACCCGTGCCGCCCGCACCCTGGCAGGCGCCGGCGCCTCGACGATCGGATCCTGCCACACCGTCCCGGTGAACCAGTCCGCGTTGGCGCGGCGGGTGGCGTGCTTCGAGGCCGGGGTGATGTCCATGGCATGTTCCTCCGCGTCGCTCGTTAGCGGCCGGGGGGAGGCTCGACAAGCCTGCCGGCTCGAGACGCCTGTCGGCGACGTCGGGCCGTCGCTGGAGGACGAACGGCCCGCGGCCTCTTCGGTCAGCGCAGCCTGTCGGAGCTGAGGCTGGCGCTCTCTCAAAGGGCCGGCGGGCGGGTCCCGGTGCATCGCGGGCTGCCGACCACGCAGGCCCCGGGCGCGGTGTCAGTCGTCAGAGCTCGGCCGCGCGCGGGCAGCCTTGACCCTGCTGCGCACCGTTTTCCCCTCAAGTCGCCGCGTTTTCGACGCCAGGGTCGGACGGGTCGGCCGGCGCGGCTTCGGCGGGATCGCGGCCTGGGCGATCAGCGCCACCAGTCGATCCAGCGCGTCCGCCCGGTTCTGCTCGCGCGACCTGAAGCGCTGCGCGTCGATCACGATGACCCCGTCCTGCGTCATGCGGCGTCCGGCCAGCGTGCGCAGCCGGGCGAGGACGTGGTCGGACAGGGCAGGCGAGCCGGCCGCGTCGAAGCGGAGCTCGACGGCCGTCGAGACCTTGTTGACGTTCTGGCCGCCCGGCCCGGAGGCCCGGACGAAGCTCTCGTGAATCTCGTCGTCGTTCAGCGCGATGCGGTCCGTCACCCGGATCACGGAGGGCTGCCCGGCTTTTCGGCGCAGGCGAGGTAATTCACGGACGTGTCGCGCGAGAGGCCCCACTCCCGTTTCAGAGGGTCGTACATCATGCCGCGCGTCTGGAACCGGCTGAGGCCGGCGGCCCCCGTCGCGCCCCGAAGCTCGTCGGGCGTGACGAACCTGTCCCAGTCGTGCGTGCCTCTCGGCAGCCAGCGCAGCACGTATTCGGCACCCACGATCGCGAGCGCGAACGAGCGCAGCGTCCGGTTGATGGTCGCGAGCAGCAGAAGCCCGCCCGGCGCAAGAGCCGCACCGCAGGCGGCCACGAAGGCCGGCATGTCCGGCACGTGCTCGACGACCTCCATGGCGAGCACCACCTCGAATCGCTGACCCCCGGCCGCCACCGTCTCGACGGTGTCCGTCCGGTAATCGATCGAGAGTTCGGCAGCCTGCGCGTGCCGGCGCGCCACCTCGATGTTGCGGGCCGCAGGATCGAGCCCTGTCACCGCGGCCCCGAGCCGCGCCATCGGCTCGGAGATGAGGCCCGCCCCGCAGCCCACGTCCAGCAGAGACAACCCGTCCAGCGGAAACGGAGCCCGCGGGTCGCGGCCGAAATGGCGGCACAACGCCTCGCGGATGAAGACCAGGCGGAGCGGATTGATCCTGTGCAGCGCCCGCATGGGTCCATGCGGGTCCCACCAGTCGCGGGCGAGCCGGTCGAAGCGGCCGACCTCGTTCGGGTCGACGGCTCCGCGCGGCGGCGGTGAGAAGGGGCTCGTTGACATGGCGCGAGCATACTTGATACCGCCGGAACGGGCGACAGGCCCCGGCTCTTCCGCTCCGCATCGGTCGACAACGTCACGCCAAGAACAAACCGATGCCACGTCTCGTCATGAAATTCGGCGGCACTTCCGTCGCCACGGTGGAGCGCATCCGCAACGTAGCGCGCCATGTCCGGCGCGAGGTCGAGGCGGGCTACGACGTGGCCGTCGTGGTCTCCGCCATGGCGGGCCGCACAAACGAGCTCGTTGGCTGGTGCAAGGAGGCGGCTCCTCTCTACGCGCCGAGCGAGTACGACGTCGTTGTCGCGTCGGGCGAGCAGGTGACCTCGGGGCTCCTCGCCATCGCGCTGCAGAACGAGGGGCTCCCGGCCCGATCGTGGCAGGGCTGGCAGGTGCCATTCCGGACCTCCGACGGACACGGCTCGGCCCGCATCGCCGAGGTTGACGGTGCCGGGATCCTGGCCGGGTTCGAGGCCAAGCGCGAGGTGGCCGTCGTATCCGGGTTCCAGGGGATCCACGCCGAGACCGGTCGCATCACGACCCTCGGCCGAGGCGGCTCCGATACCAGCGCGGTTGCGCTGGCTGCGGCGCTGAAGGCAGAGCGTTGCGACATCTACACGGACGTGGACGGGGTCTACACGACCGATCCCCGAATCGTGCCCCGCGCGCGCAGGCTGGACCGGGTCGCCTTCGAGGAGATGCTGGAGATGGCCTCGCTCGGGGCGAAGGTGCTGCAGGTGCGCTCGGTCGAGCTCGCCATGCTGCACCAGGTGCCGACCTACGTGCGGTCAAGCTTCGACGATCCCGCTGATCCGAAGCCCGGCACCCTGATCTGCGACGAGGATGACATCATGGAACAGTCGGTCGTCACGGGCATCGCCTTCTCGCGCGACGAGGCGCAGATCACGCTTCGTCGTGTCGCGGACAAGCCCGGCGTCGCGGCCGCCATCTTCGGTCCGCTCGCGGACGCGAACGTCAATGTGGACATGATCATCCAGGTGGTTTCGGACGATGCGGCCACGACCGACATCACCTTCACGGTGCCGGCGGCCGATTACGAGCGCTCGCGCGCGATCCTGGAGCAGCATCGCGAGACCATCGGGCTCAGGGAAGTGCAGGGCGCGACGGATGTGGTGAAAGTGTCGGCCATCGGGGTCGGAATGCGCAGCCATGCAGGGGTCGCGTCACGCGCGTTCCGGGCTTTGGCAGACAAGGGGATCAACATCCGGGCGATCACGACTTCGGAGATCAAGTTCTCGGTGCTGATCGACGCGGCCTATACCGAACTTGCGGTTCGCACGCTCCACTCGTTATACGGCCTCGACAGGGCCTGACGGAGACGTCGAGTCGGGCTGCACCTACTGGCGTCGAACGGGCACAAGGGCCACGGATTAGGACGATGCGAGGTCCATCAGGCGGCCCGCGCATGCTGCTGCGCCGCCTGCGGCAAGTCATGGCGGAGCCCGCGCCGGCTCAGGCGCGTCTCGACCGCATCGTTGTCCTTATCGCGTCCAACATGGTCTCGGAGGTCTGCTCGCTCTATGTGATGCGGGCCGACCAGACGCTCGAGCTCTACGCCACCGAGGGCCTCAACCGGGAGGCCGTTCACCTTACGACCATGCGGACCGGCGAGGGCCTGGTCGGCTTGATCGCGCAGAACGCCGAGCCGCTCGCTCTCTCGGACGCGCAAACCCACCCGGCCTTCTCCTACCGGCCGGAGACCGGGGAGGAGGTCTATCACGGCTTCCTGGGCGTTCCGGTCCTGCGGGCGGGCAACACCCTCGGGGTCCTGGTCGTGCAGAACCGGGCCCACAGGGTCTATGCCGAGGAAGAGGTCGAGGCGCTCCAGACCACCTCGATGGTGCTGGCGGAGCTCATCGCATCGGGCGAGCTGCAGGCGCTCGGCCAGCCCGGCACCCAGCCCGCCGCTCGTGGTCCCCTCTTCGTGAAGGGCTCGGCTCTCGCGGACGGGCTCGGGCTCGGCTACGTCGTGTTGCACGAACCGCGCGTCGTGATCCGGGACATCATCGCCGGCGACGTCGAGGCCGAGTTGGTGCGGCTCGACGATGCGCTCGGCGCGGTGCGCACCTCGATCGACGAGATGCTCGAGCGGGGCGACATCGCCCACGGCGGCGAGCATCGCGAGGTCCTCGAGACCTTCCGGATGTTCGCGCATGATCCGGGCTGGCTGCGCCGGATGCGCGATGCCGTCCGGACCGGGATCACGGCCGAGGCCGCGGTCGAGCGCGTGCAGAGCGACAGCCGCGCCCGGCTGATGCGGGCGACCGACCCCTACCTGCGCGAGCGGTTGCACGATCTGGACGATCTTGCGAACCGGCTGCTGCACAGACTGGTCGGCCGCGATCTCGTCGCGCCGCGGGCGGAACTGCCCGACAACGCGATCATCGTGGCCCGGATGCTCGGCCCGGCGGCGCTGCTCGATTACGACCGGGCGCGGCTGCGCGGGCTGGTGCTGGAGGAGGGCGGCGAGACAAGCCACATCGCAATCGTCGCCCGGGCCCTCAACATCCCGGTTGTGAGCGAGGTGGAGGGCGCGACCTCGCTCGTGGAATCCGGCGACGCCATCATCGTCGACGGTGGCGCGGGAGAGATCCAGATCCGGCCGCCAGCCGATGTCGAGAACGCCTATGCGGTAAAGGCGCGGCTCAGGGCCAGGCGCCAGGCGCAATACCGCCTCCTGCGGGACGTGCCAGCGGTGACGCGCGACGGCGTCGAGATCGCGCTTCAGCTCAACGCCGGCCTGCTCGTCGACCTGCCCCATCTGGAGGAAACGGGCGCGGCTGGGGTCGGCCTGTTCCGGACCGAGCTGCAGTTCATGATCGCCGAGCGCATGCCATCCGCGAAGGACCAGCAGGCGCTGTACGCATCCGTGTTCGACGCGGCCGGCGACCGGCCGATCACGTTCCGAAGCCTCGACATCGGCGGCGACAAGCTCCTGCCTTACATGCCGCGCGTGGAGGAGGAGAACCCGGCGCTCGGATGGCGGGCGATCCGGATCGCGCTCGACAGGCCGGCGCTGCTGCGGGTTCAGGCGCGTGCCCTGCTGCGTGCGGCGAGCGGTCGTCACCTGCGCATCATGTTCCCGATGGTTGCGACGACGGCCGAATTCGAGCAGGCCAAGCACCTGGTTGACGGCGAGTTGAACTGGCTCCGCAACAACGGCGGCCCGCTTCCGGCCAAGCTGTCGCTCGGGGCGATGGTGGAGGTGCCGTCGCTTCTGTTCGAGATGGACGAGATCGCGCATGCGGCGGATTTCCTGTCCGTCGGGTCGAACGACCTGATGCAGTTCCTGTTTGCGACCGATCGCGGCAACAAGCTCGTGGCGGATCGGTTCGATCCGTTGAGTCGCGCGCCCCTGCGGGCGTTGCGAAGCGTGGTGGAGCGTGCGGGTGCGAGGGACGTTCCAGTGACGGTGTGTGGTGAGATGGCGGGGCGTCCGCTCGAGGCAATGACGCTCATCGGGATCGGCATCCGGTCGCTGTCCATGTCGGCCGCGTCCGTCGGGCCCGTGAAGGCTATGATCCTGGCACTGGACGCGGGTGCGCTGGCGGACCTGATCAGGACCGAGATCTCCCGCTCCGGCTCGCCGCAGAGCCTGCGGGCGGCGCTGTCCGAATTCGCTGCACGCGAGGGTGTTCCGGTCTGATGCCTGCCCCGTCGGATGCGAAGCTCGAGGCGATCCTGGCGCGCCATGCGATCGTCACCGCCACCCTGAACGGCGCCCCGGAGCCCGAGCTGTTCGTGGCGCTGTCGCGCGAGCTCTCGGACCTCGAGCCGGTCGTGGAGGCCATCAACGCCTACAAGGCGCGCGACGCGGAGCTGGCCGGGATCGAGAGCCTTGTGTCCGACCCGGCGACAGACCCGGACATGCGGGCCCTGGCGGAGGACGAGCGGCCGGCGGTCGCCGCCGCCGTCGAACGGGCGGCGGCCTCGCTGAATCTCCTTCTCCTGCCCAAGGACGCGGCCGACGAGAAGAGCGCCATTCTGGAGATCCGGGCCGGGACGGGCGGAGACGAGGCCGCGCTGTTCGCGGGTGACCTGTTCCGCATGTACGCCCGCTATGCCGAGCTGAAGGGCTGGCGGGTCGAGGTGATGTCGGAGAGCGAAGGCACTGCCGGCGGGATCAAGGAGTTGGTGGCGGAGATCAACGGCCGCGGCGTGTTCGCCCGGCTCAAGTTCGAGAGCGGGGTGCACCGCGTCCAGCGTGTCCCTGCCACGGAGGCGTCGGGCCGAATCCACACCTCGGCCGCAACGGTCGCGGTGCTTCCCGAGGCCGAGGAGGTCGACGTGCACGTCAACGAGGCCGATCTCAAGATCGACCGCATGCGGGCCCAGGGGGCGGGCGGGCAGCACGTCAACAAGACCGAATCCGCGGTCCGCATCACTCACATGCCGTCCGGCATCGTGGTGTTCGTCCAGGACGAGCGCTCGCAGCACAAGAACCGGGCCCGCGCCATGGCGCTGCTGCGTGCCCGGCTCTACGAGCGCGAGCGGAGCAGCAAGGACGCGGCGCGCGCCGCCGACCGCAAGTCGCAGGTCGGATCGGGCGACCGCTCCGAGCGGATCCGGACGTACAACTTCCCGCAGGGCCGGCTGACGGACCACCGTATCAACCTGACGCTGTACAAGCTCGAGGAGGTGCTGGCCGGGACCGCCCTCGACGAGGTCGTGGACGCGCTCACGACGGAGCACCAGGCGGAGCTTCTGGCTGCCGAGGGAGCCCTGTGAGCGACGCCGAAGCAGGCCGCAAGCTCCTGCTCGTGGCCGCCGTTGCGCTGATCGACCCGGATTGGCGCGTGCTGATCGCCAGGCGCCCCGCGGGGAAGCCTCTCGCCGGGCTCTGGGAGTTTCCGGGCGGGAAGATCGAGCCGGGTGAACGGCCGGAACAGACGCTAATACGGGAGCTCGACGAGGAGCTCGGCATCGCGGTGGAGGAGGAGTGCCTCGCGCCGCTGACCTTTGCCAGCCACGCCTATGAGAGCTTCCATCTCCTGATGCCGCTCTACGTGTGCCGCCGGTGGGGCGGGTTCGTCACGCCGCGGGAGGGCCAGGAGCTGACATGGGTGCGTCCGCGCGACCTGCGCTCCTTCGCGATGCCGCCCGCCGACGAGCCGCTGATCCCCGCGCTCATCGATCTGGTCGGACCCTTGGGGTAGGCTGTCAGTCGAGAAGCGGGTCCAGCACGGCCCGTACCGCCTCCGGGATCGCCACGGACCGTCCGGAGCTGCGCTCCACGTAGACGTGAGTGAAGCGGCCTTGGGCGGCCGCGAGGTCCCGCCCCGCCTTGAAGATCGCGACCCGGTAGGTGACCGACGAGCGCCCGACGGCCGTCACGGCCAGCCCCGCCTCGACCGTTTCCGGAAAGGCGATCGATTCGAAGTAGGTGCAGGAGGTCTCGACCACGAGGCCCGTGTTCTGGCTGGTGGACGGATCGAGAACGCCTGCCTCGATCAGGTGAGCGTTCACGACAGTGTCGAAATACGAGTAGTACACGACGTTGTTCACGTGCCCGTACGCGTCGTTGTCCATCCAACGGGTCGGGATCGGGCGGAAAATCCGAAAGGCCGCGCGATCGAGCCGGGCCGGGCGTTCCGCCATCCTCAGTACAGCTCCTCGATCGCGTCCACCTTGTTCGGGTAGAAGGCGAGGTGGCCGGCGATGGCCTTGGCCCCCTCGAACGGCGCTTCGTAGCTCCAGGCGGCGTCCCGGCGCTCCAGGCCTCCCGCGGTGACCGTGAAGTACGTGGCGTCACCCTTGTAGGGGCAGTGGGATTGCCGCTCCGTCCTGTCGAACAGATCCAGCTGGGCGTCCTCGCGCGGAACATAGTGCACGGGCGGGAAGGTGCCCTCGCGCAGCGTCATGGCGCGGGTGGTTTCGGCCACGATCACGCCGCCTAGCACGATCCTGATGCGGTTTGGGTTCGGGGCGATCGCGATCGGGTGGTCCGGTGAGCTCACCTTCATCTCGTCATCCTCCTCGAATGCTGGCCGTGTCGCCGGTCTTCAATTCGGGCACGCCGAGCGCATCGGCGAGACGCGCCCGCGCCGAGCCCGGCCGAAGCGGCTTCTGCTGGCTTTCGTGCGGCGCCCACCCGGACAGCCACACCATATCGAAGGTGGCCCGCACTCGGCCATCCGGATCGGCGAAGCGTTCGGAATAAATCGCGGCCATGCGCAGCAGCGTCGCGCGTCGAAGCGGCGCCCGGCTGCGGAGCGCGAGGGCGTTCGTCAGCCCCATCGCGCGCAGATCGGCCAACAGCGGGAACACGCTGCCGTACCGCACCGTCACCCGCTCGAGATCGGCAACCGGCAGGGCGAATCCGGCGCGTTGCAGCAATCCCCCGAGCGCCCGCACCTCCCCGAAGGGGGCGACCCTGGGGCTCGCACCGCCCTCCAGCTCGCTCTCGGCGGCCGCGAAGGCCTGGCGCAGCTCGGTCAGCGTGTCGCCGCCGAGCAGGCACCCCAGAAACAGGCCATCGGGCTTAAGCGACTGCCGAATCTGCAGGAGCGCTCCGGGAAGATCGTTCACAGCCTGCAGAGACAGCACGGAGACGGCGAGGTCGAACGCGCCCTGAGCCACGGGCAGCGCCTCCGAGTCCGCCACGGCGGTCATCGCCGGGCGAGCGCCGGCCGGGAGAGCCGGCGCGAGCCGAAGCATCGCGCGGACCCGAAGCGAGCCGATCAGTGCTTCCGTGGCGGCCGCGGTGGGGGTGCCGACGTCGAGCCCGAGCTCGAACGAGCGCGTCACGGCCGCCAGGCGATCATCCAGGTCGTCGACGGCGCGATCGAGCAGGAAGCTCGGATATTCGTCCGTAAGCGCGCGCTGCAGCCGGCGCCGTGCCAGTGCACGGTCGAAAACGATCGGGGCGTCCGGATCCATCAGGCCGTATCGCGCGCAATCGCGACCAGTTGAAGGCTCGCCGCCGTCAGCCCTGACCCCGATCGGGAATCCGGATCGCGAAGCACGCTCCGGCACCGCTTTCCTCAAGGACGACGCGGCCGCCGTGCAGTCGCACGAGCTCATCGGCAACCGGCAGCCCCAGTCCCGTGCCGCCGCTCCGCTCCGAGGCTTGGAACGCGGAGAACAATCTGTCCCGCACGCGCTCGGGGACGCCAGGCCCGTTGTCGAGGACGGAGATCTGCACGGCCCGATCGATCCGCTTCGCCAGAACGAGGATGCGGGCGTCCGGGGTCTTGGCTCGCGCTAGTGCTTCGACCGAATTGCGGATCAGGTTGAGCAGCACGCGTCCGAGTTGCTCCGGATCGGCGTCCACGAGCAGATCCGGCGCGATGTCCGCCTCGATGGCGATCGGGTGTCCTTCGCCGAGCTTCGTCAGATCGAGCTGCTCCTCCACGATCGGGGCCAGAGGGACGATTTCCCTGAGCGGCGCACGCTCGCTGGCGCGGCCATAGGCAAGCGTCGCGTTGCAGTAATCGATCGCACGTCCGAGGGTCGCGATCAGCCGCGGCGCGACCCGCTGCACCACGGGATCGACGACGTCCCCGAGCCTGTCGCCGAGGAGCTGGGCGGTGGTCAGGATGTTGCGCAACTCGTGATTGATCTTGCTCACGGCCAGGCCGAGCTCCGCCAAGCGCCGCTTCTGGCGCAACTCGGTCGCGAGCGCGGATTCCATCCGGGCGAGGGCCTGCTCGGCGACGCCGATCTCATCCGTGCGGCCGGACGGAACGATGATCCTGTTCGAGTCCTCAGGGTTTTCGGCGAAGGCCGCAACGTTGCCGGCAAGTCGCTGCACGGGCCGCACGACCAGGAGGTGCAGCGCGAGATAGAGGAGCGCAGACGTTATTCCGGACATGACTAAAGAGACGGCCAGAAACTGCCGGGAGAAGGTCAGGATCGCCTGCCGCAGGGGCGCTTCGTCCAGAATGAGTTCCACCCATTCCACGTTCGGAACGCCTGCCGGGCCGGGTGCGGTGATGCGGGTCGGCCCGTGATGGCCCTGCATCATGGTCCGGTACAGTCCGCGGAAGGCGCCCCACCACGGCCCTTCGCGCATGTCGACCCAATAAGCCGCTTCCGGTGGAACGTCGCCGCCGGCGGCGAGCAGCCATCGCGTTCCCGGGCCCCGAACGCCGATCGCTTGGGCGCCCTTCACACCGGCTAGCAGGCGGGCCTCAATATCGGTCGAGCGGGCCTCGTTCGGTGTTCCCGACAGGGCGAGCACGATCATCTGCGCGCCCATGATCCTGTCCGAGACCCAGCTCCGCCGGAAGCTCGCCACCGCAGGCACGAAGATCAGGAGCTCGGCCAGCATCATGAACAGTAAAGTCAGAATGATGAGCCGGCCAGACAGTCCGAGCCGGCGGGTGCCCTGCCGCTGCATTACCGGCTCGATCGCTCCGGCCGCGATGGTCGTCATGTGAGCGCGTCGCTCTCGTTCGCGTGCCGTTTCGCGTCCTGACGGGCCGCCGACGCTCGTCCGCACAAGCAGAAAAAGCCCGCGGCCTCGCGGCCGAAGCCGTATGAACGGCCGTGCGATTTTACACGCGCGACGTTCGCGAGTGTCGCCCAGCCGGGCCGGGTTCGGATCACGTCAGAAGACCGGACGGGCCGACAACGACGTGATCCTCTCCGGTTTCATGGGGGATCCTAACACGGAAGCGGCCCCGGCGGGAGCGCCGGGGCCGCTTGGGGTGCGCAGCTGACGAGGGGGAGCGTGCCGCGCGCCCGGGGAACCCGTCCGGTTTAGAACGGGAGCACGATGTCCATGACCTGCTGGCCGTAGCGTGGCTGCTGCACGTCCGTGATCTGCCCGCGCCCGCCATAGGCGATTCGGGCCTCCGCGATTTTGGTGGACGCGATGGTGTTGTCGCCCTCGATGTCCTCGGGCCGGATCACGCCGGCCACGATCAGCTCTCTGACCTCGAAGTTGACGCGGATCTCCTGCTTGCCTTCGACCACGAGATTGCCGTTGGGCAGCACCTGCGTGACCACCGCTGCCACGCTGGTGGTCAGCTCCTCCTTGCGGGCCACAGAGCCGGCGCCTTCCGAGGACGAGCTCGAATCGGCATTCACCAGAGCGCCGGCGGTTGCGCCCGGAAGCACCTTGCCGATCTTGCTCTCGGCCCCGAACAGGTTGCCGGCACCGAAGCTCTCGTTGTTCGTGCGCGAGCGCTTGGTCTCGTTGTCGAGGTTGGCCTTGTCGGTCACCTGCACCTTGACGGTGACGATGTCGCCGACCTGCTGCGCCCGCTGGTCCTTGAAGAAGGCCCGCGAACCCGTCCGCCACAGCGAGTTCGCAGCATAGGAGGACGGCTGCGGGGTCGGCATCGGCATCCGGACCGGCTTGTAGCCGGGCTGGGCCGTGGGATCCTCGATCGAGGACAGGGCGGGGGCCTTGCCGACGTTCGAGAGGCGGTCGAGCGAACCGCAGCCGCCGAGCGCGAGCGCGCACAGGACGAGCACCGAGAGGCCGGGGACGGGGAGGGACTTGTCGGTCATGAGGGCGACTCGCGATGTCACGGGAGGCGGGGAGCGGCGGCGGAGGCCACCACACGCTGCGTCTGGCCTGGGCTGACGGCGACCCGTCCGGGGCCGATCACCTTGGCCTGGATGGCCTTCTTGGAACTCGGGTTGACGACCCCGATGACGTCGCCGAGAGCCCCGGCTTCGGCGGCGGTCGCGCGGAGCGACAGCGCCATTCCGGGAGCCTCGTAGACCACGGTGACCACCTCGCCCTTGTCGACGAGGGTCGGACGGATCAGGTCGCCGTTCCGCACCAGTCCCCCGGCCGCGAGAGCGCGGCGGGCGACCCGTCCCTCCACGGGCCCGAGATCGAGCACGGCGTCCGGCGCGACCGCCTCACGCGGGCGGCGCTCCACCGTGACGTCCGTCGCCCTGATCGCTTCGCCGCGCTCGATCGATCGGCTGAGCACGCCGACCTCGACCAGGTCGAGCGCCACGCCGGCCACGCGCATTGAGGCTCTGCGCTCGGTGGCGGATGAGCCGATCCACACGGTGCCGAGAACACGGCGGGTGCGGCGGTCGTAGACGAGATCGCCCCCGACCAGCGGCCCAGTCTCGTCGGGGGGCAGCGTGAGCGCGGGAGACGTGCCCTCGAAACGGATTCCGGTGAAGCGGGGATCAAGGCCGGCCTCGCGCTCGAGAAGCCGCTTCAGCACGGCCTCGACTTCGCCTGGGCCGACATGACGGGCGGCGCGGGTCACCATGACCTGCAGCCGCCCTCCGCTCTCGAGCCCGGACATTCCGAGACCCGCGGCCGCCTCGACGATGCGCCGGACCTGGATGGTGCCGGACTGGCCGAGCGCGGGAGCGCGGAACAGCGCCGTGCCGGCGAGCGCGGCAGGCACGCCGTCCACGAGGTCGCCGAGCGTAAGCGCGTCCCGCTGCACCACGACGTCCCCGCGAACGGCCGGCACGTCGCCGGCCAGGACGGGCGAGCACGCCGCGGCAAGGAGGATGGAGGCGCCGGCGAGGGCGACGAAGCGATGAAAGGTCTTCGACATGGCGGCGTCCATCACCCGCGGAACATCTGGCTGGTGGCGGACAGCATCTGGTCTGCCGCGGTGATCACCTTCGAGTTCATCTCGTAGGCGCGCTGCGCCGCGATCAGACCGGAGATCTCGCTCACCGCGTTGACGTTCGCGTCCTCCAGATAGGTCTGCTGCAGGTTGCCGAACGCATCCGAGCCCGGATTGCCGTCGATCGGCTGGCCGGAGGCCGCGGTCTCGGTGAAGAGGTTGTCCCCGACCGAGTTGAGGCCCGTCTTGTTGATGAAGCGGGTGAGCTGGATCGTCCCGAGGTTCTGCTGCGCCGTCTGACCCGGGATCGTCGCCTGGACGAGCCCCTGCGCGGAGATGGTGACCGCTGATGCCGTGCTCGGCACGGTGATGCCGGGCTCCACCAGGTAGCCGTTCTGTGTGACGAGCTGGCCCTGCTGATCCAGGCTGAACGAGCCGTCCCGGGTATACGCGGAGGTGCCTTCGGGCATGCGGATCTTGAAATAGCCTTCGCCCCGGATCGCGATGTCGTAGGGCTTCCCGGTGGAGTTCAGGGTGCCCTGGGACATGTCGCGCGGCGTCGAGACGGTCTTCACGCCGGATCCGATCGAGAGGCCGGCCGGCATCAGCGTGCCCTGGTCCGAGGTCGAGGATCCCGCTCGTTTCAAGGTCTCGTAGAGCAGGTCCTGGAACTGGACCTGCTGGCGTTTGAAGCCGGTCGTACGCAGGTTGGCGATGTTGTTCGAGATGGTCTGGACGTTGAGTTCCTGGGCCGCCATTCCGGTGGCGGCCGTCTGAAGCGCGCGCATGGAGGCCTCCCTTAGCTGTTCGGTGCGTCAGCGAGCCGACTGATGGCCGAGCGCTTCAGCTCGTCCATCCGTCCGACCATGCTGGCGATGCTGGCATAGGCGCGGTTCACCTCGACGAGCCGCGTCATCTCGGTCACCGCGCTGACGTTAGAGCGCTCGAGCGCGCCCGATTCGAGGCGGCTGGACGGCCCTGCTGGCTGAGGTGGCGTGCTGGCCGCGAACGTGTTCGCGCCCTCGTTGGTCAGCGTACGAGGGTCGGGGAAACGCACCAGCCGGATGCGCCCATGCTGCGCCTGCGGGGTCGAGACCGTGCCGTCCGGCGCGATCGCGATCTCCGTTTCCGTCGGATCGAAGGTGATCGGACCGTTGTCGCCGGCCACCTGGTAGCCGTCGCTCGTCACGAGCTGTCCCCGCGAGTCGAGCTGGAAGGCACCGTTGCGGGTGTAGCGTTCTCCGCCGGGCGTCTGCACGGCGAAGAACCCGTCGCCCTTGATCGCAAGATCGAGAGGCCGCTTCGTGACCTCGATGGCGCCGGCCCCCGTGTCCAGCGTGGTGCCGGCGTCCAGAACGTAGTCGAGCTTCCGGTCCCCAGGCCGGAACGCATCGGCGCTCGCATGCGGCATCAGATAATTTTCGAAGCGCGAGGAGCGCCCCTTGAATCCGTTTGTCGAGACGTTCGCCACGTTGTTGGCGATGACGTCGAGCTCGCGTCTGAGCGCCATCTGGCGCGACAGGCCGACGAGTAGCGCGTTCTCCATGGAGCCGCTCCCGCTTTCACTTTCCCCGTCGAGACCCCGACGCTCCCCAGCGCGGACCCGACCGGCACAACAGCGCAGCCGGCGTGCCAGAACGCGACACCATGAAAATCGATAGACAGTTCAGAGTGTTAGTCCGAAAGAACGGCCCGGCGCGCCGGCTTCGGCCCCTTCCGACCGGCAAATCCGGCCCGGCAGAAACTGCCGGTTTAACGCCCGGTTAACCCTCCGGCCGCAGGGTCTCGACAGAGGGCCGCGCCCTCGGAATCGGTCATCCGGACACCCATCACATGGCCAAGAAGCAGGGCGCCAAGGCTCCGGCCGAAGCCGGCGGCGATGCCGAAGCCGCTCCGAAGGGCGGCAAAAAGAAGCTCGTGCTTGCCGTGCTTGCCGTCGTGCTTGTCGCCGGTGGCGGGGGCTTGCTGGTGAAGAGCCGCGCGGGCGGCTCCAGCCATGCGGGCGAGGACAAGAAGATCCCGGTCGCCTTCGTCGACATCAAGGACATGATGGTGAACCTGGCCTCCGAGCCCGGGCAGGACCGGCCACGCTTCCTGAAGTTCAAGGTGGCGCTCGAGGTGAAGGACACGAAGATCGTGACGGACGTGCAGCCGCTGCTGCCGCGCGTCGAGGACATCTTCCAGGTCTATGTCCGCGAGCTGCGGGCGAGCGACCTCGAAGGCTCCGGCGGCATCCACCGGTTGCGCGAGGAATTGCTGCGGCGGGTGAACGTCGCCGTCGCGCCGAGCCGGGTCGACGCGGTTCTCTTCAAGGAAGTCATCGTCCAGTAGGGCGGAGCCGGATCATGGCGGACGGAACGGCGACCGGTTCGGATCCGGATATCCGAGGGGAGGGCGCAGGCATGCCGGCGCTGGGCCGCGCCGTGCCCGAGCCGGTTCTCGCGCAGGCCGAGGTCGATGCGCTCACGGGCTTCGCCGCGCCGGACGATCCGGAGAGCGCCGCGCCGCGCTCCTTCGTCCAACGGGGCGGCGGCAGCACCGGCTACGACGCCATGCCGATGCTTGACGTGGCGCTCGGTCGCTTCGCGCGCGGGGCGGGAGCCGCCATGCGGGCGTTCTTCCGCGGGGAGGCGGCGCTGTCCTTCGGCGCCGTCGAGAATCTCCGCTACGGCGCGTACCTGGACGAGCTCGAGCTTCCGGCGCAGCTCTTCGGCTTCAAGGCGGAGGGCTGGAACGGCTCCGGCCTGGTGGCGGTCAGCGCCGACGCGACCTACCTGGTCCTGGACAAGCTGCTCGGCGCCCGGCCCTCCGGCCAGCGGCAGCGGCCGAGCTCCCGGCCCGCCACCGGGATCGAGAACGGCATTCTGGCGCAATTCGTCGCCCTGCTGCTCGGAGAGCTGCAAGCGGCTCTGGCGCCGATCGCGCCGGTCGTCCTCCAGCTCACCGGGATCGAGGCCCATCCGCGCGCGAGCCAGGTCGCCCGCCCGGACGAGGCCGTTCTGCGCGCCAGCTTCGAGATCGACCTCGACGGCGCCACCGGCGGCTTCGAGCTGGTTCTTCCGGTCGGCACCCTCGAGCCGGTCCGCCACCTCCTGGTGGGGCAGTTTCCGGGCGAGAAGCTCGGCCGCGACGAGCTGTGGTCGACCCATCTTGCGACCGAGTTCTGGAAGGCCGGCATCCAGGCGGAA
The DNA here is from genome assembly GCA_028290695.1 of Enterovirga sp. Classification (GTDB taxonomy): domain Bacteria; phylum Pseudomonadota; class Alphaproteobacteria; order Rhizobiales; family Beijerinckiaceae; genus Enterovirga. Next base: position 6,220 of record JAQGJJ010000134.1, on the reverse strand, counting down.
GCCGTTCTGCACGAGATGCGCCTGCCGCTCGGGCGTGTGCTCGACCTGGCAGTCGGCGACACCCTGATGCTCGACGTGAAGCCGACCGATCTGGTCACCCTTCGCTGCGGCGACATCGTTCTCACCCGTGGCCGGATGGGCCGCCTCGACGGCCGCATCGCCGTGAAGGTGGCGGAGCCGATCCGGCCCGCCCGAAACGAAACCGACAGGATCCCGCGCCAGCCGGCGCGCGGCTGACCCGGAAGGCGGAAGCTATGAACTCCCTCGTGATGGTGGTCGCCGACGTGCTGGTGGGCGTCCTCCTGGTCGCCACCATCGTCACCTCGGTGCGCTTGTCGCGACGCATCACCCAGATGAAGGCCGACGAGGCCGGGATGCGGACGATGATCTCCGAGCTCGTCGGGGCGACCGGAAGCGCGGAACGGGCCATCGCCGGGCTGCGCTCGACGCTCGCCCAGGCGGAGCGCTCGCTCGGCGACCGGATCGCCGCGGCCGAGACCAGGTCGAACGAACTCACCCAGGCGATCGCGGCCGGCAACGGCGTGCTGACCCGCATCGGGCACATCGCGGACACGACCCGGATGGCGGTGGAGCGCCACACCACGCGGGGGCCGGCGGCCGGCTCCGAGCGACAGGGCGACGCGCTGCGCTCGGCCATCGCGGCCGCGCAGGCCGTCGCGGACCGCACGGCCCGCCGGATCGAGGGGCGCGCGGCGTGAAGCCGTCTCTGCCCGTTCCACGGTTTCGGCTCGTGGACGGCCTCGTCGTCGCGGCGATCGCGCTTCTGTCGCTCAAGGCGCTCGGCATGTTCTCCGGGGAGGGCGGGGCAGGCCAGAGCGCGTCGCTCGATGCGGATCCGGCGCCGGGCTTCGCCCAGGTCCTGGCCCACGCCCGCACGAACTACGCACCCGAAGACCCGACCACGACGGGCTCCGTTCCCGAGAAGCCGAAGGAGGCCACCCGGTCCCCGGAGGCCGCAACGTCCGTCCCGATCGCCCCCGCCCCGCCGCTGATCGGGCCGTCGCCGACCGAGCGGGCCCTCGTCGACCGGCTCGGGGAACGGCGGGAGGAATTGCAGCAGCGCGTCCGCGAGATCGAGATGCGCGAGAAGCTGCTGCAGGACAGCGAGCGCAAGCTCGACGAGCGAACCGGGCAGGAAAAGGCGGCCGAGGAGGAGCGCAGGAGCACGGCGGCGCGCGACGGCGGCGCCCCGGGGCTGAAGACCCTCGTCACCATGTACGAAAACATGAAGCCGAAGGAGGCCGCGCGCGTCTTCGAGCGCCTGCCCATGGACACTCTCCTGCCGCTCGTCGGCGGGATGAACGCCCGCAAGGCCTCCGAGGTGCTGGCCGCGATGTCCCCCGAGAGCGCCGAGAAGCTCACGGTGGCACTTGCCAAAAAGGCGCGCGGCGAGGGCGCGGGCGAACGCGGCGGCCCGGCGAGCCAGCCCCTTCCGCCGGGCGAGCTCTCGGCGATCGAGCCCGCCCTCCCGCGGCGCTGAGGCGGGCTTAAGCCCGCGTTAGCCTTGCGGATCTAGGCTCCGGCGGTCCGATGGCGGGCAGCGGGCGTTGGGTGTGTTCAGGCTGACCATGCGAATGCTGGCCCGGCGCGGCCGCCGCGGCCGAAGCGAGGCCCGCGCCGCGTCGCTTGTTCTCGCGGCGCTCTCGACGATGCTGCTCGCCGGCGTGGCGCAGGCCCGCGAGGTCGTCGTGACGGGCTCGCCGGGCAACCGCTTCGGCCGCATCCTGCTCCGCTTCGACCAGGTCACCAAGGTCCAGGTGAAGGCCTCGAACGGGGTCCTGGTGATCGGCTTCGGCGAGCCTGCCCGCATCAAGTCGGAGCGGCTGGCGACCGAGCTGCCGGCCTATGTCTCGGCGGTGCGGCGCGACCCGGACAGCACGGGCCTTCGTCTCGCGCTCCAGGGGCCGCTCAAGCCGAACGTCCTCGAAGCCGGCGAGCGTGTCTATATCGACCTCCTGCCTCCGAACTGGACCGGGCTCCCGCCCGGCCTGCCGCCGGAGGTGGTCGCCGAACTCGCCGAGCGCGCCCGTGCGGCCGAGGCGAAGCTCAAATTGGAGGAAGGCCGCAAGCCCTCGCTCCCCCTCCTGTCGGTGCACACGGCCGCATTGCCGACCGTGACGCGCTTCGTGTTCGAACCGTCGCCCGGCAGGGTGCTGCGGTTCAAGGATGCGGCGGGCGGGGTGGAGGTGTCGCACGACGGGCCGGCGATCCTCGACACGAAGGGCTCCCGGCCGAAGCTCGCCGACGGCGTCGGCGCGTTCGAGGAAAGCGGTGGCGGCGGTCCGCTCTCCGTGACCATCAGACCGGCTGCGGGTTTCGGGATCCGCGCCTTCGAGGAGGGCTCCACGGTTGTCGTGGATCTCGCCCGTCCCGTCCCGCCCCAGGCTCTGCCGCAGCCGGCCAGGGGCGCGGCTGCCGAGGCCCCCCATCCGGTCGCGGCGTCTCCCGCCGCAATCCCGGCGCCCGTCGTCCCTGCGCCCGTCGCATCTGCCGGCCCGGCCGTTGCCGAACCGGCCTCGCCCCGCGACAAGTCGGTTGCGGCCGCTCCGGAGCCGGCCCCCGCGGGGGCGCCGGTTGCCCCGGCCGCGCCGGCAGGGCAGCCCTCCGGGGCGAAGCGCGTGTCCGATCCCCCGGCGGCTCCGGCCCGAGCCCCCGGCGTGGTGAAGGCGCGCGTGGAGCGCGACGGTGCGGCCGCCACCGTGCTGTTTCCGTTTGGAGAGCCGACCCCGGCCGCCGCCTTCGAGCGGGGCGGAATCGTCACCCTGCTGTTCGACACGCGTGATTCGATCGACGCCGATGCGCTCGCGGCCGGGCCGGCCGCGCCCTTCCGGGTGATCGAGGTCTCGTCGGCGGAGCAGCGGGCGCTGGTGCGCCTGCAGCCCACCGGCAACGGATCGGTGCGGCTGGCGGCGGATCGGGACGGCTGGCGCCTCACGACCGGCGACGGCGCGGCGCTGCCGGGCGACGCCCTCAAGGTGTCGCGCCTCGTCGACGAGAGCGGGCGCGGCATGGTCACCGTGTCCCTGTCCGGCGGCTCGCGCGCCCATTGGCTGAAGGACCAGGACGGGCGGCGCATGGCCGTGGTCACGGCCGCGGGCCGCAACCAGGTCGTGCCGCTCGCCCGCAGCTTCGTCGAATTCGCCCTGCCGGCGACGCTTCAGGGTGTCGTGGTGGACGCGAAGGCGGATGACATCGTCGTCGGGCTCGGCGGCAACGCCGTCTCCATATCCCGGGACGCCGGGCTCTCCCTGTCGCCGGCGGGCCGGTTGCGGCCGGACGGAAGCCCCGGCGCGCAGGTCTCCGGGCTGATCCTGACCCGCGACGCGGCCGGGGAGGCCGGCGGAGACGGCATCCTGCCGCGCTATTACGGGCTCGTGGCGGACGCCGCCAACGCCCCCCGATCCGGACGGGCGGAAGCGCGCTACCGGCTGGCGCGCTTCCTCGTCCTGAACGGCATGAACGAGGAGGCCGGCAGCGTGCTCTCGCTCGCGCGCGCCGAGGACCCGGTCTTCGCGCGCCGGCGCGAGACGGCGCTTCTGTCCGGCATCGCGGCCGTCAGGTCGCGTCGCTTCGACGAGGCGCGCGCCTTTCTCGGCGCGGAGGCGATAGGCGACGATCCCGAGGCGCTGCTGTGGCGTGCGGTGGCCGATTCGGCGCAGCGGCGCTGGGCGGCGGGCCTGGCCGGCTTCCGGCGCTCGACCGAGATCCTGGAACTCTACCCAGACCACATCGCCGGGCCCGTCCGTCTCTCCATCCTGTATGCGGCGATCCAGGAAGGCGATCTGGCGCGGGCCGAAAGCGAGCTCGCCGCGATCGACCGCCTGGCCAGCGGCTCCCTTCCGCCGGACCAGCACGATTTCGCGCGCGCCCGGCTGGACGAGGCGGCGGGTCGCGCGGACGCGGCCTTCAAGGCCTACGAGAAGCTCGCCGAAGAGGGCTCGATCGGGACGGCTGCGGAGGCGCTCCTGCGCTGGGTCGCCATTGCGTCCCGCCGTGGCGCGATCACCCGGGACGCGGCCATCGCCCGGCTCGAGACGCTGTCCGTGGCGTGGCGGGGCGGGGACACCGAGATCGGCACGCTCGATCAGCTCGCCCGGCTCTACGGGGAGGCCGGACGCTGGCGCGACATGTTCGCCATGACGCGACGGGCGAACCGCTACTTTCCCGACCACGAGCTGACGCGGGCGCTTCACGACCGCTCCGCCCACCTTCTCGAGAACCTGCTCCTCGGCGAGGAGGGCGCGAAGCTCACCGCCGTCCAGGCGCTGGCCCTCTACTTCGACTTCAAGGAGCTCGCTCCGATCGGGCGCCGCGGCGACGAGATCGTGCGCCGGCTGGCCGATCGGCTGGTCGAGCTCGATCTGCTCGATCAGGCGTCCGAGCTGCTCCAGTATCAGGTCGACAAGCGCCTTACGGGGGCGGCCCGGGCCACGGTGGCGGCGCGGCTCGCGGCCATCCGGCTGATGAACGGAAAGCCGCTCCTCGCCCTGTCCGCCCTGCAGGGGAGCCGCCTCGCCGAGCTGCCCGAGGACGTGCGGCGCTTCCGCTTCATGCTGGAGGCGCGCGCGCAATCGGACCTGTCGCGGCACGATCTCTCGCTCGAGATCATCCAGGGGGAGCCGGGGGAGGATTTCGAGCGGCTGCGTGCCTCGATTCTATGGAACGCACGGCGCTGGCGCGAAGCCGGCGAGGCGGGCGAGGCCATCGTCGGGACCCGGTGGGAGGGGCCGGAGCCCCTGTCGGAGCGCGACCGGGCGGACGTCGTGCGCACCGCCATCGCATACACGCTCGGCGACGAGCGCATCGGGCTGGACAGGCTGAGAACCAAGTTCGGCCGCAAGATGATGGACTCGCCGGACGCCGCCAAGTTCGAGCTGCTGATGCGGCCCGGGGCGATCGCGACGCGCGAGTTCCGGGCGCTGACGCTCGAGGCCACCCGGGCCGATTCGCTCCGGCTCCTTCTGTCAGACTGGAGGAGCCGCCACCCGGATCTGCCGGACGGCCGCGCGGCGGGCCTGTCGGACGCTGCGGCCGAGGCCGAGGTCGAGCCGCCCCGGCCGGACGGCAGGGCCGAGACAGCGCCGTCCGGCCCGTCGCGCGGCTGAGGCGCTAGCTTCCGAAGCTCTGCACCAGCGACCCCGCGACGAGGCTCCAGCCGTCGACCAGCACGAAGAAGATCAGCTTGAACGGAAGCGCGATGGTGGCCGGTGGCAGCATCATCATGCCGACCGACATCAGGATCGACGCCACGACGAGGTCGATGATCAGGAACGGCACGAAGAGCAGGAAGCCGATCTCGAAGGCCCGCCGCAGCTCGGAGATCATGAAGGCGGGAACCAGGACCTGCAATCCGACCTCGGCCGGGGTCGCGGGGACCGGCTCGCGCGAGAGCTCGATGAACAGGGACAGGTCCTTTTCGCGCACCTGCCGCATCATGAAGGCCCGCAGCGGTCCGGAGCCGCGCTGAAACGCCTCCACGGGCTGGATCTGTCCCGCGAGCAGGGGCTCGACCCCGATCGCGTAGGTTTCCCGCAGGGTCGGCGCCATCACGAAGGCGGTGAGAAACAGGGCCAGGCTGACGATCACCGCATTGGGGGGCGCCGTCTGCGTGCCGATGGCGGAGCGCAGGAGCGACAGCACCACGACGATTCGTGTGAAGGACGTGACCATCACCACGACGGACGGGGCGACAGCCAGGATGGTGACCAGCGCAACGAGCTGAAGCGCGCGTTCCGTCAGCCCGCCGCCGGCGCCGAGATCCAGGCTGAGGGTCTGGGCCGCGGCGCCCGTCGGGGTGAGCGCTGCGGCCGCGAGTGCCGCCAGAGCGGGTATGAGCCGGGACGCGCGCCGAGCCGAGCGGCGCCGCACCGTCATCCGAACGTCGGCCATCGAATCATGAGCCGGACGGTGAAGCGGCACCGGGGTCAGCGCAAGCCGGGGCCGGCCCTCGCGGGCCCCCGGGTGCGGGGCGCCTAGAGCTTGTTGTCCTTGCGGTCGAGCGGCCGACCGAGAAGGCGGGCGAACTCGGCCTCGATGTCCTCGATCGAGAACGGGTCCGGCCGGGTGGGCGGAGACGCCGGCGGGGGCAGCGGCGGCGCAGCTTCAGGCGGGGCAACTGCGGGCTCGGCCGGCACCGGAGCCTCGGCGGCAGCAGGCGGGGGCGCGGGCGGCTGCGGAGCCGGCGCGGGATCGGGCCGGC
>JAQGJJ010000120.1 GCA_028290695.1 Enterovirga sp. | reverse complement strand
GCGGCCGAGTAGCGGCGTTCGGCCGGGGAACTCCGCCCGCCCAAGCGGGCGCGAGCCGGCGCGCGAGATGCCGCTAAGACCGGGGACCTGCGCCGGGCGGGTCTGTCCTATCCGGACGTCCGGTGCCGAGCCGGGCCGCGTGGCTCTTGACAATATTCCTATTTGATGTCACAAGCCTCCCGCCCTTTCGTCGGGAAGGCTCGTTTGATCGCCGGATCGTTCGGGCGGAGGGGTGCGGTGGGTTCCGAGGTTCGCGCCGGCAGCGCGGGCTCCCGGACGGCGGCGCGAGGCTTCGGCTGACGCGCCGGATGACAAGACCCCGCAAAGGACGGCCTCGTGCCGGCACATTTTGAAACGTCCTACTTCCCCAAGTTCTGCTCTTTGAACCTCGTACATCGTGCAGCCCCGGGACCGGGACGGAATGCTCGTGGGCGGGCGCGCGCTCCGCCTGCCGGTTCCGCGCAGGCTGCAGGAGCCCGACAAGCGGCCGCGATTCGGCGTGGATCAGGTGGTGCGTCCGGAAAAACAGGCGGGTGGCGCCGCGCGGGTGCCCGATCGCCGCGAATCGCCGGATGCGGGCCGGCCGCGCGGGGGAGCGGGCGCGCCCGGAGGGCCGCGAAGCGCCACTCGGCACCGGATTCCGGACCGAAGCTTGGCCGTGGCCGTTCGTCACGGAGGGGCGCTGCGGCTGGCGTCGGCCCTGTTGAAAGGCACCGGAGCGGGCGGGTAGCCGCGGGAGCGGGTTGACGGTGCAGGACCGACAGGCGGTAGGACGCACCCGATCAGCCGGGGTCGCGCCCGGTTGCGGTGCCCATTTGCGCAGGAAATGCCGAGCGATGTCCTTTCTGTTCCGCCTTGCCCGATTGTCCGGCGCGACGCTTGCCGTCGCGGCCTGCCTGCAGAGCGGGCCGTCCCGGGCGCAATCGCGGGAGGATACGCTCCGGTACGTCACGAGCGGTGTGGTCAATACGCTGGACCCGGTGATGCTCGGCGCCACGCCGCAAGCGACCGCGCTCTCGACGGCCGTGTACGACCGGCTGTTCCGCTTCGGCCGCAAGCCGGCCGGCAACGGCTCCTTCGTGTTCGATTTCGGGACGCTGGAAGGCGAGCTGGCCGAGCGTTACGAGATCAGCCCGGACGGCCTCACCATCACCGTTCGCCTGCGGGCGAACGCCCAGTGGCACGACGGCAGCCCGGTCACGGCCGAGGACGTGAAATGGTCCCTCGACCGCGCCGTCAGCGCCCAGACGATGTCGAAGGCCCAGGTCGCGACCGGCTCCCTGACGCGGCCCGACCAGTTCCGGGTCGTCGATCCGCAGACCGTCGAGATCAGGCTCGATCGGCCCGACCGGCTCGCCCTTCCCAATCTCGCCACGACCTTCGCCCCGATGTTCAACTCGAGGCTCGCACGGCAGCACGCCACGGAGGCCGATCCATGGGCGACCGGCTGGTTGCGGCAGAACACGGCCGCGGGTGGCGCCTACAGGATCCAGAGCCTTCAGCCGGGCGTGCAGACCGAGATGATCCGGAACGAGACCTGGACCAACGGAACGAAGCCGTTCTTCCGGCGCGTCATCCTGCAGACGGTGCCGGAGGCGGCGACGCGGGCCAGTCTCGTTGAACGCGGCGACGCCGATCTCGCCATCGAGATCCAGGCCGAAGACCTGAAGGCGCTGGCCGCCTCGCCGTCGGTGAATGTGGTCTCGACGCCGATGCCGTCGGGCTTCGCCGCCGTCATCTTCAACACCCAGATGCCGCCGTTCGACCGGGCAGGTGTCCGGCAGGCGATCGCCCTCGCTCTGCCTTACGACGCGATCGTCACGGCCGCCTTCGGCGGGCGAGGCGGGAAGCTGTACGGCGCCGACTGGACGGGGGAGCCGTCGAGGTCCGACTTCCCGCAGCCGCTTCCCCATCGAACGGACGTGGAGGCGGCGCGGCGGACGTTGGCTGAGGCGGGCTTCCCGGCGGGCTTCGAGACCGTCCTGTCCTACAGCGTCAACCGAGCGACCTTCGCGGAGCCGGCCGCATCGCTGATCCAGGAAGCGCTGGCGCGAATCGGGGTGCGGGTCAGGATCGAGAAGCTGTCCGACGTGCAGATGGCGTCCGCCGTGACCGAGAAGCGCCTGCCGATGATCCTCGAGCGCTCCTTCGCGCTGTTTCCGTCCACGGAGTACTTCTTCCGGATCTTCATGAGCGGACCGTCGCGCTGGAACTTCGCTTCCTGGAAGAACGCGGAGGTGGACGCGCTCCTGCCGCAGGCCCGCTCCGAGCCGGACGCGGCCCGGTACGATGCCATCGCCCGCCGGCTGGTCGCGATCGCGGCCGCGGAGGTGCCGATGGCGATGATCGTGCAGCCGTCCTACGACGTGGTCACGGCCAGGACGATCAAGGGCTTCACCACCTGGTACAACTACTACCCCGATCTCCGTGATCTGACACGGGAATGACGGGGAGGGGGCGGCCTGGCGGCAGGGTGCCCTTCGAGGGCGCCGTCCGGGGTTCCGAGCCGGCCCCTCGCCGCGCTCAGTTGACGTATTGCCCGCCGTCCACGTCGATCACCTCGCCGGTGATGAAGTTCGGCGTCACGGTCGCCAGGAACGCGATGACCTCGGCAATGTCCTCGGGCTCGCCGACCCGCCCGAGCGGGATGGAGGCCAGGAGTTGCTCCCGTCGCTGCTCGAACAACGCGCTCGTCAGCGTGGTCCGGATCGCGCCCGGGCAGATCGCGTTCACGGTGACATGGGGGGCGAGCTCCTTGGACAGGCCCCTCGTCAACCCGAGAATGCCGGCCTTGGCGGTCACGTAGGCGAATCGGCTGACGGCGTTCGGGCCGGCCCCCATGGTGGCGCTGACGGACGAGATGTTGATGATGCGGCCACGCTTGCGCTCCAGCATGGCAGGCGCCACCGCCTTGCACCACGCAAAGCAGCCTTTCAGGTTGACCGCGATGGTCTCGTCGTATTCGCGCTCGGTGATCTCGACCAGGGTTTTAGGCTGGGGCATGCCGGCGTTGTTCACCAGCACGTCGACTCGCCCGAACCGCTCCATCACGGCCCGCCCGTGTTCCTGGACGCCTTCGTAATCCGCGACGCTCCCGGGCAACTGCAGCACCTCGGCGCCGAGCGCACCCAGTTCGGCGACCGCGGAGGCGAGATCGTCCAGCAGGCGATCCGCAAGGGCGAGATCGAAGCCGCGCCGCGCGAGCGCGACCGCGGCCGCTCGACCAATGCCACGGGCGCCTCCGGTGATCACCGCAACCGGTTTGTCAGAAGTCACTGCCATCCGTTCCCGCCATATCGGCCTCTCCGACGGCGGACCCAGCAGCTTGGCGTCCCAGAGGGGCTCTCTCGATGTCGCTGCACGAAGCGGGACGGGGTGCCGAGCACCCGCCGAGCTCAGAGGGATGCTGTCGCCGGCCCGCCCCTGTGTCAACGGCCGAACGCGGAGCGCCGATGCTTCGCGCGAGCCCCTATTTCGGTCCGGGTCTCAACGGGGATTCGATGATAGGGACGCAGAGGTGCTGCCGCTGGTCTTGAACGGGAAAGGGAAAACCGCGTGAAACTCTTCATCGCGACGCTTGCGACCGAGACGAACACCTTCTCGCCCCTGCCGACCGGACGGACGGCCTTCGTCGAGCGGGAGTTCTTTCGCAACGATGGCAGTCGGCAGCCTCCTCGCCACGGCAACATCCCGCTGATCGAGTGGCGCCGCCTCGGCGAGGCGGACGGGCACAGCGTCGCGGAGAGCATCACGGCTTTCGCGCAGCCTGCCGGGCCGACACTGCGCCGGGTCTACGAGGAGTTGCGCGACACCGTCCTGGCCGATCTCGAGGCGGCCATGCCGGTGGATGGGGTGCTCCTCTTCATGCACGGCGCGATGGTGGCCGAGGGCTACGACGATTGCGAGGGCGACACCCTGTCGAGGGTCCGGAGCATCGTCGGACCGGCTGCCAAGATCGGGATCGAACTCGACCTGCATTGCCACCTCACGGAAACGATGCGGCAGGCGGCCGACGTCATCATCACCTTCAAGGAGTACCCCCACATCGACATCGCCGACCGGGCCCGGGAGCTCTACCGCCTCGTCACGGCCGCCCGACGGGGGGACATCGATCCCGTGATGGCGTTTCACGACTGCCGGATGGTCAACATGTGGCGCACCCCACAGGAGCCGGTTCGCTCCTTCGTGCGGCGGATCCAGGCGCTCGAAGGACAGGACGGGATCCTGTCCGTGTCGTTCGGCCACGGCTTCCCCTGGGGCGACGTGGCGGATGTCGGCGCCAAGATCGTCGTCGTCGCGGACGGGGACGAGACGAAGGCGGCGACCTTGGCGCGGACGCTGGCAGGGGAGGTCTGGCACATGCGGCATGATGCCGAGACGCATCACGACAGCATCGACCAGGGAATCGACGCGGCAGAGGCCGCCGTCGGCAAGCCTGTCGTGCTGGCCGACGTGGCTGACAACGCCGGGGGCGGGGCACCGTCGGACAACACGGCGATCCTGCGCCGTCTGGTGGACCGTGGCGTGCGCGACGTCGCGACCGGCTGCTACTGGGATCCGGCCGCCGTCCAGATCTGCCTGGAAGCGGGGATCGGTGCAGAGTTCGACCTCCGGGTCGGCGGCAAGTGCGGCGTCGCATCGGGCGACCCGGTGGACCTGCGCGTGACCGTTCGGGGGATCGACGAGCACCACACGGAGGGCGGCCTCAGCGGTGGGCGGGCACGGCTCGGCCCGAGCGTCTGGGTCGAGGCGGACGGCATCCACCTGATCCTCATCTCGATCCGCCAGCAGACCTTCTCGCCGGACGCCTTCACGGGTCTTGGCTGCACGCTGCACGACAAGAAGCTCGTGGTGGTGAAATCGACCCAGCACTTCCGCGCGGCCTTCGAGCCGATCGCGAGCGCGATCCGCTATGTCGCGGCGCCAGGTGCGATCGCGCCGGACTACGACCGCATTCCCTACACCAAGCGGACGGAGCCCTTCTGGCCGCGTGTGGACGACCCTTTCGAGGGTTCCAATAGGCGCTGAGTGCAGCCCGGCCACTCGTGCGCGCCGGTGCCGCTTGGTCCGGGCCTGCGCGATGCTATGCGGTCCGGGGTCCGGGGTCCGGTTCTCAACGCAGGGGGGCGGCCGGGTCAACTGATCGTTCACACAAGGAGGCCTGCCTCAGCGTTGTGCGCCCATCACGTTCAGGATCGCTCCTGTCACGAGCGATGCCTTGTCGGACAGGAGCCAGACGATCGATTCCGCCACCTCCTCCGGGCGGCCGGCGCGACCCAGCGGCGTGTCGACGAGGGCCTGCTTGACGCGATCGGTTATGCCGGTCTTGGCGTGGATCGGCGTGTCCACCGTGCCGGGCCGTACGGCGTTTACCCGGATGCCGTCCCGCACGACCTCTGCCGCTATTCCGAGCGTCATCGTGTCCACCGCGCCCTTCGTGCCGGCGTAGTGGATGAAGCGGCCGGCGCCGCCGGTGAGCGCTCCGATCGAGGAGACGTTGACGATGCTGCCTCCTGTCCCGCCATGTTTCGTGGACATGCGCCTGATCGCCTCGCGGCAGGCGATCAGGACACCCGCGGTGTTCACCGCGAGGAGATCCATCGTCTCCTTGAACGTGTAGTCCTCGATGCGTCTCAGGCCTGGTGAGTTGACGCCCGCGTTGTTGACGAGACCCGTAACGGGCCCGAAGGCGCGGTCGGTTTCCTCGAACAGCCGCACGATGTCGGCCTCGTTGCCCATGTCAGCGGCTACCGCGATCGCGTGGCCGCCGGCAGCCTCGACCTCGGCCACGACACCGGCGGCAAGGTCGTGCGAACTCCGATAGTTGACGACGACGCTCGCGCCCGCCGCGCCGAGCAGACGTGCCGTAGCTGCCCCGATCCCGCTGCTGGCACCGGTCACGATCACAACGTCCGCCATACCGCTGCTCCCTCCTTGCGCTCGTCCGTGGGTCCGGCGTCAGGCCGGCATCGGATATTCGTCGGCATTGAGCACCCAGCCCGCCTTCTGCGAGAAGTCGATGCGGGGCGGCGCGAAAATGTCGATGAGCTGGTTCATCCCCGGCTCCATCGCGCGCGTCGTGTGGATCGCGGGCGGCGGAATGACGGTCACGGACGGGGAGCCCACATGCGGGTGCTCGTCCTCGCGCCAGGCATTCATGTTGGGCGTCCAGGGCCAGCGCAGGTGGTGGATGAAGGAGCCTTCGAGCGCCAGGGAGCATTGCTCGAAGTCGTCGTGATGGTGGGGCGAGAGCTGGGTCACGTCACGCGGCCCCACCTGCTCGTCGAGCACGTTGACCATGACAGTCGTGCACCGCCAGATCCGGCCGAAGCGACCCGCCTGTTTAGGCACGTCCAGGCTGTAGGCGCGAATCCGGTATCCGTCCGGCGGCGCGGGCCAGGGTTCGAAGGCCGGGATGTTGACCCGCTGCTCGGCGTAGGAATCCGCATTCGAGCATTGTCCGGCAAGGTCGGCGGACTGGGCGCTGAAGATGCGGGTGATGGTGCCGCCCTTCGGGAGGGTGACCGTGCTGTCGCCAGGCGGCACAATGATCAGGGAGAACCCGTCGACGCTCTTGCTGTCACCGCCGGCCTCGACCGTGACCGGTGTGTCGCGGCGCTGAACCAGCACCACGTACTCGTCGACCTGACCTGCGCGGGACACGCTGCCGCCGGGGTTCAACTCGCTGTGCGCGATGATGAAATTCTGGCCGCGGATGAGCCAGGTCTTTCCTTCCGGCCCGCTCTCCTGTGGAGGCTCCTGGTAGAACAGCCCGATCTCCGCACCTGAGAAGGTCGGGGGCAGGGGGACAACCGCTGCGGCGGCTGCAGGCGCGAGCGAGGCGCGTGGATCGTTGGCTGTGTACATGCGAACCTCGTGGTCAGAGTGCTGTTCAGCGGGCGTCCGCCGACCGTGAACGGCCGGCCAGGAGCCCCTTCAGGCCGGCGAACAGGCCGTTGGGGAAAACGAGCAGAACGACCAGCAGCATCGAGAGCGCCGCGACGTTCTTGAACCCGGCCCCCAGCGTAACGATGGCCAGGGCCTGGAAAATGCCGAGGAGGATGCCGCCCGCCAGAGCGCCGCCGGCGGAGCCGAATCCGCCGATGATGGCCGCGATAAAGCCGTAGACGCCGAAAGGCGTGCCGACGTTGAAGGCGGTGTACTGTGTGGGCGTGACCAGGATGCCGGCCACCGCTCCCAGCGCGGCGCTCAGCGCGAAGGCGATCATCAGCATCCGGCCGACCGGGACGCCGAGGAGGGCTGCCGCTTCCCGGTTCTGCGAGCAGGCCCGGAGCGCCCGCCCGGTCCGGGTCCGGCCGAAGAACAGCCAGAGCAGACCGACGAGCAGCGCCCCGCAGCCGAGGATCCAGAAGATCTGATAGCTGATCGCCAGCCCGCCGATCCGCAGCGGTCCGCCGGCCGTGAACTCGTTCAGCGTTCGCGGCTGGTCGCCGAGCGTCAGGATGGTGATCCGCTCGATCATGATCTGGGTGGCGAGTGTCGCCAGGATGATCGCGAACAGGGTCGCACCCCGGTTCCACATCGGTCGGACGATCAAGAACTCGACCACGACGCCGGCGGCCGCGACGAGCGGGATCGCGATGGCGGCGGCCAGTATGATCGGAATTCCGAGCCGCGTGAGCAGCGTGTGGGTGAACATCCCGCCCAGCATCACGAACACGCCCTGGGCGAAGTTCACGATGCCGCTGGCGTTGTAGATGACGCAGAAGCCGATGCCGACCAGCCCATAGATCAGGCCGACCCCCATGCCGTTGACGAGACTCTGAAGGATCTGGGTCGCATCAAGCATGTTCGGCCTCGGTCCCCAGATAGGCCGCGATAACGGCGGGGTCGGAACGGATTTCGGCGGGCGTGCCCTCGGCGATCTTGCGGCCGAAATCGAGCACGGCGATGCGTTGCGCGACCTTCATTACAAGGCCCATGTCGTGCTCGATCAGCACAACCGTGACCCCGCGGGCATTGATGCGCAGGATGGTGTCGGCGAGCGCGTCTGTCTCCTGCGTGTTGAGACCGGCTGCAGGCTCGTCCAGGAGGAGCAGGCGGGGCTGGGCGGCGAGCGCCCGGGCAACTTCCAGGAGGCGCTGCTGGCCATACGGAAGCGTATCGGCCATCACGTCCGCCCGATTACCGAGCCCGACGAAGGTGAGAAGACTGCGGGTCTCCTCCCGGATGTGCTCCTCCTGGCGCCGGAACCCGGCGCCGCGAAGCAGCGCCGCGCCGACATTCCCCGACGTCATCCGGTGAAAGCCGACCTGGACGTTCTCGGCGACGGTCATGTCCTTGAACAGTTGCACGAGCTGGTAGGTGCGGATGAGCCCGCGCTGCGCGATGTCGGCCTGCGCGAGACCCGTCACATCCTGCCCGTCGAACAGGATGCGGCCAGAGGTCGGGGCGAAGAAGCCCGAGATGGCGTTGAAGAGCGTCGTCTTGCCGGCACCGTTCGGACCGATCACGGCGAACAGCGATCCCTCGGGCACGGCGAAGCTGATGGAATCGTTCGCCACCAGTCCGCCGAAGCGCTTGGTGACGCCTTGCACGTTGAGCAGGGCCATCGTCAGCCCTCCCGGACGGCGGAGCGGCGGGCCTGCCAGAGCGAGCCCAGCGAGGACAGACCTTTCGGCACGAAGATCAGGATCAGGATCAGGATCGCGCAATACACGATATCCTGCCCCTCCTTCAGCCCTCCGGGCAGCGTCGAACGCAGGACCTCCGGGATCAGCGACGCGATGAGCGCCCCGACCAGCGGGCCCCAGGTGGTGCCTATCCCGCCGAGGTAGAGCATCGTGAAGCTGAGCACGACCATTGCGGTCCCGAACACTTCGGGGCTGATGAAGCCGATGAAATGGGCAAACAGCGAGCCTGCAACGGATGCATAGAGCGCCGCGATCACGAAGGCGGCGAGCTTGTAGCGAGCGACGTTGATGCCGAGGGCTGCCGCGGCGGCCTCGCTGCCCGCGATTGCTCTCAGCGCCCGGCCGAAGCGGGAATTGCGCAACCTGTTCGAGATCCAGACCCCGAACAGCGCGATCACGACCAGCGCGACGAGCTGCTGTTTCTCGTTCGCGAGCTCGTACCCGAACAGTCCCAGGGGCGGGATGCCGGAATAACCCATGTAGCCGTGGGTCAGGCTCGTCCACTCGATCGTGATCTCATAGGTGATCAGGCCGAGGGCGAACGTCGCCATCGCGAGATAATGCCCGCGCAGGCGGAGCGTCGGGTAGCCGACCACCAGGGCGACGATGCCCGCGATGCTCATGGAGGCCAGGATCGCGAGGACCGGCTCGAGACCGAGCCTGTCGGTCAGGATCGCGCTGCCGTACCCTCCGAGCGCCGCAAAGGCGTTCTGGCCGAACGAGGCCTGGCCCGTATAGCCCATGAAGAAGTTCAGGCCGGTGCAGAAGACGCCGTAGATAGCGGCGAAGCCGAGCACCGTAGCGATGTAGCCGCTCGAGGTGAGCCCATAGGCGATCAGCGCGCCGGCCGCGATGACCGGCAGTGCTGCCGTCCAGGCGGCGCGAGGCCTAGTTGAGGTAATAGCGGGCGAGATCATGGTGCGACCCGATCTGATCGGCAGGCAGCTCGGCGGCAACGCGCCCGAGCGTGAGGATGTAGACGCGGCGGGCGAGCTTGAGGGCGAGCGGCGCCTTCTGCTCGACGAGCAGAATGCCGAGGCCGCGCCGGTTCAACTCGCCCAGTGTTTCGAGGATTTCAGTCGCGACCTTCGGGGCCAGCCCGAGCGAGGGCTCGTCCAGCATGAGCACCTTAGGGTCGGCCATCAACGCCCGGCCGATCGCCAGCATCTGTTGCTCGCCACCGGATAGCGACGACGAGATCTGGTCCACCCGCTCCTTGAGGCGCGGAAACAGCGTGAACACCGTTTCGAGCTTCTCGTCCTCGTGCGGGCGTGTGAAGCCGCCAACGGACAGGTTTTCGCGCACGGTCATCTGGCCGAACAACCCACGGCCTTCCTGAACCATGATGATCCCGAGCCGCGCCAGCTCGTGCGTCTTGAGGGCGGAGACGTCCCGGCCCTCGAAGAACAGCGAACCTTCCCGCGGCATGAGGCGGGTGAGGGCCCGCATCAGCGTCGTCTTGCCGGCCCCGTTCGGGCCGAGCACGGTGACGAGTTCGCCTCTCCCGACATGGAGGGACGTCGGCTTCAGCGCGTGCACGCGGCCATAATGGGCCGACACGTCCCGGGCCTCGAAAAGGTGCGCAGACGTAGTCGCCGTCTGCGGCACCGTCGCGCCGACGCTGCTCGAACCCGCGCTCACACGCCGCTCCGCTTCACCTCGAACTTGCCCTTCCGGACGACGCCGAGCACGAACGGGTTCTCCGTGATGCCGACATGCTGGTCCGGTGAGAAGT
The DNA here is from genome assembly GCA_028290695.1 of Enterovirga sp. Lineage (GTDB taxonomy): Bacteria > Pseudomonadota > Alphaproteobacteria > Rhizobiales > Beijerinckiaceae > Enterovirga. The sequence goes on along the minus strand of JAQGJJ010000120.1, from coordinate 16,064 downwards.
TGTACTTGGCGACCGCACCCTGGACGCCGGACATCTTCTCCATCGCGCTCCGCACGGCTTCACCGTCCGTGGAATTGGCCTCCTTCACGGCACGCGCGAAGACCGAGAAGCTATCCCACGCCCGCGCGCCGGCGTTCGGATCCCGATCGCCGAATTTCGCCCGCCACGTGTTCAGGAACTCGTCCGCCGCCTCCCGCGCCGGGCCGGCCGGGATCGATGCCGGGATCTGAACCCCCGGTGCTACGAAGAGGAACTGCTCGCCCAGGATCTCGCCCGCCTGCGTGAAGAGCACACCATCGTCCAGGCTTGCCATCAGCAGCATCTTGTCCAGTCCGAGCTGCTTGACGTTCTTGGCCGCGGTCACCGTCGAGCCGCCCTGGCCCATCTTGACGATCGCGCCGGCCCCCGCCGAGTTGATGCGGCCGATCTGCACGCTCATGTCGGCGTCGTCCTGCTTGTAGGACTCCGTCGTCACGACCTCGATGCCGAATTCCTGGGCGACCTTGATGCCGAGGTCGCGCATCATCATGGCGTACGGGGTCGGATCATGCAGGATCCCGACCTTGCGAATGGTCGTGTGGTCGCGAAGGTACCGGAACCGCGTCTCGCTCTCGAAGCGGGGCGGGGGCAGGAAGGAGAACGCCCACTTCTGCTCCTCCGGCCGCGGCGGCAGGATGGAACACAGGATCATGGGCACCTTGGCCCGAACCAGGGACGAGGCCGCAGCCGCGTTGCCGGCGGACACGCAGCCGGAATCAACCGCGACCACCTTGTCGTTCGCGATCATCTTCCGATAGCCGACCACCGCCTCCTGCGGCTCGGACCGGTTGTCCTCGAACACGAACTCGACCTTCCGGCCGAGCAGCCCTCCGGCGGCGTTCAGCTTTTCGGCCGCGAGCTCGAGGCTGTCTCTCCATGCCCGGTCCGTCGCGGCGCTGTACCCGGTGAGGCCGACCGACGAGCCGATCCTGATCGGCTCCTGCGCGGATGCAGCGTGGATGGTGAACATGGCCGCCGACACGGCGAGCGCAACCCGCAACCTCATCGAGGTTCCTCCGAATGTTTCGTTAAGCGAAACAGCGTTCTGTTAGTCGATTATGGGCGTCGATCTTAACGTGTCAACCGGGGGAGGGTCGGTCGTCCGCGGGGGCGAGCCGAGCGCCGTGGAGAGCGCCTGCGCTGCGAGCCGGGTTTGCCGGACCTGCTCGTCGGACGGGGCCTCTTCAACGTACTGAATCGAGTCCACGATTCCGATCGCGCCCACGCAGTCTCCTCCCGCCCCGAAGATCGGTGCCGCGAGAACGTTCACGCCGAGCAGGGACTCGTTGGGCGCGACCGCCCAGCCTCTCGCCTGCACCTGCTCGATCTCGCGACGAAGCGTGGTGGCGCTCCCGATGGTGCGGGGCGTCTGCAGGTCCAGGCGAGAGCGGAACACGGCCTGGCGGAGGGTCTCGGGCCCGAACGCCAGGCCGATCTTGCCCTGGGCGGTGGCGTGAAAGGCCAGCAGGGAGCCGGGCCGTACGCCGATCTCGAATGGCGACGTTCCGGACACCATGCTGATGACCCGCATGCCCTCGGGCTCCAGCTGCGAGACGACAACCGAATGTCCCAGTGTTTCGCGCAGGTGCCGCATCACCGGGCCGGCCACCGATGCGAGGTCGAGCCCCCCGGCTACCGCAAGGCCCAGGGCCACCAGGTGCGAGCCGACGCGGTACCGCTCCGAATCGGGCGATCGGGCCACGTAGCCCTGCGCCACGAGCGTCTGCAGGTGGCGAAAGATCCGGCTCTTGGTTGTGCCGAGGGCCGCCGCGAGAGGGGTAACGCCGACATCCCGCTGCGCTTGAACGAGATGTTCCAGGATCCTGAGCGTCAGGACCACGGCCTGCACCCCATCCGGCTGCACGCCTCCTACTCGCGGCATGGCGCATCCTTCGAGCAACGCCGCCGCGCTGCCTTGACAGGCGGCATAAGCGGTCGCAGGGTTCCGCATAACACTACAGCGTTTCGCTATACGAAACAATGAGGAAGTGCCTGAATGACTGGACCCGGTGCGATTCCGAGCTTCCGTCGTCGTTTCCTGGACGGGGATCTCCTGCTCGGCAGTTTTGTGAAGACGCCGACGAGCCACACGATCGAGGTGCTGGGCGATCTCGGCTTCGATTTCGTGGTGATCGACGAGGAGCACGGGCCGTTTGACCGCCTCGCTATCGATCACGCCATCCTGGCTGCCCGCGCGTCCGGTACGACCCCGATCGTCCGGGTCGCGGAGCCGAGTGCGTCGAAGCTCCTGTCCGTGCTGGACGACGGCGCGACCGGCGTGCTGGTGCCCCACGTGTCCAGTGCCGAGAAGGCTCGGGACGTCGTCTCGGCCTGCCGCTACCGCGGGGGCAAGCGCGGCTTCTCCAACACCACCCGGGCCGGGCGCTTCGGCCGGCACGGCATATGGGACCATGTCGACGCCGCGGACGCTGCCACCACCGTGATCGCCATGATCGAAGACCCGGAAGCGCTGGACGAACTCGACGCCATCCTGGCGGTCGAAGGGCTCGACGGCGTGTTCATCGGCCGGGGCGACCTGACCGTCGCCTTCGGCGCCGAGTCGCAGGCGGCACCCCCGGTGCGGGATGCCGTCGACCGGATCGTGGCGGCAGCAAAGGCCGCCGCTAAGCCCGTCTGTGTGATGCTCGGCAGCGCCGCCGATGCGGCCCCGTTCCGGGCAATGGGCGTGAACACCTTCATCGTCGGGTCCGACCAGACCTTCCTGCGCCAGGCGGCCGGCAAGGTCGCGACGGATTTCGTCGCGATGGGAACCGGACACGGCTGATCGTCCTGGCGCAGACGGTCTTACCTCGGAAAATCTCCAACCCTGACAAGGATCACGAGCATGAGCCAGAACCCCACACACGGCTCGACGGCGACCCGGATCGACCGTCTGCTTGTGGGCGCGGTGGATCCCCACGTGCATAGCGGGCCCTCCATCGCGGCGCGCGCGGTCGACCATCTGGAACTCGCCCGGCAGGCTTCGGAAGCGGGCTTCGCGGCGATCGTCACCAAGGATCACGACTACAGCGGGGTGATGACCGCGGCCCTGATCGCGCGGCACCATCCGGAGCTGACCACCAAGGTCTATTCGGGCATTGCGCTCAACAACGTTGTCGGCGGTCTCAACCCCTACGCCGTCGAGCATACGGCTGCGATGGGCGGCAAGATCGTGTGGCTGCCGACGCTCGCCTCCGAGCACCACCTCGTATGGGAAAAGACCTCGAGCTGGGTCCATCCGGCAACCACGCAGAAGATCCGCCCGGCATCAGCCGTGCCGGTGCTGGACGCGAACAGGACGGTTCGGGACGACGCGAAGGAGATCCTCGACGTCGTCGCCAGGACCGGATTGGCGTTGGCCAGCGGCCATCTGCACGTGAGCGAGACCTGGATCGTCTTCGAGGAGGCGAAGCGCCGGGGCGTCGAGCGGCTGATCTTCACCCATCCGGAGGACATCGTGGGAGCCGACCTCGACGACGTCCGCGGGATCGCTGCGTTGGGCGCTTTTGTCGAACACTCGCTCGCGTTTTTCCTCCCCTCGTCCCGCTCGCGATCGCGCACGATCGAGGACCTCCGCGATCACATCGAGGCGGCTACCCCCGACAGGACCATTCTCTGCTCGGATCTCGGTCAGGTCGGCGCGACGCCGCCGATCGACGGCATCCGGGAAGGCATCCAGATGTGCATCGACCTCGGCTATTCGGACGAGGACATTCGCAAGATGGTGTCCCTGAACGCCGCGCGCGTGCTGGGGATCGAGGCAGACCTGCCAGCTGGGCGGGTCGCCGCCTGAGCCGGCTCCCATGAACGTCCTGATCGTCTACGCCCATCCGGAGCCGACCTCGTTCTGTGCCGCGCTGCGCGACAGGGCGGTCGGAACGATCCGGGCCGCCGGCCACGAGGTGACCGTTTCGGATCTGTATCGGGACGGGTTCGATCCGGTTGCCGGACGGCATGACTTCACGACGGTGGCCGACCCGGACCGCTTCCACTACCAATCGGAGCAGCTTCTCGCGGCCCGCGAGGGCGGCTTCTCGGACGAGATCCGGCGCGAGCAGGACCGGGTCCGGCAGGCGGATCTCTTCATCATCATCTACCCGATCTGGTGGGGTGGCCCGCCGGCGATCTTCAAGGGCTGGTTGGACCGCGTGCTGGCCTATGGCTTCGCCTATGAGGATGGGCAGCGGTTCGAAACCGGGTTCTTCCGGGGGCGTCGCGGGCTCATCGGCATGGCGACGGGCGGAACTCCGCAGCGCTTCTCCCGGGACGGCGCCTACGGCGACATCGACCAGGTGATGTGGCCGACCCGCCGCCTGGCACTGGAATATATGGGCCTTTGCGTCGAGCCGCCCTTCGTCTGTTACGCGGTCCCCCGGATCACACAGGCTGAGCGCGAGGGTTATCTCGACGCCTGGGCCGATGCTGTCCGGGAGCTGCTGGCCAAGGGCCCGGTTGCCGAGACCGCGCCCATCGCATCACCTCCGGCGGGAGATGTCGGCCCGGTGCCGCAGGCTGGCACTCCGGCCGCCTGGGCGCGCGCCTGACACCGCACCACCGTCGCGGGTTTCAGAGGTCCGGCTCAAGAACTCGCCAATCACCGCTGGGTGGCGCTTCTCCATTGCTGCCTGTCGTTGATCCTCGCATTCGACATCGCGATGCATACCAGTCGAGCGGGGTGCTGTTCGGGAAACCGTGATGCCACCTTCGGCCTCGATCATGCCGGCGAGCGTCCGGTCGCGTCACTCTCCCGATAGGATCGCAGAAGCGCGGGCATGACAGCGCGAGCGCGAGCGCGAAAGGGCTCGCCCGTCGCGCTTCCGCTGGATTCCGGCCCAAGGGAGCCCCTCAGCCGCCCGTCACCAGTTCCGCCTGCTTCGACAAGGAGCGTTCGTCCACCCAGCGCTCAAGCTGGTGCTCGCGCGCGATCCCGCAGATCACAGACCGTAGCCAGGTGTTTCCGCCGTCCTTCTCGCTCGCCTCGGTCCACATGAGCACCGTCGGGGTGGTGAAGGTTGCGAATGGCGCTTCCACCAGTTCGATCCGCTCTGCGGTCCCGAACCGCTGCACGAGCTTTGCCGGGATCACGGCGATCAGGTCGGTGTTCGCCAGCAGGAACGGCACCGGCAGGTAGTGCTGGACGGTGAACGCGATCCGTCGCCGCAAGCCCATGTCGAGCAGGAAGCGGTCGATCTCCGGGCCGGGGTCGCCGGGCTGCGCAACCACGATCTGGGGCGTATCGGCGAACGCTTCGGGAGTGAGCCGTGCACCCATCAGGGGGTGACCGGTTCTCATGGCGCAGCCGAAGGGAGCATCAAACAATACCGCGGAGCGAGGCCCCTGGTCGGAGCGCCATCGCGGGCCGATGGCGACGTCGACGCCCCCGCTCTCGAGCAGCGACATCGCCTGTGCACCATCAGCGTGGACGGCGACGAAGTTCAACTCGTCCGACCACTGCCCAAGCATGGTGCTCAGCCGCTCCAGCAGCATAACCGAGCCGAGATCGTTCATGGCGATGCGGAAGGTTCGGTGAGCCTTCGACGGATCGAAGACTTCGCAATCCAGCACACCCTGGATTGCTCGGAGCGCCTCGCGAAACGTCCCGGAGATTTCAACCGCGCGCGGCGACGGGCGCATCCCGTCGTGGCTCCGCACGAATAGAGGATCGTCCAGAACCGCGCGGAGCCGCTTGAGCGCTGCGCTCATGGCGGGCTGGCTCAAACCGATCTTCTGGCCCGCGCGCGTCACGCTGCGCTCGCTCATCAGGGCGTCGAACACAGTCAGGAGGTTCAGATCGAACGAGGCGATGTTCAAGGCGGTCCAACTTCCGAGGGCGGCGATTTTTCCCGAGCCGCCCGGGCATGTCCACCGACAAAAACGTGGACGGAGGGGAGGATTCGTTCGCGAATATGCAGATAATCCACGGCTTGGATAACCGGCATGCAGCCATTCTATTTGATCTGTCGTCGCCGAGAAGCATAATCGCCGCAAGCGAGCCGAGATGCATCGGCCGAGACCAACAATCAAAAAGGGGGGTGCCGTGATCAGGCTGATCTCACATCGAGCCCAGGTCGCCGCAGCGGCGATGTGGCTTGCCGCCATGGGTTGCCTCGTTCCGGCCCGAGCGGCCGAGCCGATCAGGATCGGCTCCGTGATCGACCTCACCGGGCCAGTCGCGCCGCTAGGCCAATTCGGTAAGCGTGGGATCGACATCGCAGTCGCGGAGGTGAACGCGGCAGGCGGGGTGCGGGGACGCCCGATCGAGCTCGTCGCCATGAACTCCGAAAGCAAGCCCGACCTCGCCGCCAGCCTCGCGCTCCGGCTCGCGGCCCGCGAGGACGTCCTGGCCTTGATCGGCGGCAGCTTCGGCGCGACCCAACTCGCCCTCGGCTCCATTGCCCAGAAGGAGAAAATCCCGCTCGTCTCACCCACCGGCTACGTCAACGACGACCAGCGTAACTGGCGCTACGTGTTCTTCACGCTCGTCGATTTCAGCGACACGGCCAAGATGATGCTCGCCTACGCCAAGAGCAAAGGCTTCAAACGCATCGGTCTGATCCGCCTCGAGCGCGAGTATGGCGAACTCGGCTCGAAGTACCTTCACCAATTCGCCGGTGACTACGGGACGGAGATCGTGGCCGAGGAGCGGGCCGGCGATGGCGATCGCGACTTCACGGCACAGCTCACCAAGGTGCGGGAGGCGAAGCCGGACTTCCTCGTGGTGTGGTTTGCCAATCCGGGCGGCGCGTTGCTGCTGAAGAACGCGCGTCAGCTCGGGATCCGAGTTCCCATGATCGCCCCGGTCTCGATGGATAACGCCGCGACCGTCAAGGTCGGCGGGCCGGCGGCCGAGGGGCTGCTGATCGCCTCGCAGATTGCCGGCTCCGAAGCGCTCGATCGCCAGAAGCAGTTCGTGGAAGGTTACCGGAAGGCGAACCCTGAGGCGCCCAACCCGAATACGTTTGAGGCGATCGGCTACGACCTCGTCAAAATCGTGGTTGCCGCTCTTGAGAAGACGTCCGAGCCGTATACTCGAGAGAAGGTCCGGGACGCGATCGGCACGCTCAACTATGCCGGCGCGGGGACGGTTGCCCGTTACAGCGCGACCAAGAACGATCCGTCTGCCGAAACCATCGTGCTCACCCAGATCTCGAACGGACAGTTCGTGCTCGCGAAATAGCCCCTCAATTCGCGCGGCCGAGCACCACGGCTCGGACCGCGCGGAAGCGAGCCCGCATCTCAGATGTCATTCTCCGCATTCCTCCAGTTCCTGTTCTCAGGGGTTACGACCGGCGCCGTCTACGCCTTCGTGGCGCTGGCCTTCTCGGTCACCTTCACGAGCTCGGGCATCGTGAACTTCGCACAAGGGCAGTTCGTCATGATCGGCGGGATGGTGGCAGCCAGCCTGTGCGCCGGGTATGGGATCCCGGTCCTGCCGGCCATGCTGATCGGCGTGGCGGCCGCGGCGGTTGCGGGTCTGGTGGTCGGGGCGGGTTTCATCCTGCCCATGCTCCGCCGCGGCGAGTTCACGCTGATTCTCGTGACGCTCGGGCTCAGCATCGTGTTCGAGGCCTTGGCGCTCATCGCATTCGGCACCGATCCGCTGTCGCTTCCCTCCCTCCTCGATCTCGAACCCCTCATGGTTCACGGTGCCTCGCTCAGCCCCGACAGTATCCTGCTCGTGGCGGCGATCCTGGCGGTGCTCGCCGGCTTTCACGTGTTCGTCCGCTACACGCGGTGGGGGCGCGCCATGCGGGCCACCTCGATCGATACCAGCGTCGCGGCCTCGCTCGGCATAAACGTGGCCTTCACGATCGCGCTCGCCTTCGTGCTCTCGGCAACCTTCGGCGGGCTCGCCGGCGTGCTTCTCGCTCCCGTCATATCGACGGGCGCGCAGACGGGTCTCCTGATGACGTTGAAGGGCTTCACGGCGGCAGTGCTGGGCGGAATCTCCACGCCGGCCGGGTCGGTTGCCGGCGGCTTCCTCCTCGGTCTCGTGGAGGCCATGGCGACCGGCTTCATATCCTCGACCTACCAGAACGCGATCGGGTTAGGGCTGCTGATCCTGCTGCTCATGGTGCGGCCCGAGGGGCTGTTCACTGCGCGGACGAGGCGGGCGTGAGCGCCGAGCAATCCCGAGCCTTCGGACGCCAGATCCTGCCGGTTGCCGGGATCGGCCTCGTGGGCGTCCTGCCGGTGCTGCTCGGGGGCAGCAACAGCCTCCTCAACATCGCAGTCCTGATCGGCATCTACTTCATCGTCTGCATCGGCCTGAGCCTCATCTTCGGAATCGGCGGGCAACTATCGTTGGCGCAGGCGGCGTTCTACGGCATCGGAGCGTATACCTCGGCGCTCTTCACAACAAAGCTCGGCGCGCCCGTGCTGCTTGGGTTCTGTGCTGCCGCGCTCACCGCCGGGGTGATCGGCTGGATCCTGGCCGCCCCGATCCTGCGCCTGCGCACCGTCTATCTCGCCATGGCCACCCTCGCATTCGGCGAGATCCTGATCACGCTGATACGCGAGAACCGAGGCCTGACCGGCGGGTCGACGGGACTGCTCAATCTGCCGGCGCCAGCGGTCGGACCGTTCGCGTTCGATACGCCGCTGAGCTACTATTATCTGGTCTGGACGGTGGCGCTCGCCGCCGCCTGGGTCGCACGCAACATCATTCGGTCGAGGATCGGTCTCGGCCTGCGCGCCCTCTCGGACACCGAGATCGGCGCTGCGAGTTGTGGGGTGGACGTCGCACGCTTCAAGACCTGGATGTTCACGCTCGGCGCGGTGCTCGCCGGCATCGCCGGGGCGCTGTTCGTGCACTACATCACGTTCATCAGCCCTGACAGCTTCAGCGTCAGCTTTTCGATCCTGATGGTGATGATCCTGGCGATCGGGGGGCGTGATAGCCTGGCGGGAGCGCTGCTGGGCGCGATTGCGGTGACCGTCCTCCCGATCCTGCTCGCGAGCTACGATCGGTACAGCGAGCTGATCTTCGGCGTCCTCTTCCTGGCAGCGGTGATGTTCCTGCCGAACGGGCTCGCGGGCGCGGGATCATCGCTCGTCAGACGACTGACCGTTTCCGCGCGCAGCTCGGGCGAGCGGGCCAGTGACTGAACCGCACATCTTGTCGGTTGAGGGGCTGACGCGGCGCTACGGCGGCGTCGTTGCTGTCGACGGCCTGACGTTCAAGGTTCGCCGCGGCACGATCACCGCCCTGATCGGCCCGAACGGAGCCGGCAAGACCACGACCCTGAACGTGATTTCCGGCATCACGCCACGAAGCGGCGGACGGGTGTTCCTCTCCGGCGAGGATGCGACGGATCTGCGCGCGGACCAGATCTGCCGGCGCGGGATGGCCCGGACCTTTCAGACCCCCCAGGTGTTCCGCTCTCTGACGGTCCGCGAAAACCTCGTCGTCGCGACAATGCGGCTCGGCACCACCAGCATCGCCGCGGCCGCTTTCCGAACCGCTCGGTTGCGCAAGGAGGAGGAGGGATTCCGCCGCAGCGCCGACGAGTGGCTGGACTGGGTCGGGCTTGCCCATTGCGCCGACCGGCCCATCGGCTCGCTCTCGTTCGGGCAGGTTCGGATGGCTGAGGTCGCACGCGTGCTCGCCTCGAAACCCGACATCATCCTGATGGACGAGCCCGCCTCGGGATTGTCCCGCGCCGAGACGCAGACCCTCCGGTCCGTCCTTCTCCGGATCCGCGATGCGGCCATCACCGTGCTGCTGGTCGAGCACAACATGCCTTTCGTCATGTCCACCGCCGAGCACGTGGTCGTGCTCGATAAGGGCCGGTTTCTCGCGGAAGGCGACCCGGCAGCGATTCAGGCCGATGCGGCCGTGCGTAACGCCTATCTGGGCCGGGGCTAGAACGTGCTGAAGATCCGACGGCTCAGGGCAGGCTACGGGCCGGTGAACGTCCTCTTCGACGTCGATCTCGAAGCCTCGGCAGGCATGTGCGTCGGGGTCCTCGGGCCGAACGGGGCCGGCAAGACCACCTTGTTGCGGGCTATCTCGGGTTTCCTGCGTCCGAGCGCCGGCGAGGTCGAGCTCGAAGGTCACCCGATAACGCGCTGTCCGCCGCACGAAATCGTCAGGCGGGGCCTAAGCCAGGTCCTGCAGGGTCGGCAGGTCCTCGGGCCGATGAGTGTGCGGGATAATCTTCTGCTCGGTGGGCATCTCACCTTCGCGCGGGCAGGGCGGGCTTCGGTGACGGAGGCGCTTGAGGAGGTCTACGGCCTGTTCCCGATCCTGAAGGAGAGGGCGGCCCTGCAGGCCGGCTCGCTCAGCGGCGGCGAGCAGCAGATGCTGGCGATCGGTCGCGCGTTGATGTCACGGCCGCGGGTGCTGCTTCTCGACGAGCCTTCAATGGGCCTTGCGCCGCTGATCGTCGAACAGATCCTGGACGTGCTCCGGACGATCAAGGCGACCGGTATGACCATGCTGCTGATCGAGCAGAACCCTGATTTCGCGTTCGGCCTCGCGGACCGATGCTGCGTCCTGGATAGTGGGCACGTCATCGTTGCAGGAGAGACGGACGCCCTTCGTGATAACGCCCAGATGGCGAGCCTATACCTAGGCAGTGCCCATTGACCCCGCTGTGAACTGTAGGGGCTCGAGGAGCATCTCGGGGCGGGCGGGGTCGTCGTCGCGCATCTGAACGTCGACGGCGAACGTCGTCGCGCAGCCCGGGCAGCAATAGGCGCGCACGACAAAGAGGTCCTCACGTCCGAAGCGGTTGAGCGGGCTCAGGGCCGAAAGCTCCTCCTCGACCAGCAACGATCTCTGCCGCGGATCCTCGGTTGCGCCGCACAGGACGTGGCCGCAGCGCAGGCAGCCGAGTGCGAAACCGTCCGACGTCTCGCGACAGGCCAGGATCTCGCCGTACCGGAAGAGCTGGCGGCCGGCGAAACTCGCGCCCGGCTTCCAGTCGGGACCGAGCCGCCGGCCCCGGTTCCGACGCCGTGCTCGTGCGGCAGCACGGGCCGAGTCGGTGCCCTCCACATCCAGGCTACCCCCCGCATCGATGGCAACGCCGTAGAGCCGGAGCGCTTCCTCCGGGGTGCAGAGCCCCACCACCACGTCGCGCTCCACGTGGTCGGGTGCGCGGTCGAGCGGATCGCCGTAGCCACCGCCGCCATCGCAGAAGCAGAGCCATGCGTCGCCTTCAGCGAGATGCGCTGTGTCCTTCGCGGCCGGAACATGCAGCGAGGCGCAGCCGGCTTCCTCCGGGTCGACCGGAATGATGCCCGCGGCAAAACGCGCCGCAATGCCCGACTGGCGGAGCACCAGATGACGCTGGACGGACCCTGGAAATCCCCCGCTTGCGCCCTTGTTCTCGAGATGGGCGGCGCCGCTGGTGAAGAAGACCGCTTCGATCCCGTTCGGGGCCTCATGGGGCGTGATCATGTACTCGATGCCGACGCCCCCGCGCCACAGCCCCGCACCGGCCGTCTCGTTCCTCTCCTTGCGGTAGACGTAGAGCACCGGGAACAGGCTCTCGATACGCTCCACGTTTGGAATACCGTAAGACGGGGCGACAAGATTGCCGGACGTGTCCACGCCGTCCCGGAACGAGCGCCCGCCGCCGCCCCCGACAGAATCGGTGAACATGTTGACGAACGGCCGTCCATCCGCGCGTTCCCCCGCCAGCACCGCCATGTTGACGCCGCCGTAGCAGAGGCCGGTGACCTCGGTCCGGAGCTCTTCAGCACAGCTGAACATCCGGGCTAGCGCCTCCCAGATCACGTTTCCGGTGATCTGGGCGGCGTTCACGGTCGCCATGCTCGTGGCTGCCGGGAAGGTCGCGTTGTTAACGGTGCCTGGCTCCGAAATGATCTCGATGCAGTCGGCAACGGCACCGTGCGCCCAGGGGAGATCAAAGCAAAGGAGGGGGAACAGGGTCTGGACGACGCCTCCGATCAGACCGCTGTAAGCGCAGTTGATCGGCCCTTTGGCCTGAGGCGAAGTTCCGGTGAAATCGAAGATGAGCCGGTCACCCGTCTTTGTGAGCTTCAGCCGGAACCGATAAATCTTGTCCTCGACGCCATCGTGATCGAGGAAAGCCTCCGCGTACCAGGCTCCGTTCGGCAGCTGGCCGATCCGTTTGCGGAGCGCTGTCCGCACGTGGTCGAGGATGCGATGTTGAAGGTCGATGAAGGTGTCGCGGCCGTATTCGCGGATGATGTCGCGGATGCGCTCGCGGGTGGTCACCTGAGCGGCGACTTTCGCCCGCAGGTTCAGAGCGTTCATGTCCGGGGTGCGCGTGTTCCGCAGATAGATGCTTTCGATGTCGCGGTTCAGCACTCCGCCATCCACGATCTTCACGGGCGGCATCAGCATGCATTCCTGAAATGCATCCCTCGCGCCGACCGTCCAGCTTCCGGGCTTCGGGCCGCCGACGTCGATCTCGTGCATGACCACGCCCGTCCAGCAGACGATCTCGCCCTCCCAAAAAATCGGCGCGACGACGGCATAGTCCATGGCGTGGAGAGCTCCAGACCAGGGATCGTTTGTCAGGAACATGTCCCGATCGTTGATTCGGCCGGCGAAGCGCTCGATCACCGATTGCACAAGCACGTCGAGCGCGGAGGCTTGACGGATCACGTAGACCCCGGTGAACAGGCCTTCCCCGGACGCGGTCAGGATGGCTGTGTTGAAGTCGCTCGATTCGTAGACCGCAGGGGACCCCGAGACTCGGGCCGCGATCATGGCCATCTCGTCGTTGATCTCCCAAAGCCGGTGCCTCAGCACCTCGAAGGTGATCACGTCCATCGAGGGCGCGCTCATTGGGCAGACTCCATCGCGGTGACGACAAGGCCTCCATGCCCGTCCACCATCGCCGTTGTGCCGGGCGGCAGCACCACTGTATCGCCGGCCCGCTGAATGATCGCGGGCCCGTCGACCCGCTCGCCTTCCACGAGCATCGCGCCGGCATGGAATGCCGTCTTGACCAACCCCGCCGGGGCGAAGAAGGCGAGCTTGCTCGTGATCAGCGAACTGGCCTCACCACCCTCCCGTGACGCGGGAGCGGTCAATTCGGGCCTCGTCATCGCGAACCGCCCCGTGACCCGGAACGTGACGAACTCGATGCCAGCCGCCACATAGGCGCTGTCCTCGCCGTAAGTGGCCTCGTACTTGGCGATGAAGTCCCGCGTGAGCGCCTCGATGTCGACGGGGGTCAACTCCCCGTCCGGCACATCGACCTCGAGCTCGTGCACCTGCATGCCGAAGCGCATATCGACTGAGCGGGCAAGCTGCACGGCTTGGCGATCGAGCAGGGTTAGAGAGAAACGTTTCAGCACGCGCTCGCGCAGTTCCGCATACAGCGCGTTGATCCGGGCGGCGCCGTCAGCCGGGAGAGGGGAGCGAAGATTGGTGGATCTCTCCTCCTGAAACACGATGTCCGTGGTGAGCATGCCGAAAGCGGAAAAGACGCCCGAATCGGCCGGCACATAGGCCGTCGTGGCGCCGAGTTCGCGCATCAGAAAAGCGCTGAACACCGGGCCTGCGCCCCCGTAGCCATAGAGCACGAAGGTGCGCGGATCGAGGCCGCGCTCGACCGTGACCTTGCGGGCGAGGTCGGCCATCTGCGCGTTCGAGATCTGCAGAATGCCGGCAGCGAGATCGAGCACCGCCATCCCGAGCGCCCCGGCGAGTTCGGCCAGCGCATGCTCGGCGGCCGGCTTGTCGAGGCGGACGGTACCGCCGAGAGGGAAGTCGGGATCGAGATACCCGAGCACGACCAGTGCGTCCGTCACCGTCGGACGCGTGCCGCCCCGCCCGTAGGCGACAGGCCCTGGGACGGAACCGGCGCTCTGCGGTCCGACCCGCAGGCTCCCGGCACGGTCGATCCACGCGATGCTGCCGCCGCCGGCTCCGATCGACTTCACGTAGATCTTCGGGATCAGGTAAGCGTAGCGGTCGATGACGGGGGCTGGGTCCATCTGCACCCGATCGGCGAAGACGAGACCGACGTCGAACGTCGTCCCGCCGACGTCTGCGCAGAGCACGTTCGCATGCTGGAGAAGACCGGCGTGCCAGCGCGCGCCGAGCACGCCGCCGGCAGGACCGGAATCCACGATCACGAGGGGCCGGCCGAGCATCGATGCCACGGTGCCGAGCCCGCCGTTGGACTGAACCACAAGCAGCGAGCATTTCATCCCGCGCTGCGCCAAGCCGCGCTCAAGTCGGGTCAGGTAATCGCCGACGATGGGACCGATATACGAGTTGAATGCGGTCGAGACGCAGCGCTCATATTCGCCGGTCCGCGGCGCGACTTCCGACGAGATCGAGACGAACAGATCCGGATACTTGCGCCGGGCCAAGTCTCGGATCGCCTCCTCGTGTCGCGGATCGAGGAAGGACCAGAGGCAGCATACGGCAAGTGCCTCGATGCCCGAGGAGACCAAGTCGTCCAGCGCAAACTCTGCTTGGCCGAGATCTAGGGGAACAAGGACCCGTCCAAGCGCGTCGATCCGCTCCACAACGGGCCTGATGTCGCCGGGTTGTACAATCGGCGGGTCGGCCTTGTTGAGATGGGTGACGTGCGTCTTCTCCCGCTCGGACAGACCAGTGACCTTCTGGCGCACGCGCCCGATCGTGATCGCTTGTTCGTGCCCTTTCGTCATGAGAAGGCCGGTCCGGGCACCCCGACGCTCGGCCAGGGCGTTGGTTCCGACGGTCGTCCCATGCACGAAGGTCGTCGTGCGACCAAGAAGGTCTTCGAGCGGGAGTTGCAGCGTAGAAGCGGCAATTCCGATCGCATCCAGGACGCCACGCGCCGGATCGTTGGTCGTCGTCAGCGCCTTGGTGGTGAGCCTCCGGCCACTGGATTGCAGCACCACGCAGTCCGTGAAGGTGCCGCCGATGTCGATGGCAATCCGAAAGGTGTCCGGCTCCATGCGTTCCATCCCGTATCTCGCCGTTCGATGTCAGGCGCCCCATTCTGGCAGAGCACTCGGCGATGTTGTGCGCGTCTATGTCACGGGGAGAGATCAGTAACAAATTCAAACTGTCGATACTGATTATCCGTCTGGCAAATTCGCAAATACGAAATTTGGTGCTGATTTTCGCGCAGATTGCTCTCGCTTCCGACGAAGTTGCTTGGTATTCTTCAGGCAATAATTCGATGGGATGGAGACGGGATGAAGCTCGTTAGCTTCATGGCGGATGGGCGGATCTCCTGCGGGGCGGTCGTTTCGGGCGGGATCGTTGACCTCGGCCGGCAGCCGGGTCGGCGTGCCGAGACCTTGCGCGAAGCGGTAGAGGGCCTGACCCTGGCGGAATTGAACGAGGCCGCCTCGCGATCCCCCGACCTCCGACGCGATCAGGTTCGGCTCCTTCCGCCGGTCCCGGGGCGGATCATCTGCGTCGGTATGAATTATCGGGAGCATGCCCTCGAGGTGGGCACGGTCCCTGACGTGCCGGTCGTGTTTCTCCGCACGGTGGAAAGCCTCGTCGGCCACGAGGCGCCGCTCATGCGCCCGCGCCTGTCGTCGGACATGGATTTCGAGGGCGAGCTCGCTGTTGTGATCGGCCGTGGGGGGCGGAACATCCCGCGCGAGCGCGCGCTCGATCACGTATTCGGCTACTGCTGCTTCAATGACGGCAGCATCCGCGATTATCAGTTCAAGCACTCTCTGACGGTCGGCAAGAACTTCGCCGCGACTGGAGCGGTCGGGCCTTGGATCGTGACGGCCGACGAGACCGGCGATCCCTCCGGCCTCGTGCTCGTCACACGCGTGAGCGGGGAAGAAATGCAACGCTCCGGCATCGACGACCTCATCTTCGACGTGCCGAGCATCATCGCCTACCTGTCCGCCATCATGGCAATCCAACCTGGCGACGTGATCGCGACGGGCACGCCGAGCGGGGTCGGCTTTGCCCGCAAGCCGCCGCGTTGGCTCAAGCCGGGCGACGTGGTCGAGGTCGAGATCTCGCGCGTCGGCACTCTGCGCAACCCGGTTCTCGACGAGGGTCACGACTCGGGAGCGCCCGCATGATCGATCTCGCGGGCGGAGCCGCC
>JAQGJJ010000048.1 GCA_028290695.1 Enterovirga sp. | reverse complement strand
TTGGGCGATTTCGGGGAGTACGGAGACGATCGGCTGACCCACGAGATCGTTCCGCCCGGAGTTTAGCAACGTTTCCGCGGACGGGTTCACGATCGTGATCAGCCCGTGCGCATCGATCCCGATCACGGCCGCGGACACGCCCGAGAGGACGGCTTCCATGAAGCGCCTCCGTCGGTCGATCAGATCGCTTGCAGCCGTCAGTCCATCGTGTTGCCGGCGCAACTCCGACGTCATCTTGTTGAAGGTCTCACCGAGATGGGCAAGATCCCCTTCGCGCCCTCGGACGGGGACCTGCACGTAAAAGTTGCCAGTCGCGACCTGATCCGTGGCGTGGATCAGACGCCGGATCGGCGCAACCAGCCGGTTGGAAAAATTGAGCCCGAACCAAACCGCCGAAAGCAGTACGATGAGGGCGATCAGGGCGAACATGGAGGCGAAGGCGACCTGGATGCCCACCCGCTTGCCTTCGAGCGCCTCGTAATAAGCGACCCCCGCCTCCGCGAGGGCTGGGAATTCGGTCGCGCGCGGGTCGACCGGGCGCACGACGTAGAGGTGCATGCCCTCGTACGCGGCGAGCTTCAGGACGGAACTGAAGATGTTGCCGACCCTCGGTACGATGCAGATCGCTTCCGTTTCGTTGGCAGCCGCGAGGTCATCCAGACGTGGCGGCTGAAGGTCCGGCACCTCCCGGATGTCGATACGTTCGACGACTGCGGCATCTTGCTTCACCAGCATCGCGACAGGGAAGCCAAGGGCGCTCGCCCGGGCGTTCATGAAATCGCGAAACAGCCTCCTGTCCGCATCGAAAAGGATCTTCGCCCGGTTCAGATCCGCGGCCATGAGCTGTGTCTCGCGGGCAATCGAGCGGCACTGCTCGGCGCGATAGGTCTGCGCGATCTCGACCGTGTTCGACATCAACTCCTTCATCGAGCCTGCGAACCAGGGGTTGAGCCCTCTCTCCAGGATCGCGCTCGCGACAAGGGCAACGAGGATCGCCGGCAGGGCCGCGACAAGGCTGAACAGCCCGACGATTCGCACATGGAGGCCCGCCGCCGCCGCTCCGGCGCGCCGGGCACGAACAAGGCTCCAGCCCTCCCACGCAACGATGCCGATCAAGAGGACGACCAGGACGACGTTCGTGAGCAGCACCCAGACGACGACATCGTGCGTGGGCAGGATGGGCGTCATCCCGGCGAGCACGAAGAACGTGACGAGCCCGGAGCACAGGGCCGCTCCCACGGCAAAGGCGCCGATCCAGCCCGGGCCACGGCGCCGTGGCGATGTCAGTGAGGAAGTCAGAGCGGGCGGATCAGGCGACAGCAAGACCTGCCCCCGAATTCGGGCATCCGATTCATATCCGCCCCGAAGACTGGCGGACCGAGGTGATGCATTCCGGCCACAGCGCGGAGTAGAGCGGTTGCGCCCGAATGTCCAGTTCGAGCGCGCGCCAGCTCCCTCAGCGCGGGGAGCGGATCACCTGCAGGTCGAGGTCCCGAACCTTCTTCCGCAAGGTGTTCCGGTTCACCCCGAGCAGTTCGGCCGCCCGGATCTGGTTGCCGCGTGTCGCTGCCAGCGCAGCACCGATCAGCGGTCCTTCGATCTCGCGGAGAATGCGATGGTAGAGGCCTGGCGGGGGCAACGTGTTCTGAAACTTCTTGAAATACACACCCATATGCCGCTCGACCGCCATGGACAGGGTCTCGCCTTCCACCGGCGCGACCGTGTCCGCCGCAGGTCCCGAGCGCGGCTGAAGGTCCAGCTCCGCGTCGAGCAGCGCGCCCGTGATCGTGTCCTGTGGATAGAGCGCTGCCAGCCGCCGGACCAGGTTCTCGAGCTCGCGGATGTTGCCGGGCCATCGATACCGCTTCATTCGATCGAGCGCCTCGGAATCGATCTGCTTGCGCGGAAGTCCCTCCTTTTCCACGAGATTTACGAAGTGGCGAACCAGATCCGGAATATCATCGGTGCGCTCGCGCAGCGGCGGCAGACGCAGCGGCACCACGTTGAGCCGGAAGAACAGATCCTCGCGGAAGTGACCGCTCTGGATCGAGATGCGCAGGTCCTTGTTCGTGGCGGCCACGATCCGGACATTGGTCTTGATCGGAAGCCGTCCGCCGACCGTCGTGTACTCGCCCTGCTGGAGGACGCGCAGCAGACGCGTCTGTGCTTCCATCGGCATGTCGCCAATCTCGTCGAGGAACAGGGTGCCGCCTTCCGCCTGCTCGAACCTGCCCGCACTCCGCGTCAGCGCGCCCGTGAATGCACCCTTCTCGTGGCCGAAGAGTTCGGATTCGATGAGGTCGCGAGGAATGGCAGCCATGTTCACGGCGACGAACGGGCCTTTGCGCCGTTTGCCATAGTCGTGCAGCGCCCGGGCGACGAGTTCCTTTCCGGTGCCCGACTCGCCCGAGATCATTACCGTCAGATCAGTCGGCATGAGCCGCGCGAGGGCGCGGTAGATCTCCTGCATCGCGGGGGACCGACCCACGAGCGGGATCTCTTCCTGCTCGTTCGCCGCTCCGGTCTGTGCGGCGCTACGCGGCCGCGACAGCGCGCGTCCCACGATGGCAACGAGTTCCTTCAGATCGAACGGTTTGGGCAGGTACTCGTAGGCACCGCGTTCGGACGCCCGGATGGCGGTCATGAACGTGTTCTGCGCGCTCATCACGATGATAGGCAGCTCGGGCCGCACCTTCTTGATGCGCGGTAGCAGGTCGTACGCGTTCTCGTCCGGCATCACCACGTCAGTGATGATGAGGTCGCCCTCCCCTTGCGCCG
>JAQGJJ010000028.1 GCA_028290695.1 Enterovirga sp. | reverse complement strand
CCGGGCTGTTCCGTCAGGAAGCGGCGCGCATAGGCGAGATCGACCCGGTCGATCCCGCTCGGGCTTGAATGCCTCAGACGTGTGATAAGCCGCGTCGTGTCGAAAAGGATCGGTCGCGCCGCCATGGCGGGGAACATGCTCGCTCAAACTGAGCGGCCTCGGTTGGCACGTCCGCAGCCGGGCGTAAACCGCGCGGGCCGCCATCCAGGACCGCAACTCGTCGCGGAAAGCGACGTCGAGGTGATCGCGGATGCGGAGTTCAGGGCAACGGGGCGCGAGCCCTGGCTGACCCTCGATCCCGGCACCGCCGTCGCCGGCCGGTGGATCACCATCCGGTACCGGGCGGGCTTCCTCCAGGACCCGATTCGCCCCCTGCTGCGCATCGAGCGCCGCTCGGGGGCGACGGATTACGTCGCGCTGCCCGGCCCCGTTCTCGGTGCCGGGTGGTGGACCGGCAAGATCCCGCCCGACGCGACGCGGCTGTCCGTCAATCCGGTTCTCGGCGAAGGGCTGTTCGCCTTCTCGGTGGACGCGATCCGGCGGGTCTCGCGGCTCAGGCTTCTGGCCGGCGCGGTTCTGCGCGATCCGAAGCTGACCGCGGGCGCCGTTCTGCTGCGGCTTCGCGGCCGGAACATGCGGGCGCGCCATTTCATGACCGTGATGCACGGCTCGACCCCGCTCGAGCGCTACGCGGGATGGCGCCGCGGGCGCGCTGCACCGCCGCGCCTCGCCTCTCCGGACCCGGCCGGCCGCGCCCGCATCGGCGTGGTCGTGGACATCGCGGATGCAGGCGCGGAGGCGCTCGGCCGAACCCTCCGGGCGCTCGGGGTGCAATCGGTGCCGTCTGCCGGGACCTGGCTCGCCGGCGGGAGCCTCGGACCCGACCTCCGGGCGGCGGCCGCCGGTGCGGGCGGCCCGGCCCCCGAGCACCTGGCCGACGAGGTCGTCGCAGGCCGGGTCGCCGCGGCGTGCGACTGGCTGGTTCTCCTGCGGGCCGGCGACGTGCCGGACCCCGATGCGCTCGCAAGCCTCGGCGCCGCCGTCGCCCGGGACCCGGAGCTGACCCTGCTCTACGCGGACGAGGACCACCTCGGCGACGACGGGGCCTTCGTGACTCCCCTGCTGAAGCCGGACTGGAGCCCCCGCCTCCAACAGGCGACGCCGTATCTCGGGCGGCTGCTGACCGTTCCGGCGGGCGCGCTGCTCGGCGTGCCCCTGGAGGGAGCCGGTCTGGCGGACCGGGTGCTGTCGCGGAGGGTCGCCGAGCCGGGGCTCCGGGTCGGGCACGTGCGCCGGGTCCTGCTGCACCGGGCCGGGCCGGTTGCGGCCGACGCGCCGCCGGCGCGGGCGCGGGTGAAGATCGTCCGCGACGCCTCGCCGCTCGTCTCCGCCGTCATTCCCAATCGCGACAGCCTCGACCTGCTGCGGACCTGCATCGACGGCCTGCGGACCCGGACGGCCTATCCCCGGCTCGAGATCGTGGTCGTGGACAACGGCTCCTTTCAGGAGGCCACGCACGCCTTCTACCGCGAGCTCGCCGCGGTCGAGCCGCGCTTCAAGCTCCTGAAGCGACCCGGGCCGTTCAACTTCTCCCGGCTGACGAACCAGGGCGTGAGGGCGTCCGCCGGCGACATCGTCCTGATGCTCAACAACGACATCGAGATGATCCGGCCCGACTGGCTCGACATCATGGTCGACGAGGCGAGCGCGCCCGATGTCGGGGCCGTGGGCGCGAAGCTCCTCTATCCGGACGGCCGGGTGCAGCATTCGGGCGTGGTGACCGGGCTCGGCGGCCATGCCGGGCATGTGCAGCGC
Source organism: Enterovirga sp. (assembly GCA_028290695.1). Classification (GTDB taxonomy): domain Bacteria; phylum Pseudomonadota; class Alphaproteobacteria; order Rhizobiales; family Beijerinckiaceae; genus Enterovirga. The sequence continues at coordinate 28,910 of JAQGJJ010000028.1, read as the reverse complement.
GGACGGCCGGACCGTGCCGGCTGGATGCACGCGCTGTCGGCGTCCCACGAGGTCTCGGCCGTCACGGGGGCCTGCCTGGCGGTATCCCGGGCCAAGTACGACGCCGTCGGCGGGCTCGACGAGAAGCTGTTCCCGATCGCCTTCAACGACATCGACCTCTGCCTCAAGCTACGGCACGAGGGCTGGCGCAACATCCTGGCGCCCGGGGCGGTGCTGTTTCATCACGAATCCGCAAGCCGGGGCCGCGACATCGGTCCGAAACAGGCGCGGGCGGACCAGGAGGGGCGGCATTTCGCCAGGCGCTGGCTGCCCGTGATGCGGGACGATCCCTTCTTTCACCCGGCCCTGTCGCTGCTCCGCTTCGACGTGAGCCTGGGCTGAGGCACGGACCCGACGCGTGACCCCCCCCATCAGACCACCCCTCGTGCCGCCTGCGGACCTCGCCCGCGACGGCGACGCCTGGCTGTCCGCCGGAGGCGGCAACCTGTTCCGGGTCGACCTGGACCCGACGCGGCTCGCCGGCGCCTGGGTAGAGGTCACGGCCGCGGTTGCGACCGACGCCGAGGTGGCGCGGCCGCGGCTCGTGCTGGATTGCGCGGGCGACGGAACCCCGGCCCCCCTCCCGTTCGCCTGCTCGGCCCGCGGGGTCGGGCGCTGGATCGGCCTGCTGCCGCCGGATCTCTCCGGGATCTGGTTCGAGCCGATCGGCACGCCGGGGCGGTTCCGCATCGAGGATTTCGCGATCCGCACCCCGTCGTGGCTGTCGCTCGTGCGTCGGGCTTTCGGGACCGCGCCGCTCGACACCGCCCGGATGCTGGGCTGGCGGGCCGCCGGAAAGCGCCTCAGGGCGCGCCACAGGCTCGGCGAGATCATCCGGCGGTCGCCCGCCGCCACGTACCAGGGCTGGGTCCGGGCCAACGAGACGGTGTCGCCCGGCGAGCGCGCCATGATGCTGGAGCTCATCGGGAGCTGGACCGCACCGCCGCTGATCTCGGTCGTGATGCCGGTCTACAACCCCTCGCTGCCCGAGCTCGAGGCGGCGATCTCCTCCGTGCGGCGGCAGATCTATCCGCACTGGGAGCTGTGCATCGCGGACGACCGGTCCCCGGGCCCGGCGGTGCGGCGCGCCCTGGAGCGGGCGGCAGCGTCCGACCCGCGCATCCGGGTCTCGTTCCGGGCCGAGAACGGCAACATCTCGGCCGCGTCCAACTCGGCCGTGGCGCTCGCGACCGGCCCCTACGCGGCCCTGATGGACCACGACGACCTCCTGCCGGAGCACGCGCTGTTCTACGTCGCCCGGGAGGTCACGGCGCATCCGGAGGCCGACCTCGTCTACTCGGACGAGGACAAGGTCGACGAGGCGGGGCGGCGCTACGACCCCCATTTCAAGTCCGACTGGAACGAGGAGCTGTTTCTCGCCCAGAACTACGTGAACCACCTGACCGTGATCCGGACGGAGCTGATCCGGCGCGTCGGCGGCTTCCGGGTGGGCTACGAGGGCAGCCAGGACCACGACCTGCTGCTGCGCGTCCTCGACCACACTGCCGACGACCGCATCCGGCACATTCCGCGCGTCCTCTACCACTGGCGCAACTACAAGCGCTCGGGCTCCTTTTCCTCCGGCCGCATCGACCAGGCGATCTCGGCCCGGCAGCGGGCCCTCGAGGATCATCTCGCACGGCGCGGGATCGCGGCGTCGATCGACGAGGACGAGAACGGCTTCAACCGCGTGCGGCGGCGGCTGCCGGCTCCCGCCCTCAAGGTGTCGCTCATCGTGCCGACCCGGGACGCGGCCCACCTCCTGGAGGTCTGCACCCGGGGCATCCTGGCGGAGACGGATTATCCGGATCTCGAGCTGATCGTCATCGACAACGAGAGCCGCGAGCCCGAGACGCTGGCGCTGTTCGGGCGCCTGTCGGAGGATCCGCGGGTCCGCATCCTCCCCCTGGGCGGCCCGTTCAACTTCTCGGCCATGAACAACCGGGCGGTGGCGGCCGCGCGGGGCGACGTCGTCGGCTTCGTGAACAACGACATCGAGGTGATCGAGCCCGGCTGGCTCGCCGAGATGGTGGCGCTGCTCGGGTCGGACGGGGTCGGGGCGGTCGGGGCCAAGCTGCTCTACCCGGACAATTACGTTCAGCACGCGGGCGTGCTGCTCGGCATCGGCGGGCCGAACGGCGTCGGCGGCGTGGCCGGCCATTCGCATCTCGGCGCCCGGCACGACTGGGCGGGCTACTACAACCGCCTCGTTCTGCCGCAATACCTCTCGGCTGTGACGGCGGCCTGCATGGTGGTCCGGCGCGAGGCCTTTCTCGCGGTGGGCGGCTTCGACGAGGTCGACCTGAAGGTCGCCTTCAACGACGTCGACCTGTGCCTGAAGCTCCGGCGCGGCGGCTACAAGATCGCCTGGACGCCCTATGCCGTTCTGTATCACCATGAATCGGCGAGCCGCGGGTCCGACCAGGCCCCCGGCCGGGTCGAGCGCTTCAACCGTGAGATCGACGTGATGCTGGAGCGCTGGGGCGAGACGCTGCGGCGCGACCCGTACTACAATCCGAACCTGTCGCTCGTCTCGGGCCATTTCATCCCCGAAGGGCTGGGCGCCCAGAGGATGCCGGAGATCAAGCCGATGTTCCGACCCGACCGATGACGCCGCGCCGCGGGGTCCTCATCACGGGCGCCTCCCGGGGGATCGGGGCGGCGCTGGCGAAGGCGCTCGCCGCCGAGGGCGTCGACCTGACCCTGGTGGCGCGCGACGCCGGCTCTCTGGAACAGGTCGCCGCGGCGTGCCGGGAGCGGGGCGCCGAGGTCGGCATCCTGTGCTGCGATACCCGCGATCGCGACCGGCTTCGCGGCCTTCTGCTCGAGCGGGACGCGGCCTGTCCGATCGACCTCGTCGTCGCCAATGCCGGAGTGGCGCTCGAAACCGGCGACGACGCCGCGGTCGCGGAGGCGAGCTACGGCGAGGTCGAGGTCAACCTGCTCGGCTCCCTCAACACCATCCTGCCGCTCGTGCCCGCGATGCGGGGCCGCGGCCGGGGACAGCTCGCGGTGGTGAGTTCGCTCGCCGCCTTCGCGCCGCTGCCCGATTCACCCGGCTACAGCGCCTCGAAGGCCGCGCTCGCCGTGTACGGCCTCGCGCTGCGGGATCGGCTGGCCCCGTCCGGGATCCGGGTCAACGTGATCTGTCCGGGTTACATCGATACCGACATGGGCTCGCGCTACCGGGGCTGGCGCCCCTTCCTGATGTCGGCCGATAAGGCGGCAGCCCGGATCGTGCGCGGGCTCGAGCGGAACCGGGCCGTGATCGCGTTTCCCCAGCCGCTGGCGCTGGTCGCGCAGCTCTCGACGCTGGTTCCGGAGCCGGTGCGCCGGTTGGGCCTCTCGGGATTCCGCTTCACGATCGATCGTCACTGACCGGGCAGGAGGACGTCCAGGGCGTCGTCGAGCGCCTCCTGCCAGGGCCGCGGCCGGATGCCGAAATCGCGCTCGATCTTGGCGGTCGACAGCCGCGAGTTGCCGGGCCGGCGGGCGGGGGTCGGGTACTCGGCCGTGGTGATCGGCCTGACCCGGGCGGACGGCCCGCCCCGCCTGGCCGATCCGGCGAAGATCGCGGTGGCGAAATCGCTCCAGGCCGCCTCGCCGGCATTCACGAAATGGTAGGTGCCGGTCGGAGCACCGGGCTTGCGGACGAGATCCTGCGTCACGCCCCGGATCGCCGCCGCGAGATCGGCCGCGAAGGTCGGGCAGCCGCGCTGGTCGGCCACGACGGTCAGCTCGTCCCGGTCCGCCCCCACCCGCAGCATGGTCTTCACGAAATTCTTGCCGTGCGGGCTCACCACCCACGCCGTCCGGACGATCGCGTGGCGCGGGTTGGCGCTTCTCACCGCCTGCTCGCCGCCTTCCTTGGAGGCCCCGTAGACGTTGATCGGGGCGACCGGGTCGTCCTCGAGATAGGCGCCGCTCTTCGTTCCGGCGAACACGTAGTCGGTCGAGAGATGCACGATCGGGATGCCGGCCCGGGCCGCGCCGGCCGCCAGAACCGCCGGCGCGAGGGCGTTCACCCGCCACGCCTCCGCGACCTCGCTTTCGGCCTTGTCGACCGCCGTGTAGGCGCCCGACGAGATCACGGCATCGTAGCTGCGGGCGGACAGCACCCGCTCGATGGAGGCCGCGTCCGCGAGATCCAGCGTGTCCCGGCCGGGCGCATCCAGCACGGTCCCCTCGCCCCAGTCGAGCGCCTGCAGCTCGATCCCGACCTGCCCGGTGCCGCCCGTGACGAGGATGCGCATCAGCCCGCGGCCTTGAGGCCGAGGCGCTCGCCCGAATACTGGCGGGCCTGGATGGCGCGCCACCAGGCTTCGTTGTCCAGGTACCAGCGGACCGTCTTGCGGATGCCGGTCTCGAAGCTCTCCTGCGGCTCCCAGCCGAGCTCGCGCTTCAGCTTGGACGCGTCGATGGCGTACCGCATGTCGTGGCCCGGGCGGTCGGCCACGAAGCCGATCTGGTCGGCATAGGGCTTGCCGTCCGGCCGCGGCCGCATCTCGTCCAGGATGGCGCAGATCGTGCCGACCACGGCGAGGTTCGTGCGCTCCGAATTACCGCCCACGTTGTAGGTCTCGCCCGGCGTCCCGGCCTCGAAGACGCGCCGGATGGCCCGGACGTGGTCCTCGACGAACAGCCAGTCCCGGACGTTCTCGCCGCGGCCGTAGACGGGCAGCGTCTCGCCCGCGAGCGCCTTCACGATCATCAGCGGGATCAGCTTCTCGGGGAAGTGATAGGGGCCGTAGTTGTTGGAGCAGTTCGTCACCAGCGCGGGCAGCCCGTAGGTGTGGTGCCAGGCCCGCACCAGGTGGTCCGAGCCGGCCTTGGAGGCCGAGTAGGGCGAGCGCGGGTCGTAGGGAGTGTCCTCCACGAAGAAGCCCTCGGGCCCGAGCGAGCCGAACACCTCGTCCGTCGACACGTGGTGGAAGCGGAACGCCGCCTTGCGGTCGGCCGGCAGCGCCGCCCAATGGGCGGTCGCCGCCCGCAGCATGCGGTAGGTGCCGACGATGTTCGTCTCGATGAAGGCGTCCGGCCCGTCGATCGAGCGGTCGACATGGCTCTCCGCCGCGAGGTGGACGACCGTGTCGGGATCGAAGTCCCGGATGATCGCCGCGACCCGGTCTCCGTCGCAGATGTCGGCCTCGACGAAGCGGTAGCGCGGATCCTGCGCCACCTCGGCGACCGTCGTGACAGAACCCGCATAGGTGAGCTTGTCGAGGTTCAGCACCTCGTACCGGCTCTCCCGGATGAGGAGGCGCACGAGCGCCGAGCCGATGAAGCCGGCGCCGCCGGTGACGAGTACGCGCATCGGTATCAGTCCAGCCGCTCGGGAAGCGGCACGCCGTCATAGGCGAAGGGGCTCTCCCATTCGGAGAGCCGGGGCAACGTCCGGTCCTTCGGCGACAGCAGCAGCCGGTCGGCCGGGATCGGCCAGTCGATCCCGATATCGGGATCGTCGAAGGCGATGCCGCCGTCGCACTCGGGCGCGTAATAGGCGGTCACCTTGTAGGCGACCTCGCAATCCGGCTCGAGCGTCAGAAAGGCGTGCGCGAAGCCGACCGGAACGTAGAGCTGCGCGCCGGTCTCGGCCGAGAGCTCGGCCGCGATCCACCTGCCGTAGGTGGGCGAGCCGCGCCGGACGTCGACCGCGTAATCCATGATGCGGCCGCGCAGGCAGCGCACGAGCTTCGCCTGCGCGTAAGGCGGAGTCTGGAAGTGCAAGCCCCGCAGCGTGCCGGTCGGGCGCGACAGGGACTGGTTGTCCTGCACGAACTCCTCGCCGATGCCCCGCTCGGCCAGGGCCTTGCGGCTGTAGGTTTCGGAGAACCAGCCGCGCTCGTCGCCCAAGCGCCGCGGCGTGATCAGGGTCACGGGAGCCAAGGATGCGTCCGTTTGTGCCAGGAGCGCCGGGGTCTAGCGGACGCTCCGGCTCGCCGCAACAGGGGGACGGGCCCGGCTCAGTGCTTCACGGAGGTCGCGAGCCGCTTCAGGTAGGTGCCGTACTCGTTCTTCAGCCCGGCCGCGACGGCAAGCAGCTGCTCGGTCGTGATGAAGCCCTGGCGCCAGGCGACCTCCTCCGGGCAGGCTATCTTCAGCCCCTGGCGGTGCTCGATGGCCCTGACGAACGCACTCGCCTCGTGCATGGCCTCCACCGTGCCTGTGTCCAGCCAGGCGGTGCCGCGCGGCAGGATCTCGACCTGCAGCCGCCGCTGCTCGAGGTAATGCGCGTTCACGCTCGTGATCTCGACCTCGCCGCGCGCCGAGGGCTTCACGCCCTTGGCGATCTCGACCACGTCCTCGTCGTAGAAATAGAGCCCCGTGACCGCGAGATCGCTCTTCGGCTGGGTCGGCTTCTCCTCGATGGAGAGCGCCAGGCCGTTCGCATCGACCTCGACCACCCCGAAGGCACTCGCATCCGCCACCGGGTAGGCGAAGACCACCGCCCCGCTCTCCAGCGACGCCGCAGTCTCCAATTGCCGGGTCAGGCCCGCGCCGTAGAAGACGTTGTCGCCGAGCGCCAGCGCGCATTTCTCGCCCGCCACGAAGCGCTCGCCGATGATGAAGGCCTGCGCCAGGCCCTTCGGCTCCGGCTGCTCGGCATAGTCGATCCGGATGCCCCATTGCTCGCCCGTCCCGAGCAGGTCGCGAAACAGCGGCAGGTGGGCGGGGGTCGAGATCAGCAGGAATTCCCGGATCCCGGCCAGCATCAGGGTCGTGAGCGGATAGTAGATCAGCGGCTTGTCGAAGATCGGCAGGAGCTGCTTGCTGACGGCGCGCGTGATCGGATACAGCCGCGTCCCGTGACCGCCCGCCAGGATGATCCCTTTCGTCACCAACGCGTCGACCTCGCTCCGTGGAAGGTCGAGCCCCTTTCCACACTTCACAGCCGGGAGCAACGGATGGCGGGACGGCAGGGCTGCGGGCTCCCCCCGGTGACGTCCTGATTCCGATCGGCGGCTGGCTCGCGAAGCTGCGGGCGGCAACGGCGCGCCTGCTGCCCGGGCAGGCCCGTCCCGTGGAGCATGTCGCCTGCGGCACCTTCTGCCACGTCGCCTCGAGCCTCCGGACGGCCGGCCTGCGGCGCTGGTCGGGTCCGTTCGACTGGATCTTCACCACGCCCGGGATGATCGCCGATTGCATCGCGGACGATTTCGCGAGCCTGCTCGATCCGCGATACCTCGTCAGCGTGCCGCCGGCCGAGCTGACGAACGGGGCCAAGAAGCAGTGCCGGCATCTCCTGTACGAGGCGCGCTACGGGCTGCCGACGGTGTTCAACCACCACGATCCCGCAGCCTCCCCGTCCGACCTGCGCTCGCTCGAGCGCGCGGTGGCGCGGATGCGGGCGACCCTGCGAGGCAACGGATCGACACTGCTCTACATGATGAGCGAGGTGCCCTGGCCGGAGAGCGACATCGCCCGCCTGGCCGGGCTGCTCGGGGCACTGCCGTCCCGGAACACGCTGGCGGTGCTGACCGTCCGGGGCGGAAGCGGGGCGGAGCGCTCGTGGTCGCTCAGACGCGACGCGGGCGATCTTCTTCAGGCCAACATCGTGACCGAAGGCCGCTCGAACGGACTGCGCTTCCCGAACCGGGAGGACGAGGCGCTTTTTGGGCAGGTTCTGATGAGCCTCGCCGCGCGGCGGGACCCGACCGTGCGGCCCGACCGGGCGCCTTGACCGCGACGGCGAGCCGCCGCAGGCCTCACCACTCGTAATCCGCCCCGATGCCGACCGAGGTTCCCCCGGTCGCGCCGACCTCGCCCTTGAGCTTGAGCTGGTCGGTGATGCGCACGTCGACCCCGATCCCGGTATCGGCCGCGCCCGCCCCGGCTCTCACGCCGATGCTGACGCGGTCGTTCAACGCCCGGCTCAGGCCGACTCCCGGGCCGCCGCCCGATCCGAGCCCGACATCGAGCCCTTCGAGGCCGAGCGACCGGCGGATGTCCTCGAACGCGCCCCCGCCGTCCCCACCGGAGAACTGCGCGGCCGCCTGGGCGAGCGCGATCGCCTGGCCGGTCGTGAGCTGGCCGGAGGGCGAGTTGAACAGCAGACGCGACAGGATCTCGTCGCGCGGCAGGTCCGGGCTGGAGCGGAACTCGAAGGCCGGGTCGGAGGCAGGGCCGGTGACGGCGATCTCGATCGCGGCCCCGCCCGAGCTGGTGGTGGCCAGGAAATCGAGTTCCGGCGTCAGGTCGCCCGCGAAGGTCAGCCGCCCGCGCGTGAAGTCGAGGCGCGACGAGATGATCTGGAAGGTGCCGCGCCGGAGCTCGAACGCTCCGACCGCCTTCGGGGCCGAGAGCGTGCCGGACGCCCGAAGCTCGCCCCCGAGCTCCGCGTTCAGGCCGCGGCCCCGCACGTAGATGTGGCCGGGCGCGCTGAGAAGAACGTCGAGGCTGGCATCGAAGGCCGGGGCCGCGCGCCCGCCCTTGCCGCGCCGCTTCGCGTCGAGGGCAAGCCTCGCGCGCGTCGTGCGGGTCGGGTTGACGTGGCGCGTGTTGGGCAGGGGGCCGAGCGAGGCGCCGAGCTTCTCGGGAACCGTCACGTCGATCGAGACGACGTCGACCCGCCCGGTCACGCGCGGGTTCTGGGCGAGTGCGCCGGACAGGTCGAGGTTGAGGTTGGCGACGGCCGTCGCGACCCCGCTGCGGATCAGCTCCGCCCGCTGTCCCGCGACCTTGATCTGGCCGGGGAAGCCCGCGCCCGGATCGAGCCGGACCCGCCCCGAGGCCGTGATCGTGCCGCCGTTGCGGGCCGTCGCGGAGGCGCCCTCGATGGAGACCTCATCGCCCCGGGCGACGATCCGGGCCCGGATGCCGGTGAGCTGCGTGCCCTGGAGCGCGTCCGTGAAGCTGCCGCCCGCGAGGCTCGCCGAACCGCTCGCCTGGGGGGCGGCCAGCGTGCCGCCCACCCGCGCGTCCACCTCCACCCGGCCGGTGAAGCGCCGGCCGGACGCGGCGAGGAGCCGCGTGGAGGCGGCGCCGGCATCGATCGCTCCCCGGACCGCGAGATCCAGGGTGCCGGGCCCGCCGGCCGGAACCGAGCCGTCGATCCGGACCTGCCCGGCCCGCCCGGCCGCGACCGTCGCGTCCACGGTGGCGCGGCCGCCGGTCAGCCGCCCCGAGGCCGTGACGTCCGTCGGGGGCAGCCCGAGTTCGCGCGTCTGCGGCGAGACCAGTCCGCGGATCTGGGCCCGATACTCGCCGGTCGGCGCGGAGGCCTCGCCCGCGATACGAGCCTCGCCCTCGAAGGTGCCCGACAGCCCGAGCCCGGGCGCCACGATCTCGGCCGTGGAGAGCGGGACGGCGCGGGCGCTCACCTGGAGATCGAGGCGCGACCCGGCCGTGCCGTTGACGGTCAGCCGCCCGGCCCCGAGACCGAGCGCGAGATTGCGGATGTCGGCCCCGCCATCCACGATCGTGATCGTGGCCGGGCCCGCGAGGCCGAGCCGCTGCTGCCCGCGCACCGCGTTGAACTGCGAGACCTCGATCCGGGTCCGGTCGCCCGGCAGCACGCGGGCCCGCAGATCCAGATCGAAGCCGCGGGCGGCGGCGGTGAGCGTGACGTCGCTCGCGCCCGGATTGCCCTGGGCGTTCAGCCGGATGCGCGAAATGCGCTCGCCACCGACGCTCGCCTCGTCGATCGCGGCGCTGCCCGCGACGATCGGGCGCCGATAGATGTCCGTCAGGCCGATGTCGGCCTCGAGCCGGTCGATGCTGGCGCCCGCGGCGGCGATGCGGCTGCCCTTGGCCACGACGCGGGCGTTCTGGCCGCCATTCGGTGTCGCCAGCGTCACGTCCGCCTCCAGGGAGCCCGACAGCCGCGTCAGCACGAGGGCGGAGAGATCGTCCAGATTGGCGGCCCGCACGGTGATCCGGCCCGTCGCGAGTTTCTGCGCGTCGACGGTTGCGCCGCCTTTCAGCGTGGCCGACCCGACCGTCACGTCGATCTCGTCGGCCACCAACCGCCCGTCCGCCATGCGGGCGGCATGGAAGCTGCCGCGCGCGGGCTTGCGGTCGACCTCCCCGTCGAGCGTCAGACGCAGGTCGGGCGAGCGGACCAGGTCGCGCCCGACGGCGTCGAGGACGAGCCGCGGCACGGGGCGCCCGAGCGCCGTCGCGTCCGTGATAGCGATCCGCGCGGTGGCGTTCGGGCTCTGCACGGAGCCGGTGACCTGCGCGGTGATCGCAGCCCGGCCCGAAACCCGCGGATCGGCCCGCTTCAGGTCGGGCACGGTGAGCGCCACGGCCAGGTTCGAATCGGCGTGCCCGGCCACGCCGTCGATCCGGGCGCTGGCATTCGCGCCCGTGAGCCGCATCTCCTCGAACATGGTGTCGCCGGTCGCGGACAGGCGGGCCGTGCCGATGGCCGCGAGCGTGCCACCGAAGAGCCCGTCTACGGCCGGAATCCCGGTCGCGAGCCGGCTCAGCTTCGCGTCCAGGGCCGCGTTGTAGCGGTTGGCGCGCGGCGTTCCCTCGAGGTCGGCCGTCAGGGTCGCGGCGCCCCGAAGCTGCAGCCCGGCGAGATCGGCGAAGCGCGACAGGTCGGCCGCGCCGGCCTCCAGCTTGCCCCGCAGCTCGCTCGCGCCGAGCCGGCCCGCATAGCGGGCCCCGAGGGTCGGGGTGCGGACATCCAGCGTCTCGACCGCGAGCACGCCTTCGGTGGAGGTGGTTCCCCGCAGCGCGAGCGTGAACTCGTCGCCGGTTGCGCGCGCCAGCTTCGGATCGGACGGTCGCACTCCCGTGGCGCGGGCATCGGCGGAGACCTGAATCTGCGTGCGGTTGCTGGCGTCCACGGGACCCGGCAGGAGGTTCAGGGTCGCGGACAGGCGCCCGAGACGTCCGGCCGGCAGGCGGGCATCCTCCGCCGTCAGCGAGGCCACGACGCGCGGGCTGGTCACAGGCCCGGTGACCCGGGCCTCGAAGGCGAGCTCGCGGATCTCGGCGCCGGAGACCGCCGTCCGGCTCGCACCGGAATTCGGAAGGTTCGCCGCCGTGATGCGCAGATCCGCGACCTGGGTGGCGCCGACCGAGCCCGCGATGTCGAGCCGGGCCGCGGCCGCGACCAGGTTGATGCCCGGGACGGTGACGGCGCCGTCGTCGCCGTAGCTCGCCTGGCCGGTGAGACGCGTGGTGCCGGCGAACACGGGGGCCGCGACCTCGGGCAGAAGGCCCGAGATCTGGGCCGCGAGGTCGAGCCCCAGCCGGCGGGCGGGACCGTCCCGGTTCACCGTCACGTTTCCGCCGGCCCCGATGCCGGGCCCCCCGTCGAAGGCGAGCCGCGCCTGGAAGGCGTCGAGCGTGCCCTGACCGCCGAGCTCCAGCTTCACCGGCGGCAGGCCGGGGATGTTGGCGGCCCGGGCGAGAAGGCCGCCGGACGGCTCGTCGAGGTTCACCGCCAGATCGAGGCGCTGACCCTGCGGCACGAGGGCGAGGCGCGCCGTGAACCGGCCGCCGGCATCGAGGCGTCGTGCCTCGAAGCGGAGGTCGAGCCCCTCCTGGGGGTTGCCGAGGCGTGCCGCCCCGGTCATCCCGATGCGGGCCGCGGTGCCGACGATCGGCTCGCCGAGCGTCAGGTTGGCGAGTGCGAAATCCTTGATCTCGACCCGCACCGGAAGTTCGGGCAGGAGCGGCTGATCCTCCCCCGGGACCGGCGTCTCGGCCGGGATCGCCCTGCGGGCGTACTCGATCGTGTCGACCTCCAGCCGGTCGATCTCGAGCCGCCGCTGCAGCAGCGCGAGCCGCCGCCACACGATGCGGGCGCGGTCGAGCTTCAACCAGACGCCGTCCCGGTCGGAGATCTGGATGTCCCGGATGGTGGCGTCGGAGGACAGCGCGCCGTCGATGCCGCCGATCGAGACCCGCGTCGCCGGCGTGGAGAGCGCCCGCGAGATCAGGCTCGCCAGCACGCCCTTCTCCTCGTCCGCCGCGCGGCTCGCGAGGGTCAGCGCGGCGAAACCTCCGACCAGCAGAAAGCACAACAGCGGAACGAAGCGGCGGGTGATCATCAGAACGACTGCCCGATGCTGACATAGAGCACGACGGGCTTGTCGCCCCGGCGCGGGTTCAGGGGCGTCGCCACGTCGAGCCGGATCGGCCCGATCCCGGTCGTGTAGGTCAGGCCGAGGCCGGCCGACATGCGGGTGTCCCCGAAGAAGCGCGGAAACTGTGACGCATAGGCGCCGCCGGCGTCGACGAACGGCACGATCCCGATCGTTTCCGTGACCCGGATGCGGGCCTCGACCGACGCGTCGAACATGCTGCGGCCCCCGACCGTGAAGCCGAACGGCCCGAACGGGCTGACGCTCTGGAACCGGTAGCCCCGAATGGAGCCGGCTCCGCCTGTGTAGAAACGGTAGTTCGACGGGATCAGCTCGATGCGGTCGGGGGCGTCGAGAAACCCGCCGACCCGCCCCCGGGCCGCCAGGATGAAGCGGCCTTCCTCGTCGAAGGCGTAGTAGCCGGACACGGAGGCCGTCGCCTGGGTGAAGGACACGGAGGACCCGAGAGCGGCCGGATAGGGCGTGATCGCGGCCGCGACCCGGATTCCCGTGGTCGGGTCGAGCGGCTTGTCCGTGTTGTCGAACTTCATGCCGAGCGGGATGCCGACCAGCTGGTAATCGACGTTGGAGATCACGTCGCTCGTCTGGCCGCGCTCGTACTTGATGCCGCCGGAGGCCGAGAGGGTCTCGTCGACGCGATAGCGCAGCGCCGCGGTTCCGCCGGCCAGCCTGTCCGTGTAGCCGCCGAACCGCCCTCCGCCGGTGCGGTTGCGCTCGGCGATGGCGTCGAGCAGCAGGTCGAAGCGCGACCCGCCCAGCGCCGGCTTGAGGAAGCTCGCCGTGAACCGCGCGCCGATGTCCGAGGTCCTGAAATCGCCGATGTCCTTGATGCGCGTCCCGTCATTGCGGGGGGCCAGGAACATGTCGCCCTGCAGCCGGAGGCGCTCGGCGCCGCCGAACAGGTTGCGGTGCTCGTAGAACACCCGTCCGTTCGGCCCCTCGAGCGTGGAATAGCCGAGCGAGAACCCGGCCGCGTTCAGCGCTCGGTCGGTGACCTCGACGAAGATGGGCAGATTGCCGTTGCGGTCGAGCTTGTCGCCCTCGCGGATCCGCACGGAGCCGACCGCCGGGATCGACGCGACCGACTTGCGGGTCTCGTCCAGGCGGTCGGGTGAATACGGCTCGCCGGGCTCGAGGTAGATGAAAGACCGGACGATGTCCTGGTCGAAACCCTGCGGCCCCCGCAGCGCCACCTCGCCGATCCCCGCCTTCGGGCCGGGATCGACCGGGAAGGCCACGTCCATGGAATCGGCGGCGTGGTCCACGACCGGAGCCGGAAGCGGGGCCTTCACCAGCGGGTGGGAGCGACGCCGGAAATAATCGACCAGGCGGGCATTGGCCGCCCGAACATCCGAGGCGCGGGCCGGATCTCCCGGCGCCAGCTTCAGGACGCGGTGCGGAGAATCCGCGAGCGGCAGCGCCCGCCCGCCCTTCGCGTCCAGGATGGCGAGGTCGCGCAGCCTGAACAGGGGCCCGGTCTCGGCCACGACCTTGACCGGCACCCGGCCGCGGTTGCGGTAGGCCTCGGCCGCGCGGGCATTGGCACCCGTCTGGGTCTGGCCGATTTGCAGCGGCACCCCGGCGATGTCGATGACCAGAGTGGCGTCGTAGTACCCGGCTCCCCACAGCGCATCGATCAGCGGCGCGAAATCGGCATTCGCCCGCTGAACCAGAACCTCGCCGTCCGGGGGAGCGTCGCGCCGCAGGCTGTACAGGTTGGATGCGTCACGCAGCCGGCCCTCGACGCCGTCGTCGCCCCTGACCTCGAACTCGACCTCGTAGGGAAGCGCGGCCGCGGACGGGTCCGGAGCGTTGTCGCGGCCGAACAGGCCGAAGAAGTCGAAAGCGGCGGCCGGGCGGGCGAGGCCGGGCCCGAACGTGGCGAGGAGCACGAGGCCGAGGGCCACTCCCAGTCTCGGCCAAGGGACGCAAACCATCAAACCTCCCGCTGCCGCTTCGCCATGCCCGGCAGGCGGCAGGTGCCCGGTCCCTCGTCGTCGTGCCTGCCCGGGACCTTAAACCCGCACGCTCCCGAAGGCCACATCGGGACCCGTTCCGACCCGCCTCGGTCAAGCAGATACAAAGAGTTGAACCTCGGCCGTTAAGAACCGTTCAGATCGGCGGCTCGGTTGGGGAACAGAGTTAATGGCGGACAGGTCAGCACAGGCGGCCGGACCACCGAACGAGGACTGGCGCTCGAAGATCGACCGCAAGGACGAGGCCGAGCCAACGGAACATGATTACGCGAGGGCGCGCGAACCGGGCCGCGGGCGCGAGGCCGAGCAGCCCCTGGAGATCCCGGCGCTGGGGTGGCGCGACATCGCCTGGCGCGTCGCGTTCGCGATCCCGGAGGACAGGGTGCTGGCGACAGCCGGAAGCGTCGCCTTCTTCGCCCTGCTGGCGGTGTTTCCGGCCATCGCGGTCGTGGTGTCCCTGTACGGGCTCTTCGCCGATGCGAGCACGATCGGCGGTCACCTGGCGCTGCTGGCCGGAATCATGCCGGAGGGCATCCTGGCCCTGATCCGGGACCAGATCGCGGCCATCATCTCGAAGGAAACGAAGGCGCTCTCGCTCGCCTTCCTGATCGGCCTCGCAACGGCGCTGTGGAGTGCCAATTCGGGCATCGGCGCGATGTTCGATGCGCTGAACGTGGTCTACGGCGAGAAGGAGAAGCGCAGCCTGCTTCGCTTCTACGCGACGACCTTTCTGTTCACGATCGGCGCCGTTCTGTTTGTCCTGACCGCCATAGCCGCCGTCGTGGTGCTGCCGATCATGCTCAACGTGGTCGGGGTTCCGCTTTCGGCCGAGCTGATCCTGTCGGTCGCACGCTGGCCGATGCTGCTGGTCGTCATCGTCCTGGGGCTCGCCTTCGTGTACCGGTTCGGACCGAGCCGGCGGACGGCGGAGTGGAAGTGGGTCAGCCTCGGCAGCGTGATGGCCGCCGTCCTGTGGATCGGCGCCTCCATGGCCTTCTCGTGGTACGTCGCGAGCTTCGACAGCTACAACAAGGTCTACGGCTCGCTGGGCGCGGGCGTCGGCTTCATGGTGTGGATCTGGGTGTCCGTCGTGATCGTGCTCGTGGGCGCGGAGCTGAACGCCGAGATGGAGCATCAGACCGCACGCGACACGACGACCGGCCCCGAGAAGCCGCTCGGCGTCCGGGGCGCCACCATGGCGGACCATGTCGGACCGGCGCAGGCGTGACCTGCGCCGGCCGCAGCGGGACCAGCCCTGCCGGTGTCAGCCCTGCCGGATCAGGGTGCCGGCACCGAAATCGGTGAAGAGCTCGAGCAGCACCGAATGCGGCACCTTGCCGTCCAGGATGACCACCGCCTCGACCCCGCGCTCGAGCGCGTAGATGCAGGTCTCGATCTTCGGGATCATGCCGCCCGTGATGGTGCCGTCCGCGATGAGGCGCCGGCAATCCTCGATGGTCAGCTCCGGGACGAGCTGTCCCTGCTTGTCGAGGACGCCCGGCACGTCGGTGAGCAGCAGAAAGCGCTTGGCCCCCATGGCGCCCGCGATCGCGCCCGCGAAGGTGTCCGCGTTGACGTTGTAGGTCTGGCCGTCCGCACCCGACGCGACGGGCGCCACGACCGGGATCAGCTCCGCCTTGAGAACCGCGTCCAGGACGTCCCGGTTCACGAGGTCGGGCTCGCCCACGAGGCCCAGATCGAGCTCCTGCTCCAGCTTGGAGGTCGGGTCGATGGCGGTTTTCACGGCTTTCCGGGCGACCACCATGTTGCCGTCCTTGCCGCACAGCCCGACGGCACGGCCGCCTTCGGCGGAGATCCAGCCCACGATCTGCTTGTTGATGGAGCCTGCCAGGACCATCTCGACCACCTCGACGGTGGCCTCGTCCGTGACCCGGAGCCCGCCCTTGAACTCGGACTGAATGCCGAGCTTGTCCAGCATCCGGCCGATCTGCGGACCGCCGCCGTGCACCACGATGGGCTTCAGCCCGGACTGCTCGAGCAGCACGATGTCTTCGGCGAAATCCTCGGCCGCGGCCCGGTCGCCCATGGCGTGGCCGCCGTACTTGATGACCACGATCGCCTGATCGTAGCGCTGCATGTGGGGCAGCGCCTGCACCAGGACCTCGGCGCGGACATGGCCGGACGGTAGGGGTTCGTTCATCGCGAGGCTCGGATGGAGGAGGGCGAAGCGTGTTCAGGCCGCGCTCTGGCGGCGCTCCGAGTGGCCGGCGAAATCGAGCGTGATGCGCATGCCGGCATGGCTGTCGTCCTGGCCCCACTCCGCGTCGAGCTTGGTCGCCATGGCCTTGACGATCATCCGGCCGAGGCCCTTGGCGGAGCGGGGCGCCGGCGCGGGCACCTGCTGCCCGACCCCGTCGTCCTCGACCGCGAGCAGGACGCGGCCGTTCGGCTTCGCGCTCAGCACGACCCTGATCGCGCCCTTGCCGTCCGGATAGGCGTATTTCATCGCGTTCAGGACGAGCTCGGTGACCACGACGCCCACGGCGACGGCCTTGTCCGGGTCGACCTCGACGGGTTCGGCCTTCAGGGAGATCACATTGGAATCACCGTCCTCGGCCGAGCCGCGCAGGTCCTCGACGAGGCCCTGCAGGTACTGGTCGAGCGCGACCGTCCCGACATCGTCGGACGTGTACAGGCGCCGATGCACCTGGGCGACGGCCATCACCCGTCGGGTGGCGCCCGCAAGGGCGGATTTCACCGCCTCCTCCGGGCTCGCCGAGGATTGCAGGTGCAGGAGGGCGGCGATGATCTGGAGCGAGTTGCCGACCCGGTGGTTGACCTCCCGCATGAGCAGCGCGCGCTCGGCCGCGAGCGCCTCGAAGCGGTCGCGCGCCGCCCGCACCTCCTCCTCCGCCGCCTCCTTGGCACGGCGCAGCCGAACGGCCTGCATCGATTGCTCGAGGGCGGCGCTCAACAGCGGCAGGAACTCGTCGCCGACGGTCTTCACGACGTAATCGGAGGCGCCCGCCTTCAGGGCCGCGACTGCGACGCTGCTTTCCTGGGTGCCCGTGACGTAGACGACCGGCGGCGGATCGGGGAGGTTGCGGATGCTGGTCAGCGTCTCGAGCCCGTCCTGGCCCGGCATGTAGTGGTCGAGCGCGACGGCGTCGATTCCGCCTCGCGTCAGCCGCTCCAGCCCGGCCGCGCCGCTCTGCACCGTTTCCACCTCGAAACCGCGCCGCTCCAGGCCCTTCTGCACCAGCCGCGCAAGGCCCGGATCGTCGTCGATATAGAGGACCCGGAGGGCCGGCTCGGTCATGCGGCCTCGGGAACCTGGATCACGGCGAAGAACAGCCCGAGCTGCCGGATCGCGTTGGAGAAACCCTCGTAGTTCACAGGCTTGGTGATGTAGACGTTGCAGCCGAGATCATAGCAGCGCTGGATCTCGCGCTGATCGTCGGTGGTGGTGAGAACCACGACGGGCGTGCGCCGCAGGTGCTCGTTCTCCTTCACGACCTTCAGGATGTCGACGCCCGTCATGTCGGGCAGGTTCAGGTCGAGCAGGATGAGGAGCGGCTTGGTGGCGTTGACCTTGCCGGTTCCGTCCTCGCCGAGCAGGTAGGCGACCGCGCTGGTGCCGTCCGTGAACGGCACCACCTCGTTGGTCACACCGGCGCGGCGGATGTTCTTCTCGATGAGGCGGGCATGACCCTCGTCATCCTCGATCATGATGATCGTTACCGGCATCGTCATGCTGCCTTCCCTTCCTTGCCGCCGAGCCAACGCCGCGGCAGGGTGACCGCGAATGTGGAACCCTGCCCCGGCGTCGAGGTCAAGGTGACCTTCCCGCCGAGCCTGCGGACCAGCGCCCTCACATGGGCCAATCCGATGCCCTCGCCGGGCCGGTCCTGTGCTCCCGAGCGCCGAAACAGCTCGAACACGCGTTCGAGATCCCTCGCCTCGATGCCCCGGCCATTGTCCTTCACCTCGTAAACGAGACCGCCGGCTGTGTCGCGCCCTGTGATCTCGATGCGGCCGGGAACGCCGCGCCGAAGGTATTTCAGTGCGTTTTCGACGAGGTTGGAGAAGATCTGCTCGAGCGCGAGCCGGTCGCTGAGAGCCGGCGGCAACCGGCCGACCGTGATCACGGCGTTTGCGGTCTCGGCCTGGATCGCGAGGGTCGCCCGAATGTTCTCGAGAAGCTGGCTCATGTCGACCCGCTCGGCCCGGAACTCGCGCCGCCCCTCGCGCGACAGCTTCAGGATCGCGTTGATCAGCCGGTCCATCTTCGAGATGGACGCCTTGATGAACCTGATCGCCTCGTCGATGTCCTCTCCGAGCTGCTTGTCCCGCTCCGTTTCGGATGCGTCGGCCGTCGTCGCGGCCCGCAGGTCCTCCAGCCGCTTGAACGTGTCGTCCCGGAGCGCTTCGAGCTCCGTCGTGAAACCCATGATGTTCACGAGCGGCGAGCGCAGATCGTGGCTGACGATATAGGCGAAGCGCTGGATTTCCTCATTCGCCTCGCGCAGATCCGCCTCCCGGGTGCGGAGCGACGCGGAGGCGGCCGCGAGTTGGGCGCCGACCTCGTCCGCTTCGAGCAGCCCGGTCGCGAGGGGCTCGACCGGTTCGCCGCGGCCGAGGAGCGCCGCGCGCTCGGCCAGGGTCTGGATCGGCATGGTGATCCGCTTCCCCAGGATGAGCCCGAGCACGACCGAAAGGGCTCCCGCAAGGACGCCCGCCAGCGCAAACAGCGACAGGGAGCGCCAGAGCGGGGCATTCAGCTCGGCGGAGGGAACGCCCACGGCGGCCCTGAACCCGGCCAAGCCCGATTGTGCATAAGCTCCAAAAACCCGCACGCCCTCGACCGAGGTCCCCTCCCAGGAACCCTGCCGGGCCGTCGTGTTGGCCCGCAGGTCCGGGCTCGCGAGCTGTCCGACGAACTGCTCGGGTTTCACGTTGCGGGCCATGAAGCGGCCGGTCCTGTCCACGATGGCGGCGGTGTAGCCGGTCGGCGGGGCGACCTCCGCGATGATCTTCTGCAGACGGTCGAGCTCCAGGCTGAAGTTCAGCACGTAGGCAGGCTTGCCGTCCCGCATCACCGGGGCCGCGACCGCGAAGACCGGGCGCTTGGCCACCCGTCCCTCGAAGATGTCCGTGACCCAGGGGCGGCCCGCCCTGATGGCGTCCTCGTCCCAGGGCAGGTTCGTCCGGCCGAGGGGCGAACCCCAGGGCACCCGGACGTTCACGAGCTGGTTGCGGTCCAGGTCGTTGAGCACCGGCACGATGCCCTGCCGCTCGGCGAGCTTGGCGGCCTGGCGCTGGAAGGCCGCGAGGTCGCCCGATTGCAGGCTGGAGGAGAGCGCGAGCACGTCCAGCGAGGCCAGGAGGCCCGTGATGTCGCGATCAACCGCGACCGCGATGTCCTGGGCTATGGACGCCGCATTCTCCTCAAGCCGTGAGCGCTCGTTCGAGGCCACCTGCCAGAGCAGGAAGGCCAGGATCACGAGCAGAGGCGCTCCCAATGCGGTTGTGAACACCCCGAGATGTCCGCGCACGGACAGGGTGCGCGCGGGTCGTCCGGAGGACGCGTCGGCATGAACGGCGTGTGCGGCGTCGCTTGTCGGCATCGAGGCTCCGGCCGCGCCAATGGCCGACAGCTTGCGTTTTGGCAAGCGCGCGCCCGCGGTTCAGGGACGGTCGAGACGACCCCAGGCGGACTGCCAGTGGCCGCCTTCGTCGATCACCACCACGGCCCGATCGAGCTGGTTGGCGAGGTGGCAGCCCACGGCCAGGGCCTGCAGCGGCGTCATCGAGCCATCCGCGCCCAGGGTGAGGCGCGTCTCGGCGCCGGGCCCGAGAACCTCGCCGAATATCCCGCCCGAGGAGTTCCGGATGGCGACGGTCACGGCACCCGGATCGGGCGTGTCGACCTGGTGGAAGCGATTCGAGGAGGTAGCCACTCGCGAAGGATCAGGCGCCGGCGAGCTGGATTTCGGTCTCGGCGACCGCACGCTCCTGCCCGTTCGAACTCTTGATCCGGTAGTGCAGGTCGCCGTTGGGCGTGGCCGGGAGCTGACGCACCACCTCGTAGACGCCGTCTCCGGACCGGTCCAGGAACCGGGTCCTGACACGAACCAGCTGCCCGACGTTGAACTGGTGTGCACCCATCGTGTGTACTCCTGGTGGCGCCTGCAGACCGGCCGGACCGCTCACTCGGACTGCCTCACGGACGGGACGGTCCTGACGGCCCGCATGCCCCGATTCCGGTCCGGAGCGGACATTGCAGGCGATGCGGGGAAGGGTCCAAGGAGCAGACCGAGACGGAACACGCCGAGAAGGCGCCGGGACGGCGCCTCTATACTCCGGGACTTGACCTTTGGGCAAGTTGCCGGGCCGTTTCCGCGAATCGCGGCCCGAACAATGCGGCCAGCCCGGCCAGGAGCCATCCGGCCATGAGCAGCACCCCGCCGGTCGGCGCGGCGTTCGGCAGGAGGACGAGCCCGGCCAGCGCCCGCACGGCCAGGTCGCCCGAGAACAGCATCAGACCGACAAGCGTCACGGAGCCTGCGATGCGCCCGAGCGCGCGCTGGAGAAAGCCGCTCGCGACGAGCCCGGCCGTCACCATCAGGGCGGGCGCGTGGGCCAGCAGAAAGGCCGCGGCGGTCGCGAGGGAACCGGGTCCGGTCAGATGGGCGGCGGCGGCCGAGAGCCCGACACCGGCACACCCCGCCAGCGCGCCGGACGCGGCGAGCAGCCGCTCCGGCCAGGCCATCACCGGCCCGCCCGCTCGGCCAGCAGCCGGGCGACGGAGGCGCGGAGGTCCGAAACGCCGAAGCCGTTCCGGCTGGAGGTCGGTTGCACGACCGGAAAGGCGGCCGGCCGGCGGATGATCGCCGCACCCGTCTCGGCGATGCGGCGCTCGAGCTCGCCATCCTTGAGCTCGTCCGCCTTCGTGAGCACGATCTGGTAGGAGACGGCGTGCATGTCGAGGCCGTCCAGCACCTCCCGATCGTTGGGCTTCAGCCCGTGCCGGGCGTCGATCAGCACATAAACGCGTCCAAGCGCCGTGCGGCCCCGCAGATAGGCGTGGATCAGCCGGGTCCAGGAACCGACCTTCTCCTTGCCGGCTGCGGCGAACCCGTAGCCCGGCATGTCTACAAGCCGGAGCTTCCCGCCGATGTCGAAGAAGTTCAGCTCCTGCGTCCGGCCGGGCGTGTGCGACGTGCGGGCCAGCGTCTTGCGGCCCGTGAGGGCGTTGACGAGGCTCGACTTGCCGACGTTGGAGCGGCCCGCGAAGGCGATCTCGAGCCCCACCATGGGCGGCAGGCTCTCGACGCTGGACGCGGCCCAGACGAAATCGGCCTCGCCGGCGAACAGCTTCCTGCCGGCCTCGATCTCGTCCTCGCCGGCCGGTTCGGAGATCGCGGCCTTTCGCGGCGGCGGAGCCGCGGGAGCGCCGGGACCGCTCACCCCTTTGCTGGGGCCGGCGGCTTCTTGGCGAAGAGACCGCGGAGGTTGTCCCACAGCTCGATCTTCACCCCGTTGCGCCGCATGATGATGGCCTGCTGCAGCACCGACAGCGAGTTGTTCCACGCCCAGTAGATCACGAGCCCGGCCGGGAAACTCGCCAGCATGAAGGTGAAGATCAGCGGCATCCAGGAGAACATCGCCTTCTGGACCGGGTCCGGCGGCTCCGGATTCATCTTCATCTGCAGGAACATCGTGATGCCCATGATGATGGGCCACACGCCGACGTGGAGGAATTCCGGCACCGGGAAGGGCAGAAGGCCGAACAGGTTAAAGAGCGAGGTCGGGTCAGGCGCCGCGAGGTCGCGGATCCAGCCGAAGAACGGCGCGTGCCGCATTTCGATGGTGACGAACAGCACCTTGTAGAGCGAGAAGAACACCGGGATCTGAATGACGACGGGCCAGCAGCCCGCGACCGGGTTGATCTTCTCGCGCTTGTAGAGCGCCATCATTTCCTGTTGCTGCTTCACGCGGTCGTCTTTGAACCGCTCCCGCAGCGCCACCATCTCGGGCTGGATCGCCTTCATCTTCGCCATGGAGACGTAGCTCCGGTTGGCGAGCGGCACGAAGAACCCCTTCAGGATCAACGTGACGAGCAGGATCGAGACCCCGAAATTGCCGAACATCCGGTAGAAGAAGTCCAGCGCTTTGAACATCGGCTTGGTGATGAAGTAGAACCAGCCCCAATCGATCATGAGATCGAACTTCTTGATGCCGAGCGAGGCCTCGTAGGCCTCGATCTGCGCCGTCTCCTTGGCGCCGGCGAAGAGCCGCTGGGTGACCGCCACGGTCGCGCCGGGCTGCACGGCCCTGGCGTCGGCCAGCACGTTCGCCTGGTAGATGAAGGTCGTGCCGTCCTGGCGGGACGTGAAGCTCCCCTGATAGGGCTGCGCCTGGTCCGGGATGACGGCGGCGGCCCAGTACTTGTCGGTGATCCCGAGAAACCCGCCCGTCGCCGCGTTCCAGATCTTGCCGCGCGTGCTCTGGCCGGGAATCACGTTCTCCTTGTCGAGCGCAGCGTAGCCCCATTCCTGGAGGCCCTGGTCGCCGACGACGCCCGTCATGCCCTCGTGGAGCACGTAATAGCCCTGGGTGTGCGGCTTCCCGTGACGCGACACGAGCCCATACGGATACAGGCTCACGGCCGCGCTGCCGCGGTTCTCGACCGTGTCCTCGATCGTGAACATGAACTTCGGGTCGAGCGAGATCACCCGCTTGAACACCAGGCCCGCGCCGTTGTCCCAGGTCAGGGTCAGCGGGCGCTCGGGGGTCAGCACGTCCGAATCAGCCGTCCAGAGCGTGTCCTGGCCGGGCGCGGCCGAGCCGCCCACCCAGCCGAACTCGGCGTAGTAGGGCGTCGGACCGCCCGACGGAGACAGGAGCACGATGCGCGGGCTCGTCGGGTCCACGGTCTCGTGGTAGCCCTTGAGCGACACGTCATCGATCCGGCCGCCCTTCAGGGCGATCGAGCCCGCGAGCGACGGGGTGTCGATGCGGACGCGCGGCGAGCGGGCGAGCGCCGCTTCGCGGGACTCGACGACGGCCGTCCCGGGTGCGGTCGGGACCGTGCCGGGACTGGGCGTCGAAGGCTGGCCCTCGCGCGGCGCGGCCCCGGCCACGACCGGGTCGGATCCGGCCGCGGGCACGGCGGACTGCCTCTGCCGCTCCGCCGTCGGCATACCGTAGAAGTAGTTCCAGCCGATCAGGACCGCCACCGACAGAACGATGGCGACGAGGAGGTTCTTGTTGTCTTCGCGCATGATGTTCAGATGTCGGTGGGCCCGTCCGCCGCAACCGCCGGCTTTGGCGGCTGATTCCGGGACGCGTTTTTCGGTCGCGACACGACGTCGAGACCACGGGACAGATCGTCGATGAGGACCGGAAAGGGGGCTGACAGAGCGCCGTGACGGCCGATCACGACGACGTCCATCGCGGAGGCCCGGAAGGCGAGACCCGCCTCCGAGACCGCGCTGCGCAGCCGGCGCCGGATGCGGTTGCGCACAACCGCGCCGCCCACCCGCTTGGTGACCGTGAAGCCCACGCGCAGCCCCTCGACAGCCTCGGCGGCGTCGCGGGGCCGGCCCTGGATCGTGAGCCGTTCAGTATGAAAGCGGCGTCCTGACGCGGCAGCCAGGAACTCGGGCCGCTTGGTCAGACGTCCGATCGCCGGATCACGCCGGATACGCACCGACGTGGGCCGGCCGTCAGGCCGAGAGACGCTTGCGGCCGCGCGCCCGACGGGCGGCGATCACCTTGCGGCCGCCGACCGTCGCCATCCTGGCCCGGTAGCCGTGGCGCCGCTTGCGCACCAGCTTCGACGGTTGATAGGTCCTCTTCACGTGTCATCTCCGGTCGCGTGTCCGGGTATGGAGCTCCCGACCGCAATAAAGTGTTGGCGATGCTGTCCGAAAGACGGCGGAGCGCCGCTCTGGCGCCCTCTGCCCGGCCGGGCTTATGACGGAAAAGCGCCCCGACTGTCAACGCGGCACGCTGGGCCACATTCGTTGACGCTCGGCTCGGGCCGGCCCGGGCGGATCCCGGGATGCCCGATCCCCCTCCGCGCCGGCCGTCGAACCGCGGCGCGAACTCCAGGATGCCATGCTGTCCATGACGGTTCTCCGCCGAGCCCGGATCACGGTCCGGGGCCTTCGCCTGGCGAGCGGGCTCGTTCTCCTGGCCTATGTGTCAGGGCACCTTCTCAACCACGCGCTCGGCAACGTGTCGCTCGGCGCGATGGAGGCGGCGCTCGGCTGGATCTCCTGGTTCTGGGGCCTCCCGGGCCCGGGCTGGGCGCTGTACGGGGCGCTCGCCGTCCACCTCGCCCTGGCGCTGTGGGCCATCTACGAGCGGCCGCGCTACCGGTGGACGCTGCCCGAAACCCTGCAACTGGCACTCGGTCTGTCGCTTCCCTTTCTGCTCGCGGGCCATGTCACCAGCACGCGACTCGCCTACGAGCTTTTCGGCGACACGCGAAGCTACGCGCAGCAGCTCTACCTGTACTGGGTCGCGGCACCGGATGTCGGAGCTCAGCAGGCTCTGACGATCGTGGTGGCCTGGACGCATGCCTGCATCGGCCTCCATTTGTGGCTGCGCCTGAAGCGCGGTTTCGCCACCTACGCCCCGCTTCTTCTCTGCGTCGCGGTTCTGGTGCCGGTTCTGTCCCTCCTCGGATTTGCGCAAGGTGGGCGGGCCGTCGCCGCGCTGGCGGCGGACGAGGGCTGGCGCCTCGCCAACGCGGCGCTGCCCACGGCCACGATCCAGCACGGCGCGGAGCTCGACCGGCGGGAGAGCTTGATCCGCTGGACCATCGCGGCCGCTTTCCTGCTGGCGGTGGCGGCCCGCGGCGTCCGCAGGCTGCTGGAAGGCTGGCGCGGCCTCGTCCGGGTCACCTATCCGGACGGTCGGGCCGTCCGGGTCCCGCGCGGCACGACGGTGCTGGAGGCGAGCCGGATCGGCCGCATCGCGCATGCGGGCGTCTGCGGCGGCAAGGGCCGCTGCTCGACATGCCGGGTCCGGGTCTTCGGCGAGAGCCGGGGGCCGCTGCCCAAGCCGGGCGCCGCGGAGCAGGCCGTGCTCGACCGAATCGGCGCGGGTCCGCAGGTGCGCCTCGCCTGCCAGCTCCGCCCGACCGCGAACCTGCAGGTCGCGCCTCTCGTTTCCCCCCATGCCGGGCTGCGGACGGCGCGGCGTGTCCCGAGCGCGTCGGGCGAGGAGCGCTTCGTGGTGGCGATGTTCGTCGACATGCGGGGCTCGACGCGGTTCGCCGAGACCCACCTGCCCTTCGACACCGTGTTCGTCATCAACCGCTTCCTGGATGCCGTCGCGCAGGCGGTGCAGGCGTCGGGAGGGGTGCCGAACCAGTTTCTCGGGGACGGGCTCCTCGCACTGTTCGGCCTGGAGGCCGAGCCCCGCATCGCGGCCGAGCAGGCCCTGGCGGCGGTGTCCGCCATCGGCCGCGGCGTCGCGGCGCTCAACATCCTGATGGCGGGCGAGCTGGCCGAGCCGATCCGGTTCGGCATCGGGGTGCATGCCGGAACCGCCATCCTGGGCGAGATCGGCGGGCGCGCCACCGGCCGGCCCGTGTTCACGGCGATCGGCGACCCGGTGAACGTCGCGGCCCGGCTGCAGAGTGCCACCAAGCGCTTCGGCGTCGAAGCGCTGATCTCGGATGCCGTGTACGGGGCGGCGGGGGTCGCGGCCGCGACGCCCCCCGAACAGGTCACGCTCGACGGCCGGGAGGGAGCGGTGGCGGCCCGTGCGCTGGCCCGCGCCGAGGACGCAGCGGCCGCCGGGTCCCGGCTCGGGACGCCCGGCTAGTCCGGGGCGCGCCTCAGGCGGTCGGCAGGGCCGATCCGACCTCCCGCCCGCCCGGCACCGCGGCCAGCAGGGCCTTCGTGTAGGCGTGCTGCGGATCCCGAAACAGCGCGGCGGTCGTTTGCAGCTCGACGATCTTGCCGCGCTGCATGACCGCGATGCGGTCGCACATCTGGGCCGCGACCCGCAGATCGTGCGTGACGAACAGGATGGCGAGGCCGAGCCGCTTCTGGAGGTCCTGCATCAGCGCCAGAATCTGCGCCTGGACCGAGACGTCGAGGGCCGAGACCGGCTCGTCCGCGACCAGCACGTCCGGCTCGAGCGCGAGCGCCCTGGCGATGCCGATGCGCTGGCGCTGGCCGCCGGAGAATTCGTGCGGGTAACGGTCGGTCGCGTTGTCGTTGAGCCCGACGAGGTCGAGCAGGCGCGCCGCGGTGGCGAGCGCCTCCTTCTTCGGCACGCCCTGGGCGATCGGCCCCTCGGCGATGATGCGCCCGACCGTGCGGCGGGGATTGAGGGACGCGAACGGGTCCTGGAACACCATCTGGATGCGCCGCCGCATGGGCCGGAACTGCGCCTGGCTCAATTCCCGGATGGAAAGGTCGCCGATCCGGATCGAGCCCGCATCGGGCTCGATCAGCCGCATGACGCAGCGGCCCACGGTGGACTTGCCGGAGCCGGATTCGCCGACGAGGCCGAGGGTTTCGCCGCGCTGGATGTCGAAGGACACGCCGTCGGCGGCGTGCACCTCCCGGCCGCGCCGGAAGAAGCCCCGCCCCTTGTAGGTCTTGCTGAGGTCCCGGACCTGGAAGGCCTTGGGCGCACCCGCGAGGTCCTTCGGGGGCGGCGGGATCAGGGACGGAACGGCCGCGAGCAGGCGCTTGGTGTAGTCGTGCTGCGGATTGCGCAGCACCGCCTCGGCCGTGCCCTCCTCCACCATGATGCCGTGCTGCAGCACCGCGACCCGGTCGGCGATCTCGGCCACCACGCCGAAATCGTGCGTGATGAACAGCACGGCAGTGCCGTGCTTCTTCCGGAGCGCGTCGATCAGCTTGAGGATCTGCGCCTGCGTGGTGACATCCAGCGCGGTTGTCGGCTCGTCCGCGATGATGAGCTTCGGCTCCATGGCGAGCGCCATCGCGATCATGACGCGCTGGCGCTGGCCGCCGGACAGCTCGTGCGGATAGGCGCGGGCGATGGCGGCCGGGTCCGGCAATCCGACCTCCTGGATCAGCTCGAGCGTGCGCTCGGCCCGTCCCCGCCGGTCGAGCGCGCCGTGCGCCTCGAAGGTTTCCGCGATCTGGTCGTGCACCCGCATTACCGGGTTCAGCGAGGTCATGGGTTCCTGGAAGATCATGCCGATCTCCCGTCCCCGCACGTCCTGCATGTCGCGCTCGGGGAGGCCCAGGAGATCGCGGCCCGCGAGCCGGATGGCGCCCCCGGCCGGCCGCACCGCCCGCGGCAGGAGCCCGATGGTGGCGAGCGCGGTCAGCGACTTGCCGGAGCCGGATTCGCCGACGACGCAGAGCGTCTCCCCGGCCGCGATGGACAGCGACAGGTTCTGGATGGCGAAGGGCCGGTCCGCCATGGAGGGCAGGGCCAGGCTGAGATTCTCGATGGCGAGGACTGGAGAGGTGGTCATGGGCGCCCTCCTCGGGCGAGGCGCGGATTGAGGGCATCGCTGAGGCCCTCGCCGACGAGGTTGAGGGCCAGCACGGTCAAAAAGATCGCGAGGCCCGGGAAGAAGGAGATCCACCAGGCGTCGATGAGGCGGGTGCGGCCGGCCCCCACCATGTAGCCCCAGGTCATCATGTTGGGATCGCCGAGCCCCAGGAAGGACAGCGACGATTCGAGCAGGATCGCCGAGGCGACCATCAGGGACGCCATGACGATGATGGGCGCGACGGTATTCGGCAAGATCTGGCGGAGGATGATGGACGGAGTGCGCTGGCCCAGGGTTACGGCCGCCTGGACGTAGTCCCGCGAGCGCAGGGACAGCACCTCGCCGCGCACGAGCCGGGTCACCGGCGGCCAGGACACGAGCGCGATGGCCAGCACGATGGAGGCGATCGAAGGCTGCAGGATGGCCACGATCACGATCGCCAGCGCAAAGCTCGGCACGGTCTGGAAGAGCTCCGTGAACCGCATGCAGAGATCGTCGACGAGCCCTCCGAAGTAGCCCGCGGCCGCCCCGAGCGGCACGCCTACGAGCAGCGCCGCGAGCGTGGAAACGAGCCCGATGGCCAGGGAGACCCGCGCCCCGTGCATCAGGCCGGCCGCCACGTCCCGCCCGAGTGCGTCGGTGCCGAGCGGAAAGCGCTCGAGCGCGAGCGGCGCCAGGAAAGGGCGCGACACCATCCGCCACGGCGAGGCCGGATAGAGCGTGGTCGCGGCCAACGCTGCCGCCAGGATGAGGAGCAGCACCGCGAGGCCCACCAGGGCGCCCCGGTTGGAGGCAAAACGGCGGAAAAAGGTCATGACGCCCCCACCTCGATGCGGGGGTCGACGAAGCGGTAGAGGACGTCCGTCACGAGGTTGAACAGAACCACCATGGCGGAGGACACGAAGAACACGCCGAGCAGAACCTGGTAGTCGCGCTGGGCCAGCGCCTCGAACATGAGCCGCCCGATTCCCGGCCAGGCGAAGACGGTCTCGGTCAGGATCGCGCCGCCGACGATCTGCCCGGCCTGCAGCCCCGCGAGCGTGACGACCGGCAGGATCGCGTTGCGGGCGACGTGCCGGCGCGTGACGGTCGCGGGCGAGACGCCCTTGGCGTAGGCGGTCCTGACGTAGTCCGCCCCGGCCGTTTCCAGCATGGAGGCTCGCATCATGCGGGCGTAGAGCGCGGTGAAGAACAGGCCGAGCGTGAGCGCCGGCAGGATCAGGTGGTGGCCGATGTCGAGGGCGCGGGCGAGGCCCGAATAGCCGGCCCCGATCGTCTCGTAGCCGACATTCGGCACGATCCCGAGCTTCAGCGAGAACAGGATCTGGCTCATGAGCGCGATCCAGAACAGCGGCGTCGCGTAGAACA
>JAQGJJ010000011.1 GCA_028290695.1 Enterovirga sp. | reverse complement strand
TGCGTGGGAGTGCCGGCCGCCAGCCGCGGAAACCACGAGAGCGGCACGCCGATGGTCCTGCCGTCCAGAAGGTCGACCCACATGGTGGCCTCGTCGAACCGGACGCTAGCCGCCTTCGGAAAAGAAGTCATTCCAAGCCTCCAGGAGCAGCTTCCGCCGGGCGGTGACGATGTCGGCCAGGTCACGCAAGACCGGCGGGGGATGCCCACGATTGTAGGCGAGTTCAATGCGCGGCAGGAGCCAAAACTTGGCATCTGCATCGCCCTTGCTGACATGAACGTGCGGAGGTTCGCGAGGCTCACCCTCGTTGGAATAGAAGCCGTACCGAAATCCCTGGTGGCGGAAGACGGCCGGCATCTCCTGCGCTACGCGATCGTGACGCCGCCGTCCGCCACGATCACCTGCCCGGTGATGAAGCTCGCCGCGTCGGAGGCCAGGAAGGCCGCGACCGGGGCGATCTCGTGCGGCTCGCCGATGCGGCGCAGCGGCGTCGTGGCGTTGCGCTGTGCGACGCGCGCCTCGTCCTCCCAGAGCGCCCGGGCGAAATCGGTCTTCACGAGGCCGGGCGCGATGCAGTTCACGCGCACGTTCTTCGGCCCCCAATCGACCGCGAGGTTGCGGGCGAGGGCGAAATCCGCAGCCTTCGAGATGCCGTAGCCGCCGATGTTCTCCGTGCCGCGCAGGCCGGCGATGGACGAGACGATCACGATCGATCCGCCGCCGCGCTCCGCCATGCCGGGCAGGACGAGCCTGCACAGCCACAGATTCGACTTCACGTTCGAGCCCATGATCTTGTCGAAGGCGTCGTCCGAGAGCTCCGCCATGGGCCCGTAGGTCGGGTTCACGGCCGCGTTGCAGACGAGGATGTCGATGCGGCCGAAGCGCTCGACCGTGCCGGCGACCAGCGCCTCCACCTCGGCCTTCCGGCCGATGTTGCACGGGATGACAGCCGCTTCGCCGCCGGCCTGCGCGATGGCGTCGGCGACGGGCCGGCACGCCTCTTCCTTGCGGCTGGACACCACGACCTTGGCGCCGAGCCGCCCGAACAGCTCGGCCGTCGCGCGGCCGATGCCGCGCGACGAGCCGGTGACGATCGCCACCTTGCCGTCGAGGGAGAACGGGGACTGGTTCATGATGTGCGCCTTGCCGTCATTGCCGCATTTCCCGGTCGGGGAGGGCCGGTCCGCCCTTCACCCGCGCTGCGCCAGCTCCCAGCCGCGCTCGGCCAGCGCGATGCCGCGGTCGCCGACCGAGTGCGCCTCGCTGGAGGACGCGTTGCCGGCCTTCGCCCGCGCCAGGATGCCCTCGATGATCACGGCGAGGCGGAACAGCGAGAAGGCGAGGTGGAAGGGCGTCACGGTATCGGTCCGGCCGGTCCTGTCCCGATAGGAGGCGAGGTATTCCTCCTGGCCCGGGATGCCGAGTTCCGCCAGGTCGAGCCCCATGAGCCCGTTCCGCAGGGCCGGCGGCGTGTTGTAGGCGATGCAGCTATAGGCAAGGTCCGCCATCGGGTGGCCGAGGGTCGACAGCTCCCAGTCCAGGATGCCGATCACCCGCGGCTCGGTCGGGTGGAAGATCATGTTGTCGAGCCGGAAATCGCCGTGGCAGATCGCCGTCTCGTCGCCCGGCGGGACGTGTTTCGGCAGCCATTCCGCCAGGAGGTCGATCTTCGGGTTGTCGCGCGTGCGCGAGTTCTCCCACTGCTTCGACCAGCGCCCGATCTGCCGCTCGAAGTAGTTCCCGGGGCGGCCGTAGCCGGCGAGCCCGATCGCCTCCCAGTCGGCCATGTGCAGGCGCGCGAGCGCGTCGACCATGCCCTCGTAGATGGGCCGGCGCTCCTCGCGGGGCAGCTCCGGCAAGGCGGGCGACCAGAAGATGCGGCCGCGCAGCCGCTCCATCAGGTAGAACGGGGTGCCGATCACCTCCCGGTCGGGACAGAACAGGATCGCCCGCGGCACCGGCACGTCCGTCTTCGACAGGGCCTCGATGACCCGGAACTCGCGGTCCACCGCGTGGGCGGAGGGCAGGAGCTCGCCGGGCGGCTGCTTGCGCAGCACGTACTCGCCCCGGTCCGTGATCACGAGGAAGGTCGGGTTCGACTGGCCGCCCCGCATCTGGCGGAGCTCGACCAGCCGTTCGCCGAGCCTGTCGCCGATGAGCGCGGCGAGCCGCGTCGTGTCGAACCGGAACGCCTCCCGGACCGGGATGGTCTCGGACAGGGTTTCGGGCGCTGCGGTCGTGGGTGCCTCGCTCAAGGCTGCGGCGCCCGCGTCGCGGAGACGTTGCGCCCGCCCGAATTGGAGCCCTCGTGCTTGCGCAGCTCCATCTTGGCGATGGTCTCGCGGTGCACCTCGTCCGGCCCGTCCGCGAACCGCAAGGTGCGCGAGTGCGCGTAGGCGGCCGCGAGGTGGAAGTCCTGCGACAGCCCTCCGGCGCCGCAGACCTGGATGGCCCGGTCCACGACCGTGCAGGCGACGTTCGGGGCCACGACCTTGATCATGGCGATCTCGGATCGGGCGGCCTTGTTGCCGACCGTGTCCATCATGTGCGCGGCCTGCAGCGTCAGGAGGCGCGCCTGATCGATCTGCATGCGGGATTCCGCGATCCAGTGCCGGGTCACGCCCTGGTCGGCGATCGACTTGCCGAACGGGAAGCGCGAGAGCGCCCGGTGGCACAGGGTCTCGAGCGCCCGCTCCGCGACCCCGATGCAGCGCATGCAATGGTGGATGCGGCCCGGGCCGAGCCGCCCCTGCGCGATCTCGAAGCCGCGTCCTTCGCCCAGCAGGATGTTGGATTTCGGCACCCGCACGTTCTCGAAGGTGATCTCGGCGTGGCCGTGCGGGGCGTCGTCGTAGCCGAACACGGAGAGCGGCCGGACGATGGTGATGCCGGGCGTGTCCAGCGGCACCAGCACCATGGATTGCTGCTTGTGCTTCGCCGCGTTCGGGTCGGTCTTGCCCATCAGGATGGCGATGCGGCAGCGCGGATCGGGGGCGCCCGTGATCCACCATTTGCGGCCGTTGAAGACGTAATGGTCGCCGTCGGACCGGATGTCGGTCTGGATGTTGGTCGCGTCCGAGGAGGCGACGGCCGGCTCCGTCATGGCGAAGCAGGAGCGGATCTCGCCCTCCATCAGCGGCTTCAGCCAGCGCTCCTTCTGCTCGGGCGTGGCGTAGCGGATCAGCGTCTCCATGTTGCCGGTGTCGGGCGCGTTGCAGTTGAACGGCTCCGGCCCGATCGGGGAGCGGCCCATGATCTCGCAGATCTGGCCGTATTCGACGTTGGTCAGCCCGTCCGGATAATGGTCCTTCGGCAGAAACAGGTTCCACAGCCCGGCCGTCTTCGCCTTCCGTTTCAGCTCCTCCATCACGGGCGGGATGGTCCAGCGGTCCGGGGCCTTGGCGACGAACTCCTCGTATTCGTGCTCGGCCCCGTAGACGTGCTCGTCCATGAAGGCCGCGACGCGGTCGCGCAGCTCCTCGGCCCGTGCGCTCATGGCCGGGATCATGACTGTGCTCATTGGTTCATGCCGCCTTGAAGAGCCCGCCGCCTTCGGCGAGCCGGGAGAGATGGTGGTCGGCATCGCCGAAGGCGGTGTCGATCATGGTCATGCGCTTGAAGTAGTGGCCGATCGAATATTCCATCGTGACGCCGACGCCGCCGTGGAGCTGAACCGCCTGCTGCCCGACGAAACGGCCGGAGCGCCCGATCTGCACCTTGGCGGCCGCGATGGCCGAGGCGCGCTCGGCCGCGTTGTCCTCGCCCGCCATCATGGTGGCGAAATACGTCATGGAGCGGGCCTGCTCGATCGCCACCACCATGTCGGCCGCGCGATGCTGCAGCGCCTGGAACGACCCGATCGCCACGCCGAACTGCTTGCGGGTCTTGATGTACTCGACCGTGAGGTCGCGCATCCGGTCCATGATGCCGAGCGATTCCGCGCACAGCGCGGCGATCGCCTCGTCGGCCACGCGCTCCACCACCAGAAGCGCGCCGCCCGGATCGCCAAGCACGCCGTCCGGACCGACCCGAACGTTGTCGAAGGAGATTTCCGCCGCCCGCATCCCGTCCTGGGTCGGGTAGCCGCGGCGGGAGATGCCCGGCGCTTTCGCGTCGACCAGGAACAGGCCGATGCCGTGCCGGTCGCGGCGCGAGCCGCCGGTGCGGGCGGTGACGAGCAGCCTGTCGGCCGAGTCGCCGTGCAGCACGACGCCCTTCTCGCCGTTCAGGATCCAGCCCTCGCCGTCCTGCCGGGCCGTCGTCGCGACGTCGAAGAGGTCGTAGCGGGAGCCGCGTTCCACCTGGGCGAAGGCGAGCGTCGTCTCGCCGGCCGCGACCGCCGGCAGGATCTCGGCCTTCTGCGCCTCGCTGCCGCCGTGCCGCAGCAGCCCCCCGCCCAGGATCACCGTGGACAGGTAGGGCTCGACCACGAGTCCACGTCCGAACGCCTCGGCCACGATCATGGTCTCGACCGGGCCGCCGCCGATCCCGCCATGCTCCTCGGCGAACGGCACGGCCAGCAGCCCGAGCTCGGCGAACTGCGCCCAGATCTCGCGCGAAAAGCCGTCCGGCTCGGACCGGAAGCGGTTGCGGCTCTCGAAATCGTAGCGGTCGGCCACGAGCCGGTCGACGCTCTCCTTCAGGAGGCGCTGTTCATCGGAGAGATCGAAATCCAACTAGACGTTCCTTTCCGAAAATGGACGTAATCCCGCAGCTGCCGGGCGGGGAGAGGGCCGCGGCGCGGCGCGCGTCACCTCACAGCCCCAGGATGGCTTTCGCGATGATCTGACGCTGGATCTCGTTCGAGCCGCCATAGATCGAGACCTTGCGCCAGTTGAAATAGGTCGGCGCGACGCTCGAGGCCCAGTCGGGGCCGATCGGCGGCTCGTTCGACAGGTGCGCGTCCGCGTCCGGCTCGGGCGCGTAGGGGAGCGCATAGGGGCCGACCACGTCCAGCAGGAGCTCGGTCGTCATCTGCTGGATTTCCGAGCCCTTGATCTTGAGCACGGATGAGGCCGGATCGGGTTTGCCCTTCTCGCGCGTGCGCTCGGCGGCGACGACCCGGAGCTGCGTCATCTCGAGCGCCTTCAGCTCGACCTCGACGGCCGCGAGCTTCTCGCGGAAGCGCGGATTGCGGATCATCGGCTCCTCGCCGATGCGCTCGATCGCGGCGAGCTCACGGATCCGGCGCAGCCGCTCCTTCGAGACGCCGACCCGGGCGATGTTGGTGCGCTCGTTGCCGAGCAGGAACTTGGCGTAGTCCCAGCCCTTGTTCTCCTGCCCGACGAGGTTGCCGACAGGCACCCGCACGTCGTCGAAGAACACCTCGTTGACCTCGACGCCGCCGTCGATGGTCTGGATCGGCCTCACCGTGATGCCGGGGGTCTTCATGTCGATGAGGAGGAACGAGATGCCCTCCTGCTTCTTGGCGGCCGGGTCGGTGCGGACCAGGCAGAAGATCCAGTCCGCGTGCTGGGCGAGCGTGGTCCAGGTCTTCTGGCCGTTGACGACGTAATGGTCGCCCTCCCGCACCGCCTTCGTCTTCAGCGACGCGAGGTCGGATCCGGAGCCGGGCTCGGAGAAGCCCTGGCACCACCAATCGTCCATGTTGGCGATGCGGGGCAGGAAGTGCGTCTTCTGCTCCTCCGAGCCGAAGGTGTAGATCACCGGCCCGACCATGTTGACGCCGAACGCCAGCGGCGCCGGGGCCGGGAAGGCCTGCAGCTCCTCAAGGAAGATGTATTGCTGCACCGGGGTCCAGCCGGTGCCGCCATGCTCGACGGGCCAGTGCGGCACGCCCCAGCCCTTGGCGTTCAGGACGCGGGTCCAGTCCACCAGCTCCTGCTTGCTGAAGTGATGGCCGGCGACGAGCTTCGCCCGCAGCGCCGGGTCGAGGTTGTCGCGGAAGAAGCCGCGCACCTCCTGGCGAAAGGCGTTCTCCTCGGGCGTGAAGCGCAGGTCCATCGTACGATCCTCGACTAGGCCGTCATGGCCGGGCTCAGCCCGCCCGTCCGCGGACGACGCTGCGTGTTCAGGTGGATGGCGACGCCAGGCTCCGCCACGACGAGGTGGGCGATCACGCGGCGCCCCTCGCGGCCGTCCGCGCGCGCTCCTGCTCTTCCGCCCGCAGCTCGAGCTTCGACAGCTTGCCGACGGCGGTGCGGGGGAGGGCGGGGCGGAATGCGAGGGCGTGGGGCATCTCGTGGCGGCCGACCTTGTCCTTCAGGAAGAGCTGCAGCGCGTCCAGTGTGAAGGGCTCGGCCCCGGCCCGCAGCTTCACGAACGCCTTGGCGGCCTCGCCCCGGTAGGGGTCCGGCACCCCGACCACGAGCACCTCCTCGACGTCGGGGTGCTCGTAGATCGCCTGCTCGATCATCTGCGGATAGACGTTGAATCCGCCCGAGATGATCATGTCCTTCTTGCGGTCCACGATGAAGAAGAAGCCGTCCTCGTCCATGTAGCCGATGTCGCCGGTCAGGAACCAGTCGTCCGCGAAGGCGGCGGCGGTTTCCTCCGGCCGGTTCCAGTAGCCCTGCGTCACGTTGGGGCCCCGGATGCGCAGCTCCCCCACCTCGCCCGGACCGAGAACTCGATGCGGATCGTCGAGCGCCGCGACATCCATCTCCACGCCGGGCAGCGGCAGGCCGATCGTGCCCGGCTTTGACGGCCCGGCGCCGAGCCGGTTCGTGCCGGCCGGCGCCGTCTCGGTCATGCCCCAGCCGCCCACGAGCCTGTGCCCGGTCAGGCGCTCGAAGCGGTCGGCCACCTCGACCGGCAGCGGGGCGCCGCCCGAGCCGCAATAGGCCAGGGAGGAGAAGTCGCGCGTCTCGATGCCGGGAGAGGCCGCGAGCGCGATCCACATGGTGGGAACGCCCGGAAAATGCGTGGCGCGTCCGACCTCGATGTCGCGCAGCGTCGTGTCCACGTCGAAGCGGGGCCGCAGCATGATCTCGGCCCCCCGCTTGAGGCCCCGCAGCAGGATCGTGGTCAGCGCGTAGATGTGGAACAGCGGCAGCACGCACAGGATGCGGTCGCGCCCGGTCGCGTCGGTGGGGACGCCCGCGAACCAGTTGGCGTACATGGACACGGCTGCGGTCAGGTTCGCATGCGTGAGGATGGCGCCCTTCGGCATGCCGGTGGTGCCGCCGGTGTACTGGAGCAGCGCGATGTCGTCCGGCCGGATCTGCGGCGGGTCGCGCAGCGGCTCCGCCCCGGCCACGAAGGACGCGAAGGACACGACGCGCGGCCGCTCGACCGCGGGCGGGCACGGAACCGGGGAGGGGCCCCAGGCCGCGTCGTCCCCGACGATGAGCAGGTCCAGCAGGCCGGATTCGAGCAGTTTCTCGGCCTTCTCCATCATGCCGCCGAGGTTGGTCGTGATCACGACCCGGGCGCCGGAATCCTTCAGCTTGTGGGCGAGCTCGCGCTCGGCGTCGAGCGGCGACAGGTGCACGAGGCGTGCGCCCGTCATGGTGCCGCCGAAGAAGGCCAGCGGGTGGTAGGGCGTGTTCGGCAGGTACAGGGCCAGGGCGGAGCCCGCCCCCACGCCGCCCCGGATCAGCGCGGACGCGACCGTCTCGGCCCGGCCGAGCAGGTCCGAATACGAGATCGTGGCGCCCCGGAACTCGAGGGCGGGGCTCGGGCCGAAGCGGGCGGCAGCGTCGCGCAGGAGCTCGGGCACGGTCGAGATCGCGACCGGCGCGTCCCAGCGGATGCCGGGCGGATAGGAGTTCTCCCAGGGGAACGGGCGAGCGCTCACGGGCCCTCGCTTGCGTCGACCGACCTCGCCACGCGCTCCTCCCGCGTCGACCGCCTGTTCCGGCGGATTGTGCCTCATGTCGATCAGTCCGCGCGGCAGTGTCAATGGAGCACCCGGACGCGGCCGCCGCGCGGCCAGCAACCGCTGGAACCGCAGCGGAACTTATGGCCTCACGGAGCCGTCGGCCCCACCCGGAAGGCGGGGCCGGCCGCGGTTGACCTCGGCCGAGAGCCCAGCCGATAAGCGAGGGCAGGTGGCCGGGCCACACGGCCGCCGGGGAGGTTCCCATGCGCGAAGCCGTCATCGTGTCCACCGCCCGCACGCCGATCGGCAAGGCCTATCGCGGCGCCTTCAACGACACCCAGGCCCAGGCGCTCGGCGGCCACGCCATCGCGCAGGCCGTGAAGCGGGCCGGCATCGATCCGGGCGAGGTCGAGGACGTCGTGATGGGGGCTGCGCTCCAGCAGGGTTCGTCGGGCGGCAACGTCGCGCGCCAGTCGCTTCTTCGGGCGGGGCTGCCGGCCACGGTCGCGGGACAGAGCATGGACCGGCAATGCGCCTCCGGTCTGATGGCCATCGCGACCGCCGCCAAGGAGATCATGGTCGACGGTCTGCAGGTTGCGGTCGGCGGCGGGCTCGAGTCGATTTCGCTCGTCCAGAACGAGCACCAGAACCGCTGGCGCGGCCAGGACCCATGGCTCGTGGAGCGCGTGCCGCAGCTCTACATGACCATGCTGGAAACGGCCGAGATCGTGTCCGACCGCTACGGCGTGTCCCGCGACGCGCAGGACGCCTACGCGCTCCAGTCGCAGCAACGCACGGCCGCCGCGCAGGATGCGGGCCGCTACCGGGACGAGATCGCGCCGATCACGACCACGATGGCGACCGTCGACAAGGCGACGGGCGAGACGACGAAGCGCGAGATCACGCTCGACAAGGACGAGGGCAACCGGCCGCAGACCCGCTTGGACGACCTCAAGGCGCTGAAGCCGGTGTTCAAGGACGGCCAGCGGGTGAAGGAGGGCCGGTTCATCACGGCCGGCAACGCCTCGCAGCTCTCGGACGGCGCTTCGGCGGCCGTGCTGATGGAGGCCAAGGAGGCCGAGCGCCGCGGCCTGGCCCCGCTCGGCGCCTACCGGGGCATGGCCGTCGCCGGCTGCGATCCGGACGAGATGGGCATCGGGCCGGTCTTCGCCGTGCCGAAGCTCCTGAAGCAGCATGGGCTGACGGTGGACGACATCGACCTGTGGGAGCTGAACGAGGCTTTTGCCTGCCAGGTTCTCTATTGCCGCGACCGGCTCGGCATCCCGGACGAGAGGCTGAACGTCGACGGCGGGGCGATTTCGATCGGCCATCCCTACGGCATGTCCGGCGCTCGCATGACCGGGCACCTGCGGCTCGAGGGAAAGCGCCGGGGCGCACGCTATGGCGTCGTCACCATGTGCGTCGGCGGCGGCATGGGCGCGGCCGGCTTGTTCGAGATCTACTGAGCCGTGTCCTGCGGAGTGCCGTGAGCGCGTATCTCCGCATCGAGCCCGCCAAGGTTCAGGTCCAACTCCGCACGGACCTCGACCGGATGCCCGTCGAGAACGCCTCGCGAGGAGCGTCATGGCGACGAGTTCTTTGGCATGGCGCCGGTCGTCGCGGATGCCGTCAAGGCGCAGGACTTTAGCGCCCGGGAGCTGATGGCCGCCTTCCCGAACGCCCCGGAAGCCCGATCGCGGGTGAGCCGGGAGCCGGCTCGCCGATCGACGCGCGGGGGGCGCGCCCGCCGCCCGTCACGCATCGGATCGGTTGCCGCCGCCGCCGGTTTCTGTATGGCATCGCCCCAAGCAAGCGCGCCAACCGCGCAGGGAGGATGTCCGGATGACCGATCAAGCGAGCGTCACGCGTCTCGATCTGGAGGACGGGATCGCCGTCGTGACGGTGGATTCGCCGCCGGTGAACGCGCTGGGCGCGGCCGTGCGGGACGGCGTCGCGTCCCGGATGCGCGAGGCGGCGGCGGACCAGGCCGTTCACGCGATCGTGCTCCTCTGCGCGGGCCGGACCTTCTTCGCGGGCGCGGACATCACGGAATTCGGCAAGCCGCCGCGCGGCATCCCGCTCGGCCAACTCGTGACCCTGATCGAGGATTCCCCGAAGCCCGTGGTGGCGGCCATCCATGGCACCGCGCTCGGCGGCGGGCTCGAGACCGCGCTCGGCTGCCATTACAGGGTCGCGGTTCCATCCGCGCGTGTCGGCCTGCCCGAGGTGAAGCTCGGGATCCTGCCGGGCGCCGGCGGGACGCAGCGCCTGCCGCGGGTGGTGGGCGTCCAGCGCGCGCTGGAGATGATCACGTCGGGCGAGCACGTCCCGGCCGCCAAGGCGAAGGAGGCCGGCCTGATCGACGAGATCGTGCCGGAGGGCGGGCTCCGCGAGGGGGCGGTCGCCTTTGCCCGCAAGGTGGTGGCCGAGGGGCGGGGCACCCGCAAGGTGCGCGAGCTCTCCGACAAGCTCGAGGCCGCGCGCGCCACGCCGGAGGTCTTCGCCGAGTTCCGCAAGGCCAATGCCCGCAAGTTCCGCGGCTTCGAGGCGCCCGAGGCCTGCATCGCGGCCGTCGAGGCCGCCGTGAACCTGCCTTTCGCGGACGGCATCGCGCGGGAGCGGGAGCTCTTCACGAAGCTCGTCTCCGGCACGCAGTCCAAGGCGCAGCGCTACGTGTTCTTCGCCGAGCGCGAGGTGAAGAAGATCCCGGACCTGCCGGACACCACGCCGACCCTGCCGGTCGCCTCCGTCGGCATCATCGG
Source organism: Enterovirga sp. (assembly GCA_028290695.1). Classification (GTDB taxonomy): domain Bacteria; phylum Pseudomonadota; class Alphaproteobacteria; order Rhizobiales; family Beijerinckiaceae; genus Enterovirga. The sequence continues at coordinate 1,641 of JAQGJJ010000011.1, read as the reverse complement.
GGCCGGCACGATGGGCGGCGGCATCTCCATGAACTTCCTCAACGCCGGCATCCCGGTGACGATCGTCGAGGCCAAGGCCGAGAACCTCGACCGCGGCCTCGCGACCATCCGCAAGAACTATGAGGCGACCGCCGCCAAGGGGCGACTCAAGCCCGAAGACGTCGGGACCCGGATGGGGCTGCTCACGGGATCCCTGGATATGGGGAGCCTGGGATCACAGGATCTCGTGATCGAGGCCATCTTCGAGAATATGGACCTGAAGAAGGAGACCTTCGCCAGGCTCGACCAGGTGGCGAAGCCCGGCGCCATCCTGGCCTCGAACACGTCGTATCTCGACGTCGACGAGATCGCCTCCGTCACGAAGCGGCCGGAGAGCGTGATCGGCATGCACTTCTTCTCGCCCGCGAACGTGATGCGGCTGCTCGAGGTGGTGCGGGCCGAGAAGGCCTCCAAGGAGGTGGTCGCGACCGCCATGAAGCTCGCGCCGAAGATCGGCAAGATGGGCGTCCTGGTCGGCGTCTGCCACGGCTTCGTCGGCAACCGCATGCTGGCCGAGCGCCAGCGCGAGGCGAACCGGCTGGTCGAGGAGGGCGCGATGCCCTGGGAGGTCGATCGCGTCCTGTACGGGTTCGGCCTGCCCATGGGCCCCTTCGCCATGAGCGACCTCGCCGGGCTCGATATCGGCTGGTCGCGCGAGACCTCCAAGGGGGCGACCCTGCGCGAAAAGCTCTGCGAGATGGACCGCCGCGGCCAGAAGACCGGCGCCGGCTTCTACGATTACGACGCCAGCCGCAAGGCGAGCCCGTCGCCGGCCGTCGAGGAGCTCGTGCTCGCCCATTCGAAGGCCAAGGGCATCACCCGCAGGAGCTTCACGGACGAGGAGATCCTGCAGCGGCTCGTGTTCCCGATGATCAACGAGGGCGCCAAGATCCTGGAGGAGGGCAAGGCGCTGCGCGCCTCCGACATCGACATGGTCTGGATCGCCGGCTACGGCTGGCCCGTGTACCGCGGCGGCCCCATGTTCTACGCCGACACGGTCGGCCTGAAGACCGTGCTGGACGCCATGGAGCGCTGGGAGCGCGAGATCGGCCCCGAGTTCAAGCCGGCCGCCCTGCTGCGGGCGAAAGCGGAGCGCGGCGAAACCTTCACGGGCGCGGCGTAGCGGCCGCGCCGAAGGGGCGCGGGACGGTCCCGGCGGCGGCGGCCCGAGACGCCCTGCGACCCTAGGCGCCCTGCGCGCCTCTACCCCACGGCCTCCAGCTCGGCCGTGAGGCGGAGCCAGTCCTCCTCGGCGGCCGCGAGCGCCTTGGCGGCGTCGTCCCGCATCTTGGCGAGCTCCCGGGCCTTCTTCTTGTCGGCCGCATAGGCGGAGCCGTCCGCCAGGGCGGCGTCGACCTTGGCGATGACCCCCGAGAGGCGGTCGATGCGGGCTTCCACCGTGCCGAGCTGCTTCTTCAGCGGCTCGGCCGCCTTGCGCTTGTCCGCCCCGGCGCGTCGGTCGCCGGCCGGCGAGGGCGGCTCCTCCGCCTGGCGGGCGGGCTTCTTCTGGCCGCCGGACAGGACGTAGCGCCGGTAATCGTCCATGTCGCCGTCGAAGGCGTCGACCGTGCCGCGCTCCACCAGCCACAGCCGGTCGGCGCA
>JAQGJJ010000007.1 GCA_028290695.1 Enterovirga sp. | reverse complement strand
GGCGCGCCGCCTCGAACGCGGCCAGGAAGGCCGCGAGGTTGCGGGGCAGCGCCTCGCACAGGTACCCGCCCTCCTGGACAAGCAGCACCGTGCCGTGCACCGGCCCGATCAGGCGGGCCGCCGCCTCGAAGCCGGCGGTCGTCACGCGGAACGCGCCGATCGGGTCGTCGGCCGAGGCGTCGAAGCCGAGCGCCACCACGAGCGCGACCGGCTCGAATGCCGCGATGCGGTCGAGCCCGAGGCGGATGGCGGCGAGCCAGGGCTCGTCGCCCGAGCCTTGCGGCAGCGGCAGGTTCAGGTTGTATCCGGCTCCCGCCCCGGCCCCGGTCTCGGTTCCATAGCCCGTGTAGAACGGGAAGTAGTTCGACGGGTCGGCGTGAACCGAGACGGTGAGCACGTCGGGCCGGGTGTAGAAGATGCCCTGCGTGCCGTTTCCGTGGTGGACGTCGATGTCGAGGATAGCAATCCTGCCGCCGAGCGCGTGTCGCATGCGCTCGGCCGCGACCGCGGTGTTGTTGAGGAAGCAGAAGCCGCCGGCCGAGTCGGCATAGGCGTGGTGGCCCGGCGGACGGCACAGCGCATAGGCGGCGCCCTCGCCCAGCGCCGCGTCCGCGCCGCCTATCGCGGCCTGCGCGCTGCCGTAGATCGCCTCCCAGGTCCCAGCCCGGATCGGGGTCGAGGTGTCGGCCATGTGATAGCCGAGCTGGCCGAGCAGCCCGGCCGGACGGGTGCTCATCTGCGGCCGCGCGAAATGGCCGGTCAGGATCTCGTCGCCGATCTCCGGAAGCTCGTCGCGGCGGCTCCAGGCGGTGCGGAACAGTTCGAGATGCCCGTCACTGTGGATGGCCCGGAGCGGCTCGATCCCGGCGTCGCCCGCCTCCCTGACCGCGTGGCCCGCCTCCCGCGCCGCCCCCAGGAGGATGCCGTGACGCGAGGCCTGTTCGGGATGGGGAATGGTGCGGCCGCGGCGGAAATAGCTGTCCGGATCGTGCCGGGGTGACGACGGTGAATGGACGACGATCATCGCAGCTCCTGTCCGCCGCGAGGGTGGCGCCGAGTCCCGCCTCGGGCAAGCCTTCCATCACGCATTCGCGACCGCCTCCGCGGTCGCATCGGAAAGCGAGGCAGGATAGAAGGTGCGGGTCTTCGAGCGACAGCGTCCACCGGGACGCCGCCGGCGACCACGGAGGTTTCGACCATGGACCGACGCACTCTTCTGGCAGCCGCGCCCCTGGCTGCGGCAGGCCTGACCACGTCCGCCCTCGCCCAGACGGCCGCCTCTCCGGCACCCGCTGCCGCCCAGGCGCCGGGCTTCTACCGCTACAAGGTCGGCGACATCGAGGTCACCGCGATCCACGACGGCTTCGCCATGCGGCCGCTCGAGGGCTTGGTGCGCAATGCCGAGCTCGCGGACGTGAAGAAGGTCGTCGCCGAGTCCTTCCTGCCGGACACCGCGCTGCCGATCACCTTCACGACCCTCGTCGTCAGGACGGGCGGCAAAACGGTCCTGATCGACACCGGCAACGGCGACAGCGGCGCACCGACGAGCGGGCGCTGGATGGCGAACTTCAAGGCGGCGGGGTTCGACCCGGCCGCCGTCGACACCGTGATCATCAGCCATTTCCATGGCGACCACATCAACGGGCTGCGGCTGAAGGACGGCACGGCCGTGTTCCCCAAGGCCGAGATCATGGTCCCGGAGGCCGAGTGGGCCTACTGGATGGACGATTCCAAGATGTCTTCCGCGCCCGACGGCATGAAGCCGGCGTTCCAGGGCGTACGCCGGGTGTTCGGTCCCGTCGCCAAGGACGTGAAGCGCTACGAGGCCGGCAAGGAGCTGGTGCCGGGCGTGATGTCCGTCGCGGCGCCCGGCCACACCCCCGGCCACACCGCCTACACGATCACCTCCGGCTCCGCCCGGTTCATGGCGGTGTCGGACATCACGAACCATCCCGCGCTGTTCGTGCGGCGACCGGAATGGGCGGCCGTGTTCGACATGGACGGCGAGCAGGCGCGCCAGACGCGTGTGAAGATCCTCGACATGGCCGTGGCCGACCGGCTGCAGCTCGCCTTCTACCACGCGCCCTTCCCGGCGACGGGCCATGTTCTGAAGGACGGCAGCGGCTACCGCTTCGTGCCGATCCAGTGGACGCCGGCGGTCTGAACCGGCCTGGGGTCGCCGCCCTCGGGCTCTGATGCAAGTGCCGGGGCGGCGGGCCCGCCCCGGTTTCCATTCCCCTCCCGCCTCATGTAGAGGGTCGCCCTGTCCGCTCGCCGCCTCCAGGCTGGCCGGGCCAAGCGCGCCAACGCGGGCGGGAGACGGGCGTCACGAATGAGCGGGCACACGACGATCGGCTTCGTTGCGAGCCCGACGCCCGAGGCACAGGCCGCCGCGGCGGAGCTCGCCGCCCGCTATCCCTCCGTGGATCCGGACGAGGCCGACCTGATCGTCGCGCTCGGCGGCGACGGGTTGATGCTGCAGACGCTGCATCGCTTCATCGGCCGCGCCAAGCCGATCTACGGCCTGAACAAGGGCTCCGTCGGCTTCCTGATGAACGATTACCGCCTCGACGGCCTGCTTGAGCGGCTTGCGGAAGCGCAGAAGAGCGTCGTCCACCCGCTGCTCATGACGGCCCGCGACACGGAGGGGCGGAGCCACAGGGCGCACGCCATCAACGAGGTGTCGATGCTGCGCCAGACGCACCAGGCGGCGAAGCTCATGGTGGAGGTCGACGGCAAGGCACGGCTCGCCGAGCTGATCGCGGACGGGCTCCTGATCGCAACACCCTTCGGCTCCACCGCCTACAACCTGTCCGTCAACGGCCCCATCCTGCCGTTGAACGCGCCCCTTCTCGCGCTCACCCCGATCTCGGCCTTCCGGCCGCGGCGCTGGCGCGGCGCCCTGCTGCCGGCCCGCGCCGTGATCACGATCACCGTGGCGGAACCCGAGCTGCGGCCGGTCAGCGCCGTTGCCGATCACACCGAGTTCCGGCGCATCGCCTGCGTCACCGCCTCCATGGACGAGACCATCGACCTCGTGATCCTGCACGATCCGGGTCACGGACTCGACGAGCGCATCCTGCGCGAGCAGTTCGGCTCCTGAGGTCAGGCCGCGAGGGCTGCGGCCTCGACCGGCTCGTCCAGCATCTCGGGGGCGTGCTTCATCACGATCGCGAGCGCGGCCCCGTCCGCCAGTTCGTCGGCGAGGTCGCGCGCCTCGTCGCGCGCCGCCTCGACCTCGAAACGACGCAGCAGGGCGGCCAGCCTGCCCGCCTCCTCGGCCGGCAGGGACGAGCAGGCGTTCAGCGCCCGAACCACCAGCCCGCGACTCAGCCGGCCCGCGCGGGGCTGGGCCGGACCGTCCCGCAGCGAGAGGGCGGCGGCCTCGAACACGGGCCGGAGCCCGCCCGGCATGCCCGCCTTGTCGTACAGGGCCCGGAAGGCGTGGCCGCGGCCGTCCTGCAGGATGCCGAGCGCCCGCGGTGCCGGAACGTCCGTCAGATCGCTGAACGCCTCGGCGGCAAAACGGCTCTGCCCCGACAGCAGGGCCCGCAGAATCAGGCCCGGCGTGAGCTGGCCGGAGCGCCGGAGGTGGGACACGAGCCGGGCGATATCGTCGGCCTCGCCGCCCGTCGCCAGCGCCACCGTCGTACGCTCGCGCGCCTCCCGGGCGGCGCGGCTCGAGCGCTCGGGGCTGAGCCAGCCGCAGCGCGTGACGAAGCTCTCGAGCGAGGCCGCGAGCGCGACCGCCACGCTCTGAGCGATGTCGAGCGGCAGGTCGGGCCTCGCGAGAAGCGCTTCGCGGACCAGCGCGTGTCCCCCGTGGCGCTCGACGATGCGGGCCAGTGCGGAATGCCCGATCGCGGCGCCGGGGTTCCGGACCAGGACGAGGATCGCCTCCGCGCGCCCGATCTCCGCGAGCGCGGCCGCGACGCCGGGCGACACGGCGCGCCGGGAGGCGATCGCGCGCTGGATGCGGGCGCTGCCGAGGGCGGCGCAATCCACGAGATCGGCATCCGCCAGGAGGGGCGACCGCGCCAGCACGATCTCGGCGACGTCGTCCTGGTCGGAGGCGAGCGCCACGACCACGTGCCGGGGCGCATCCTCCGCCGGGGCGAGGCTTTCCGCCATGGCGCGCCGCACGAGGGCGGAGGGATCGTCGAGCATCGCCGTCAGCGCGGTTTCGGCCTCCGCGCGATCTTCCGGCGCGAGGTCGGAATAGAGATAGGCGCGCGCCAGCGCGCCCGTGGCCTCGGCGCGGTGGCCGGCGGGCGCGTTGCGGGCCCAGAGCAGGAAGCGGCGGACGATCATGATCTGCGCATCCCAAGCTGGACGGGAAGGGAACGTGGACGGGGTGGCGGCAGGGGCACGGAGGCGCCGGCGGTCGCGGCCGG
>JAQGJJ010000205.1 GCA_028290695.1 Enterovirga sp. | reverse complement strand
CCGGCCGGCCGTCCGCATCCAGGCCGATCTCGGGCGGCTCGCCGCCTACAGGCTCGGCCTCGAGGACCTGCGCACCGCCATCGTGGGCGCCAACGTGGCCGGGCCGAAGGGCGCGCTCGACGGCACGCGGCAGAGCTACACGATCTCGTCCAACGACCAGATCCAGGCCGCCGCCCAGTACCGCGACATCGTGGTGGCCTACCGGGCCGGAGCGCCCGTGCTGCTGCGGGACGTGGCCGAGATCGTGGACGGGCTCGAGGACAGCCGGGTCGGCGGCTGGTTCAACGGCGAGCCGGCGGTGATCCTGGACGTGCAGCGCCAGCCCGGCGCCAACGTGGTCGGCACCGTTGACCGGATCCGGGCCGAGCTGCCGCGCCTGACCCGCGCCATGCCGGCCGGCGTCGACCTGCAGGTCGTGCACGACAGGACCGACACGATCCGCGCGTCGATCTGGGACGTGCAGCTGACGCTGGTGGTCTCGGCCGTGCTGGTGGTGCTGGTGGTGCTGCTGTTTCTGCGCACCGTGCGGGCGACGATCATCGCGGCGATCACGCTGCCGCTCTCCATTGTCGGCACCTTCGCCATCATGTGATACTCCTCCGCGAAGTAGAACTCGTTTCGCAGGGCGCCCATCTCTGCGCGGGCTCGCACGACATCGCCAGCCCCGATTTCCAGCTGGTCGCCCGGCCGATCTCGGTGGGCGCGGAGTCGTGGATCGCCGCCGAGGCCTTTGTCGGGCCGGGCGTCACGGTCGGCGAAGGGACCGTTCTCGGCGCCCGGGCGGCTGCCTTCCGCGATCTCGAGCCCTGGACCGTTTATTCCGGCAACCCCGCATCCCCGCTCAAGCGCCGCGTCGTTCGCACGCGCGCCTGATCGCAATCCCGCTCAGAGGACATCACATGGCACAGTTCCAGCTGCCGAAGAACTCCCGCTACACCGAAGGCAAGACTTGGCCGAAGCCGGCGGGGGCGACGCGCCTGCAGGAGTTCCGGATCTATCGCTGGAGCCCGGACGACGGGAAGAACCCCTCCATCGACACCTACTACGTGGACCGGGACGATTGCGGGCCGATGGTCCTCGATGCCCTGCTGTGGATCAAGAACAAGGTCGATCCGTCGCTGACCCTCCGGCGCTCCTGCCGCGAGGGCATTTGCGGATCCTGCGCGATGAACATCATGGGCGAGAACACCCTCGCCTGCACGCTCGGCATCGATGACTGCAAATCGGCGGTGATCAAGATCTACCCGCTGCCGCACATGCCGGTGATCAAGGACCTCGTCCCGGACCTGACCAGCTTCTTCGCCCAGCACGCCTCCATCGAACCCTGGCTGCACACGCAGACCGCCACCCCGGAAACCGAGTGGCGGCAGACGCCCGAGGAGCGCTCCAAGCTGGACGGGCTCTACGAGTGCATCCTGTGCGCCTGCTGCACGACCTCCTGCCCGAGCTATTGGTGGAACGGCGACCGCTTCCTCGGCCCGGCCGCGTTGCTGCAATCGTACCGCTGGCTAATCGATTCCCGCGACGAGTCCACCGGCGAGCGGCTGGACAACCTGCACGACCCCTTCCGGCTCTATCGCTGCCACACCATCATGAACTGCGCGAACACCTGCCCGAAGGGCCTGAACCCGGCCAAGGCGATCGCGGAGATCAAGAAGATGATGATCGCCCGGGCGGTGTGACGCACGCGCCCTCTCGGGGAGCCCCCGCGACCGACGCCGGGCCCCGCCCGCGACCCGGCACCCGGACGGGGCATGCGTAGGGCGAACGAGATCGACTTCTGGCGGGGGCTCGCCCTCGTGGCGATCTTCGTCAACCACATCCCGGGGAGCGTCTACGAGCGCTTCACGCCCCGGAACTTCGGCCTGTCCGATTCGGCCGAGCTCTTCGTGTTCCTGGCCGGGTGGGCGCTCCGCTTCGTGGCGGATGCCTCCGCGGCCGAGCGGGTCGGCCTCGTTCGGCTGATCCTGCGTCTGGGCGCCCGCGCCGTCACCCTTTACGCCGCGCAGATCCTCATCACGACGGTCGCAATCGCGCTGATCGCCGCCTGCGCGATGCTGCTCGACAATCCGCTTCTGCTCGAATGGCACAACGCCGCGGCCGTGTTCCAGAACCCGGTTCCGACGCATATCGGGATCGTCACGCTCACGCACCAGCTCGGCTATTTCGACATCCTGCCCCTGTATGTCGTGCTGATGCTCGGCGCTCCCGTGATGGCGGTCGTCCATCGGGTCCGCCCGGCAGCCCTGCTGCCGCTCTCCGGTCTGCTCTATGCCGTCACGCTCGCCAGCGGCATCAACCTGCCGACCTGGCCCGTGGACGGCGTCTGGTTCTTCAACCCGCTCGCCTGGCAGCTCGTGTTCGTGACCGGCTTCGTTCTCGCCGGGCGGAGCGCGTCGGGCGCGTTCGTGCGTCGAAACACCGGATGGCTGCGGGCGCTCGGCGCCGTCGGACTCGTCCTCGGCGCCTACCTGGCACAGACGGATTACAGCCCCGATCCGCTGCGCGTGCCCAGCCCGCCGCTGTTCTTCATGTTCGACAAAACCTTCCTGTCGCCCGCGCGCTTCGTGCATTTCCTTGCGGTCGCGATCACCTTCGCGGGCACCTTCCGGTACGTCGTCCGCTTCGCCGCGCCGGTCGGCCGTTTCCTGTCCATGCTGGGCCGCAACTCGCTGAACGTGTTCTGCGTCGCGTCCCTCCTGAGCCTGTGCGGGCAGATGGCCCGCTTCGGCTTTGGCGGCTTTGTCGCGGTCGATACGGCCGTGCTACTCTGCGGCGTCGCGGCACTCGGGGTCACCGCATGGATGTCGGAGTTGCGCGATCGCTTGCGGGCATCGCGGCCGGGTTCCGGGCAGGGCTGATCGCGGCCGCTTTCGCCGGGGCGATCGCCGGCGCGAGGGCCGACGAGACAGCCCAAGCGCCTCCATTGAGCTCGAGCTGCGACGTGCCCGCGTCGGCCATCTCCTCCCCGGCCCCGCTGCCGCATCTCGAGGCGGACATCGAGGCCCGGCGCCGCATCAAGGTGCTGGCGATCGGCTCGTCCTCGACCGTCGGAGTGGGCGCATCCTCGCCGAACCTCAACTATCCGGCGCAGTTCGAATCCATCCTGGAGAAGACCTTCAAGGGGCTCGATATCGTCATCGTGAATCACGGCGTTTCGGGCGAGGTGGCTGCCGCCACGGCCGACCGGTTGCGCATGATCGTCGGGCTGGACAGGCCCGACCTCGTCCTGTGGCAGGTCGGCACCAACGACGCCCTCGCGCGGGTGCCCGTGGCGGAGTTCGCCGCAACCGTGCGGGACACGGTGCACTGGCTCAAGGAGCACGCGATCGACACCGTTCTGGTCGGCCTGCAATATACGTTCTCGGTCAGCAAGGACGAGTATTACGCTGCCATCCGGGAGGCTCTGCGGGACCTCGCGGCGGCCGAGAACGTGCCGCTCGTGCGCCGCTACGAGGCGATGGAGTACATCGAGAAGGGCAGAAAGGGGCAGCTCGTCTCCGCCGACGAACTCCATCTCAACGACCTCGGCTACCGCTGCATGGCCGAGCACGTCGCGCGCGCCGTCGTCGTGAGTGCGTTTCTCGGGGGAAAGACCGCCGTGCGGGCCCGCTGAGCCCCGCGCCAGCGCTGCGAGGCTCCCGGCGGGGCAGGATGCCGGTGCCGCTCGGGTGGCGGGACCGGGCGAATCCGCTAAGACCCTGCAGGCGGCGGGCGGCCGGTCCACGGTTCTCCCGCATTCGGGGCTTCGGCAACATCATGCGACGACAGGTCGGGCGCGCGGCGCTCATTCTTCTCGTGACGGGCGCCATCGCCGGTTGCGGCTCTGCTCGGTTCGGCGGCGGAGGCGCGCCCGGTCCGGCCGCATCGCGCCCGCGCCCTCCCGTGGCGGTGGCGGAAGCCGACCCGCCGCCCGTCGAGGCACTTCCGTCAGGGTCGGTCACGGCTGAACCGCTTCCTCCCCTCCCGGGCGGCGCAGCGGTGGTGTCGGACGTGCCGTCACTGGCGCCCGTGCCGAGCTCGCTTCCCGAGCCGACTGCGGTTGCGAGCGCGAACCCGACCCGATCCTCGTCGATCGGGAGCTACACGGCCCGTGACGCGACCGGATCGACCTGCCGGGTCAGCCTGACCAGTTCCCCGGCGCTGGACCTCTACAAGGCCTCCGCCGCCGGTTGCACCAACAAGGACCTGGCGCGCGTAACGGCCTGGGATTTCCGCGAGGGCGAGGTCTACCTGTACCAGCCCGGGGGATCCGTCGCGGCGCGGCTCCGCGGGTCCGGCGGCGCCCTCAGCGGCGTTCTTGCGAAATCGGGCGCGTCGCTGACGCTGACACGCTGAGGGGGCGCCCCGGCAGGAGCGCCCCCTGTCTTGCCGAAGCGGACCGGCTTCAGCGGGTGCCGCGACGGCGGGAGCCGGTCTCGCCCGGTCGGGCGACCTGCTGGTCGTTGATTGCAGTGCCCTGCGCGCTTCTTGGGGCGCTGATGGAGGCCGTCCCGGTTTCCCGCTCCTGCCGCAGTCTCTCGCGCAACTCGGCATCCTCGGTCATGTACCGGTACATGTTCCAGAGGCCCGTGCCCTCGCCGAACATGCCGGACGGAGCCTTGTAGGTGTAGATCTCCTTCGCGGTCTGCGCGGAGGCGGCGGTCGGGGCGAGCAGAAGGGCGGCCCCGAAAGCCAGAATCGTCGAACGCATCATCGTCTCCATGAGGCGCCGGTATGTCCTCAGCGCCGTTCTCATGGGAGTTAGATGTTTCCTCCTGCGCCGAATGCATGTGCGCTAGCGCACACTGGTTTCGCGTGCCGGCGTGGCCCGGCGGCCGGGGTGCCGGGTTTGCGCCGTCCGGCTCGCCCGGCTAAGCGACCATCGTGAACGTTCCGCTCTACTCGCCGCCCGGCCCGGCGGTCGCGTCCCGCTACGAAGCCTTGGCGCGGGCCGGGACGATCGAACCGGACCCGGCGCAGCGAGCCGTCGTGGAGCGCCTGGACCGCCTCAGCGGAACCTTGAACACCCGCCGGCTCGCCCGAAAGGCGAGCGCGCTGGGCTGGCTGCTTGGCCAGAAGGCGGAGCCGGTGCCGAAGGGCCTCTATCTTTGGGGATCGGTCGGTCGCGGCAAGACGATGCTGATGGACCTGTTCTACGACAGCATCACCGTCCGGGCGAAGCGGCGTACCCACTTCCACGCCTACATGGCCGAGGTGCACGAACGCATCCATGACTGGCGCCAGAAGCTGAAGCGCGGCGAGGTCGAGGGTGACGATCCGATCAAGCCGCTCGCCGCCGCGCTCGCGAAGGAAGCGTGGATTCTCTGCTTCGACGAGTTCGCCGTGACCGACATCGCGGACGCCATGATCCTCGGGCGCCTCTTCACGGCGATGTTCGAGCGCGGCATCGTGGTCGTGGCGACCTCCAACGTGCCGCCCTCCGGCCTGTACAAGGACGGGCTGAACCGGGCCCTCTTCCTGCCCTTCATCGGGCTTCTCGAGCAGAACATGGAGGTCGTCGAGCTCCAGTCCCGGACCGATTTCCGGCTGGAGAAGATTGGCGACACGCCCGTGTTCTTTTCGCCTGCGGACGCGGCGGCAAGGGAGCGCCTGGGCGACCTGTTCCGGCGCCTCACGGGAGGAGCCGCGCCGAAGAGCGCCCGCATCGACGTCCACGGCCATGCCGTGGAGGTCCCTGAGCAGGCGATGGGCGTGGCCCGATTCGCCTTCGCCGACCTGTGCAGCAGGCCGCTCGGAGCGTCCGATTACATCGCGGTGGCCCGGGCCTACCACACGGTTCTGATCGACGGGATTCCGCGGCTGTCGTTTGAGCGCCGCAACGAGGCCAAGCGCTTCATCACGCTGGTCGACGTTCTGTACGAACGGCACGTGAAGCTGTTCGCGTCGCTCGAGGCAGGGCCTGACGACCTGTACGACGCCGACAGCGGCGCGGAGGCTTTCGAGTTTGCCCGCACCGCCTCGCGGCTGCACGAGATGGGCTCACGCGAATACCTTTCGGCGCCGCGCGGCCGCGGTCACGGCCTGAGCGGCAACACGACAGGTCTCGTCGAAACGTGACGATCGCGCGCCCGGACGGGGTTCGGACCGCGATCGCCTGTCATCGCTCGCCGAATGGCGCTAGTTGCCGCTGCCCGAGCTCGAACCCGACGGAGTGGAGTTGGCGCGGCTCGGCATCTGCGAGTTGCTGGCGCCGGCCGGGTTGTTCGAGATCGTTCCGGCACCGGTCGCTTCCGTCTGGATCGTGCCGGTCGCGCCGGGTCCCGAATTCGCCACGCCTGGGCCGCCCGGATTGGTTACCTGCGGGGTGGTGCGGTTGGGCGCGGTCGGCGCCGGCATGCTCGTCTGCGCAAAGGCGGGCGCAGCCAACAGCATGGCGCCTGCAACGATCTTGATGATCATGATACACTCCGGTCTAGCTTCACGAGCCTGTGGCTCCGATAACAGACCAACCGCCGGTATCGGCCCCGGTTCCTAAGTTTTCCAGCTCTGGCACCAAGTCGTTCCGTCCCACAAACCTTCACAAAATCGCCAGGATGCGGCCGCACAGGCGCAAGATCGGGGCAGGTTGCGAGCCAGGAGCCTCACGACATTGCAGTGGGGCGACGCGATTGGCGTGCGCGGCAGTGCTGGCCGCAAGGCTCGCCCCCGATGGCGCGGACAGGGCGAGGCGGATCCTCGACCTCGCCCGGCAGCAATCCAGGCCCGGATCGGCGCGGCGCACCTGCCCGGCCCGCGGGGCGCAGCCGGCGACCCCCTCGGTGTTCGACGTCCGGAGGATCCGTACGGGGCGGCTGCCGCGCGATCACCGGCAACCCAGCCGCCCGCTTTCGTTGCTTGATGGCCGGACGGTTCTGAGTCAAAGAGTCCGCCGCGGCGACAGGGTTGGCCGCTTATGCCTCTTCCCCAAGGATTTCCACTGACATGGCT
>JAQGJJ010000196.1 GCA_028290695.1 Enterovirga sp. | reverse complement strand
GGACGTCGCCCCTCGCGGTCTCGCGCGCCTTCCAGGAGATGCGCTCCGCCCGCCCCCGCCCGGCCTCGCTCGAGATGCCCTGGGACGTGTTCACGAGGCGCGGTTAGGCGGCCGGCATAGCGCCTCTGACGCTCCTGCCGGCCCCGGCCGTGGACCTCGATGCCGTCGCGCGCGCCGCGGCGCTGATCGGCGCGGCCGAACGCCCCATGATCTTCGTGGGCGGAGGCGCCTTTTCGGCCGCGCAGGCGATCCGTGAACTGGCCGAACTCCTCGACGCGCCCGTCGTCGCGTTCCGGAGCGGGCGCGGCGTCCTGTCCAACGATCACGAGCTCGGGCTGACCATGGCGGCGGCCCACCGGCTGTGGCCGGGCACGGACCTGAGCATCGGCATCGGCACCCGCATGGAGCTGCCGGGCTGGCGCTGGAACTGGCAGCCTGCGGGCCTGAAATCGGTGCGGATCGACATCGACCCGGTGGAGATGCGGCGTTCGCCGGCCGACGTTCCGATCGTGGCCGACGCGACGGAGGCGACGCAGGCGCTGCTCGAGGCCTGCCGCCGGGTAAAGCAGAGCCGCCCCGGACGGCGCGAGGCGATCAGGGCCGCGGCGGCCGAGGCGGAGGCCGAGATCCAGGCCATCCAGCCGCAGATGAGCTATTTGAAGGTGCTCCGGGACGTGCTGCCCCGGGATGGCATCGTGACGGACGAGCTCTCCCAGGTGGGGTTCGCCTCGTGGTACGGCTTTCCGGTCTACGAGCCCCGGACCTTCATCTCGTCCGGCTACCAGGGGACGCTCGGCTCGGGCTTCCCGACCGCGCTCGGGGTCAAGGTCGCGCATCCGGACCGGCCGGTCGTGGCCATCACCGGGGATGGCGGCTTCATGTTCGGCGTCCAGGAGCTTTCGACGGCCGTGCAGTACGGCATCGGGGTCGTGACCCTCGTGTTCAACAACGGCGCCTACGGCAACGTCCGCCGCGACCAGCGCGAGAGCTTCGGCGGCCGGGTGATCGCGTCCGACCTCGTCAATCCGGACTTCGTCGCCATGGCGCGTGCGTTCGGCGCGGAGGCGGAGCGTGTGGACAGCCCCGAGGCGTTCCGGCCGGTGCTGGAGAGGGCGCTCGCGGATGGCCGCCCCTGGCTGATCGAGATCGACGTTGGCCGCGACAGCGAGACGAGCCCCTGGCGCTTCATCCACCCGGGCCCGCCCTTCGGAGCCTGACCCGCTCCCAACCACGGGCGCAGGCGCCAGCCCCGGAGCGGCGCGGGCTGCGGCTGCTTCGGCGCCAGGGGGAGGGCTTCAGCCATTCACGGCGGGGTCGCCGTCGTCCACCGTGGACAGGACCTCCTCGAGTTCCCGCAGCAGCGCCTGGAGGGTGGCGAGTTTCTCGGCGCCGAACCGCGCGGTGATCTCGCCGTAGATCTCCTCCGATCTGGGCGTGACCGTTGCGATCAGCGCCTGTCCGGCCGGGCTGATCGAGACGAGGCCGCGCCGCAGATCGGAGCGGCTCGCCTCCCGGAGGATCAGCCCGCGCGCACCGAGGTCCTGGAGGATACGGGACAGGCTCGGCCCCAGGAGAAAGGTGGCGCGCGCAAGGTCCGTGACCTCGATCCGCGGAACGGAGCTCAGGGCGCGCAGAACTCGCCATTGCTGCTCGGTCAGGCCGAAATGGCGCAGCGATGGCCGGAAGCGGCGCATCACCGCCTCACGGGCCCGCAGCAGGGACATCGGCAGCGACTTCGAGAAGTGGCGCAGGTTCACCCTGGTGCCGGCGGCCGGCAGGGCGGTTCCGGCCTCGGGCTGCGGCTTCATCGGACCATGTGCTTTCCTTGCCGGCGAGAGCGGCCGGCCCGACGCCGGCTCGGCCGCGCCGGTCGTTGCCGCCTTTCGCTTAACACGTTAACAATCTCCGGTCGGAGATGCCCGTGCCGCACGTCATCGTCGAATATTCCGCCAATCTCGAGCCGCAGGTTTCGGCGCAGGCGCTGGTGAACGCTCTCCATCGGGCGGCGCTTGCGACCGGCGTCATGCCGATCGGCGGGCTGCGGACGCGAGCGGAGCGACGGGACGTCTTCGCCGTGGCCGACGGGAACCCCGACAACGCCTTCGTGGCGGTGCTGGTGAGGCTGGGGGCCGGACGGGACGCCGAGACGCGCAGGCGGGTCGCGGAGGATCTGATGCGGGTGCTCGAGCGGGAAACCGCGGAGGCGTTCCGGACGCGCGGGCTCGGACTGACCGTCGAGGTGCAGGAGATCGACGGGACGGCCTCGCTGAAGACCAACAACCTGCACGAGCGCGTCCGCAACGAGGCGGCCGCATGAACCGGAGCGTCGACCCGAAGCTGACCGCGAACCTCTCCGAGGCGCTGCGCCACCTCGAGCGCTTCACGGCGGGCACGGTCGCGCACCTGATCGCGGGGGAACGGGTCCTCTCCGCGTCCGGCGAGACCTTCGAGGCGCTCGATCCGACCACGAACGAGACGCTCTGCACGGTCGCGGCCGGCGGCCCGGCCGAGATCGACCGGGCGGCAAAGGCCGCGGCCGCAGCCTTCAAGCCATGGCGCGACATCGCGGGCGCGAAGCGGCGCGAGATCCTCCACGCGGTGGCGGACGCCATCGTGGCACGCGCCGACGAGATCGCGCTCGTCGAGAGTTCCGATACCGGGCAGCCGATTCGCTACATGGCCAAGGCGGCTCTGCGCGGGGCGGAGAACTTCCGCTTTTACGCGGATCGGGCGGTGGAGGCGCAGAATGGGCTCTCGCTGCCCGACCGCGATCACATCAACTACACGATGCGGCAGCCGATCGGGCCCGTGGGCGTCATCACGCCCTGGAACACGCCCTTCATGCTGTCGACCTGGAAGATCGCGCCCGCGCTCGCGGCCGGCTGCACGGTCGTGCACAAGCCGGCCGAATGGTCGCCGCTCTCGGCCGCCATCCTGACCGAGATCATGGACGAGACCATCCGGGCGCACGGGCTCCCGGCGGGCGTCGTCAACATGGTGCAGGGGCTCGGCGAGGCGGCCGGCCGCGCGCTGACCGAGCACCCGGCCATCAAGGCCATCGCCTTCGTGGGCGAGACGACGACCGGCTCCCACATCATGGCCCAGGGCGCCCCGACCCTGAAGCGCCTCCATTTCGAGCTCGGCGGCAAGAACCCGGTGATCGTGTTCGAGGACGCGGATCTCGACCGGGCTCTCGATGCCGTCCTGTTCATGATCTACTCGCTGAACGGCGAGCGCTGCACGTCGTCGTCCCGGGCGCTGGTGCAGCGCTCGGTCTACGACGCGTTCTCGGCCCGGCTCGCCGAGCGCGTGACGCGGATCAAGGTCGGCCATCCGCTCGATCCGGCGACCGAGCTCGGGCCGCTGATCCATCCGCGTCATGCCGAGAAGGTGCTGTCGTTTCCGGCGCTCGCCCGGCAGGAGGGGGCCCGCATCGCCTGCGGCGGCGGGCGCGCCATGGGGGGCGCGGGCAACTACGTCGAGCCGACGCTCTATCTCGAGGCCGGCGCCGCCATGCGGATCGCCCAGGAGGAGATCTTCGGGCCGGTCCTGACCGTAATCCCGTTCGAGGACGAGGCGGACGCGCTCCAGATCGCCAACGACGTCAGCTACGGCCTCGCCGGCTACATCTGGACCCGCGACGTCGGCCGCGCCCACCGGGTCGCGCGCGACCTCGAGGCCGGCATGATCTGGGTCAATTCCGAGAACGTCCGCCACCTGCCGACGCCCTTCGGCGGGGTGAAGAGCTCCGGCATCGGCCGGGACGGCGGCGACTACTCGTTCGACTTCTACATGGAGACGAAGAACATCGCGGTCGCCTTCGACAGCCACATGGTGCCCCGCATCGGGGCGTGACGGCCGGGTCCGACCGCAGGGCCGCGGTGCGGGGACGACAGAACGACACCGTTCAGGGAGAGACGATGCCCATTCCCCCGCCCGTTCTGTACCCGCCCTTCCAGGTGGTGCGGTTGAACCATGTCGTGCTGACCGTGCGCGACCTCGAGGCCGCGAAGGCGTTCTGGGGCGATACGCTCGGCCTCCAGGTGACGGGGGAGACCGCGGACAGGCTGTATCTCCGGGCCATGGAGGAGCGCGGCCACCATTGCGTGGTGCTGGAGCGTGCCGACGGGGCCGCCGCGAGGGTGCTCGGCTTCAAGGTCTATTCGGAGGAGGACCTCGACAAGGCGTGCCACTTCTTCCGCGCCCGCGGCCTGCCGGCGAGATTCGTCGAAGAACCCTTCCAGGGCCGCACGCTGCGGACGGTCGACCCGATGGGCGTGCCGCTCGAGTTCTACTTCCGGATGGACAAGCTTTCGTCCGTCCACCAGGCCTACGGGCTCTACAAGGGCGTGAAGCCGCTCCGCATCGACCACTTCAACTGCTTCTCGGACGACGTCGACGCCTCCGTCGCCTTTTATACGGCGATCGGGTTCCGGACGACGGAGTACACGGAGAACGAGGACCGGACGCGGCTCTGGGCGGCCTGGATGCACCGCAAGGGCGGCGTGCACGACATGGCCTTCACGCACGGCGTCGGACCGCGGCTGCACCACGTCGCGTTCTGGGTGCCGACGCCGCTCAACATCATCGACCTGCTCGATCTGATGGCGACCACCGGCTACGTCGCCAACATCGAACGCGGGCCCGGCCGGCACGGCATCTCGAACGCCTTCTTTCTGTACGTGCGCGACCCCGACGGGCACCGGATCGAGCTCTACTGCTCCGACTACCAGACGGTGGATCCGGACCACGAGCCGATCCGCTGGGATCTGCGCGATCCGCAGCGGCAGACGCTGTGGGGTGCGCCCGCGCCGAAGAGCTGGTTCGAGGAGGGGACGGCGTTCGAGGGGACGCCGGCGCGCGAGCCGTCCTACGCGGCCTCGCCGATCGTCGCCGCATGAAGCCGTGCCACGACCGGGCCGCGGCCGCCGCCACGCCCCGCCGCCTCGCCTGAAGGCCCGATCCGATGAAGCTCGTCTCCTTCAAGGCCGCCGGCCGCCCGTCCTTCGGCATCTGGACCGAGGCGGGCGTGATCGACCTTGGCCGGCGCCTTGCGGGCCGCTTCGCCGCCCTGCACGAGCTCGTCGCCGCCGGCGGGCTAGACGCCGTGCGGGGCGTCGCCGGCGAGCCGCCGGACCACGCCCACCGGGACGTCACGCTCGACAAGCCGCTTCTTGCATGGGGCAAGTGCTTCTGCGTCGGCGTGAACTATCCCGACCGCAACGCCGAGTACAAGGACAGCTCGGACCTGCCCCGATACCCGAGCCTGTTCATCCGCTTTCCCGAAAGCTTCACCGGCCCGGACATGCCGCTGATCCGCCCGCCCGAGAGCACCCATCTCGATTACGAGGGCGAGATCGTGCTGGTGATCGGCAAGGGCGGCCGGCGCATCCGGCCGGAGAGCTGGGCCGAGCACGTGATGGGCTACACGATCGGCAACGAGGGCACGATCCGGGACTGGGTGCGGCACGGCAAGTTCAACGTCACGCCCGGCAAGAACTGGGACCGCACGGGCTCGATCGGCCCCTGGATCGTCACGGCCGACGAGGTGCCCGGGGGGGCGGCGATGCGGGTCACGACGCGCGTCAACGGCGAGGAGCGCCAGAGCGACACGACCGACCGGCTCATGTTTCCGTTCGGCCGCATCCTGGAATACGTCTCGACCTTCTGCACCCTCGCGCCGGGCGACATCATCTTCACCGGAACCCCGACGGGCGCCGGTGCACGCTTCGACCCGCCCCGCTTTCTCGTGCCCGGCGACACCGTCGAGGTCGAGGTGCCGGGGATCGGGGTGCTCAGAAACGGCGTCGCCGACGAGCGCTGAGCCTGCCCGCCGCCGCAACCGCCCGGCCGATGCCGCCGGGCTTATCCGGAGAGGAAATGCGACGTGTCACAGGATGGAACCGCTCGCCGCCCGACGGCGCTCGTGACCGGCGCCGGCTCGGGGATCGGGGAGGGGGCGGCGCGCCGGTTCGCGCAGGAGGGCTGGAACCTGGCGCTCGCCTATATGGGCGAAGCACAGCGGCCGGCCGTGGATGCCCTGCTTCGGCTCGCCGAGGAGAATGGGGCGGGCGGCGTGGCGCTCGAAACCGACGTGCGCGAGGATGCGGCCTGCCGGCGGCTGGTCGCGGCTGCGGGCGAGGCGTTCGGCGGCCTGCGCGCGGTGGTGAATGCGGCGGGCATCACCCGCATCGTGCCGATGGCCGACCTCGACGGTCTCAGCGCCGAGCTCTTCCAGGACATCTACGCCGTGAACGTGATCGGTGCCTTCCACACCGCGCGTGCCGCGGCGGCCCTGCTGCGGGCGAGCGGCAACGGGGCGGTCGTGAACCTCTCCTCCTACGGGGCGACCACCGGGGGCGGTTCCTCCATCGCGTATGCCGCGTCCAAGGGCGCGCTCGACACGCTGACGCGCTCGCTCGCCCGCGTGCTCGCACCGGCCGTGCGGGTGAACGGCATCCGGCCGGCGCTGATCGAGACGCCCTTCGTCATGGGGCGCGATCCGGAGAGCTACGCCCGCCGCAAGGAGCGCCAGATCGCGGGGGCTCCGCTGCGCAAGATCGGCTATCCGGAGGACGTCGCCGATACCGTGTTCTGGCTCTGCACGGGTGCGGGGCTGATGACCGGGGAGATCCTGACGCTGGATTGCGGGCTCCACCTCGAGGCCGATTGACCGCGCTGCGGCGCGACGGAACGTAGCGGGCTGTCCGAACGTTTGGGCCGCATCAGGCAAGATGCGACGAGCCCGCCATGCGATTGACCCGGACCGGCCGTGCCGTTCTTCTGCTTCCCGCGCTCCTGGCCGGGGCCGTGATCGCGAGCGACGCTAAGGCCGGCAACATCTTCGACGCGATCGGCGCGATCTTCGGGGGCGATCCTCCGCAGCCGACGCGGGAATTCTATCGCCCGGCCGAGCCTGACCGCGAACCGGAGCCGTATCGCACCTATTCCGATCGCGAGGGGCTCGACGTGACCGTCCGGCCGAGGCGCAAGCGCCAGGCGGCTGCTCCGCGTCCGGTCGAGAGAATGGCCGCGATCGACCCCGTGAAGGTGCCGACCTGGTACCTCGAAGACCCGACGCTGCGCCGGGGCGACATTGTTGTCCTGCCCGGACAGGTGCTGGTGTTCGAAGGGGATCGCGGCGGTGACCGCCGCATCGAGGATTTCGCCTCGCTCGACGAGTCGCGTCTCATCTCGAACAGCGAGCGCCAGCGGCTCCAGGCCATGGCGGGGCTGCCGGCAACCGCTGCCTATGCGTCCGCGGAGCCGGAGCGGGAGGTGCGGACCTCCCGTCGCGGGGCGCGAAGGATGACCTCGTCCAACTGAGCGAAGGCTCCGCTAGTCGGTGAAGACGACCGTCTTGCGCCCGTTCAGGAGAACGCGGTCCTCCAGGTGATGGCGGACAGCGCGGGCTAGCACGCGCCGTTCGATGTCGCGCCCCTTGCGGACCAGGTCGTCCGGCGTGTCGCGATGGCTGATGCGCTCGACGTCCTGCTCGATGATCGGACCCTCGTCCAGGTCGCTCGTGACGTAGTGAGCGGTAGCGCCGATCAGCTTCACGCCACGCTCGTGGGCCTGATGGTAGGGCTTCGCTCCCTTGAACCCCGGCAGGAAGGAGTGGTGGATGTTGATGCAGCGGCCGGCGAGCTTCGCCGCCAGCCCGTCGGACAGGATCTGCATGTAGCGGGCGAGAACGACCAGTTCCGCGTCCGTCTGCTGCACGAGCTGCCAGATCTGGGCTTCCTGCTCCATCTTGGTATCGCGCCGCACGGGCAGGTAGTGGAACGGCAGGTCCGCGAAGTCGATGTGCGCGTAGGTGTCGCGCGGATAGTTCGCCACGATCCCGACCAAGTCCATCGGCAGCTCGCCGATGCGCCAGCGGTAGAGCAGGTCGGCAAGGCAATGGTCGAACCGCGATACCAGAACCAGCACGCGGCGCCGGACGGCCGCGTCCCGCAGCGTCCAGGTCATGCCGAACTCGTCGGCGACGGCGCCGAACCGCTGACGCAGATCCGCCCCGTCCGGGCTGCCGCCGGCCGGGTTGAAGACGACCCGCATGAAGAACAGGCCGGTCTCGACGTCGTCGAATTGCTGCGCGTCGAGGATGTTGTAGCCGGCCTCGAACAGGCGCGCGGACACCGCCGCGACGATGCCCGGCCTGTTCCGGCAGGAAAGGGTGAGAACGGTCTTGGCCTCGGTCACGCGCGGGCAATTCCTTCAGGAACGCGGAAGCCGGAGGGGCTCCCGCGTTCCGGGCGACGCGTCAAGGGCTTCCGTCCGCTGCGTCGGGACGCGGTGACGTCAGACGTGGTCGCCGCGGCCGAGCGGGTCGCGCAGCGGCTCGCCGTCCGGCACGAATTCGAGCGAGACCGAGTTGATGCAGTAGCGCAGGCGCGTCGGGGCGGGTCCGTCCGGGAAGACGTGGCCCTGGTGGCTGTCGCAGCGTGCGCAGCGGGTCTCGATCCGCACCATGCCGTAGCTCGTGTCCTTCACGGACAACACGTGCGTCTCGTCGAAGGGCGCGTAGAAGCTCGGCCAGCCCGTGCCGCTCTCGAACTTGGTCTGCGCCTTGAACAGCGGCAGCCCGCATTCGCGACAGCAATAGACGCCGTCCTCCTTGTTGTTCAGCAGCCCGCCGCAGAACGGCGCTTCCGTTCCGTGCTGCAGGAGAACGCGCTTCTCCTCCGCGGTCAGGTCGGCCTCGAGCCGGGCCCGTGCGTCGGACGACGGCGGCCGGAGGTCGAAGCCCGAGGGCGAGGTTTCCGGGACCGCCGCGCGGTCGGTGGGCGGCGTGTCGTCGCGGCGGAACAGGTCTAGAAGGCTCATGGTCGCTCCGATCGGGTCGGCGCCACGGAAAGCGCGCGGCATGGAGGCGGGGATAGCGCACAACATGGTGCGTCGGGGTAGCCCGAGCAAGCTTCCCGGCGGCACGGGACCTGCTTACATGCTGGCGGATCACAGGCGTTCGGGAGAAGACACGGTGTCGAACATCACGCTCAATCGTCGCGGCATCCTCGGGCTGGGCGTTGCTGCGGCCGGCCTCCTCGGCACCGGGCGCCTCGCCCTCGCGCAGGCGAAGACCAGGCCGATCAAGGTCGCGGCGATCTACACCGTGCCGGTCGAGCAGCAATGGGTGTCGCGCATCCACAAGGCGCTGAACGCCGCCAAGGAGCGCGGGGACGTGACCTACAAGTTCTCCGAGAACGTCGCGAACAACGATTACGAGCGCATCATGCGCCAGTATTCCGAGGAGGGTTCGGACCTCGTGCTGGGCGAGATCTTCGGTGTCGAGCGGGCTGCCCGGCGGGTTGCGGCGAGCTACCCCAAGGTCGCCTACCTGATGGGCTCGTCGTTCGGGCCGGCGAAGCCGAACCTGTCCGTGTTCGACAACTTCATCCACGAGCCGTCGTACCTGACCGGGATGGTGGCCGGAAAGGTAACGAAGTCCGGAACGATCGGCATGGTCGGCGGCTACGCGATCCCGGAGGTGAACCGGCTGATGAACGCGTTCATGGAAGGGGCGCGGGCGGTCAATCCGAACGTCAAGTTCCTGGTTTCGTTCATCAATTCCTGGTACGATCCGCCCAAGGCGAAGGAGGCCGCCTTTGCGATGATCGATCGCGGGGCGGACATCATGTACGCCGAGCGCTTCGGGGTCGCGGACGCCGCGAAGGAGCGCGGCGCGAAGGTGGTCGGCAATGTCATCGACACCGCCTCGCAATACCCGAACACGGTTCTCGCCTCGGCGATCTGGCACATGGAGCCGACCGTCGACCGCGCCATCAAGGCGGTGACGGAAGGTCGGTTCGAGGCGGAGGACTACTCGCCCTACAGCTACATGGCGCATGGCGGCGCCAGCCTCGTCTACGACGACAAGCTCGTTCCGGCCGAGGTCGCGGCGCTGGTGAAGGACAAGGAGAAGGAGATCGCGGACGGCATGTTCCGCGTCAACGTCAACGACGGGGAGCCGAAGTCCTCCTGAGACGAACCCGAGGTCAGGCGGCCGGGGTCGCGCCTCTACGAAGCCGCGGCCTCCCGCCCGGGCGCGATCGCGTCGGCGCGGGCCAGCATGTCGCGGGCTCCGGCCTCGTTCCCCTCGACGAGGAGGAGCCGAGCCGCCGCCCGGTACATGATCGGTTCCAGGGCCTCGGCCCGCCCCCGCGGCATGTCCCGCGTCGCCTCCAGGAGCTCGGGGATCGCCCTGGCGAAATCCAGCTCGAGCGCGATCTCCGTGCAGCGTCCGCCCGTCGCGGCGCAGCGCCCGAAATAGCTCTGATTGGCGGTGACGATCGTGGCTGCCCGGGACAGCAGAACGAGGTCCACGGCCGCGCGCTGCGCGTCCGTCAGGCCGGCGTCAAGGCGAGAGGAAACGACCCGGTCGAACCGGGCCGCGAAGGCGTGCTGCACGTCGCTGTCCTCCGAGCACACGACGATGGTCTCCGTGCCGCGGATTGCCTCGAGCTTGCCGAAGATCGTCTCCAGCGACAGGTAGCGCTGGAGGATCTGCGCCATCCCGCTCGCCGCCAGGTAGCCGAGGTCCGTCTTGTGCAGCATCTCGAGGATGTCGCCACGGCGCACGTGCACGGCCAGGTAGCGCGGGCCGGCCGCCCCGCTGACAGCCGCCACGGCCTCGTGCACGCGGTCGCTCCAGGAAATGGCGTCCCAGGCGCGCCGCCAAGCGGCCGGGGGGGCAACATGCTGGTGGACAAAGGGAAAGAGCTCGTTCGGGTGGTTGTAGAGCAGCCCGGTTCCGGGCCCCAGGCGCGCCAGAAAGGTCGACCTGTCGTCACGCTGGCACTCCGGAGCCACCTCGAACGCCCCCTTGAGCGGGACCGTCTGCGCCTCCAGCGTGGTGAAGTGCCCCCGCAGCGGGCCCGTATCGTCGAACAGGGCATCCCCGTAGAACAGCTCGGCGCGGTGCTCAGGGTCGAAGATGGTCTTGGCGTCGTGGAGAGGCAGCCCGCCGAGCTTGGGCCAGATCACGGCCAGTTCGAACCCGAGGGCCTCCGCCAGCACACGCCCGTGAAGCGCCGCCAGGAGCCGGCTCCCGAGCCCGTCTCCCCGCGTTGCGATCACTCGCGGCATCCCGGTCCCTCATCGTTCGGAAGGCCGGGCATTGAGCATGTCGCCCCGGCCGCTGCAACGAACCCGGTGCCGCGGCCGCCGTGTGCGCGGACGCGGGCCGCCGCCGACGATCCGCTTGACCACCCGGCGAGCCCGCGTACACACTCCGACCGGAACAATTCGCAAGTGGCCGCCGACCGGCCGGCCTTGCCGGCAGAGAGCCCGGCGTGGGGGAGAGACGCATGCCATCCGTGTCGATGACGGTGAACGGCAAGGCCGTGTCGGGCGAGGTCGAAGCCCGCACGTTGCTCGTCCAATACCTGCGCGAGCAGCTCCGGCTCACCGGCACCCATGTCGGATGCGACACCAGCCAGTGCGGGGCCTGCGTGGTCCACATGGGTGGCCAGGCCATCAAGTCCTGCACGATCCTGGCGCTGCAATGCGAGGGCGCCGAGGTCCTGACCATCGAGGGGCTGGCGAACGGCTCCGAGC
Organism: Enterovirga sp.; assembly: GCA_028290695.1. Taxonomy (GTDB): domain Bacteria; phylum Pseudomonadota; class Alphaproteobacteria; order Rhizobiales; family Beijerinckiaceae; genus Enterovirga. The sequence continues at coordinate 22,479 of JAQGJJ010000196.1, read as the reverse complement.
TGCACCCGATGCAGGCGGCGTTCCGCGAGCATCACGGGCTGCAATGCGGCTTCTGCACGCCGGGCATGATCATGACCGCCGTGGACATGGTGACCCGGCTCGGGACCGAGCTCGACGACCACACCATCCGCGAGGAGCTCGAGGGCAATCTCTGCCGCTGCACGGGCTACCACAACATCGTGAAGTCGATTGCCGCGGGCGCGCGCGCCATGGGCGGCGAGCCGCTGCAGCAAGCCGCCGAGTAGCACGCGGGCGAAGCATCGCCGCCGCCCGCCGTCGCGGCGGAGCGACCAGCCGAGCGGACACAGCGGGAGTGTAGCAACAACAATCCTCACCCTGCGATGCGAGCCGAAGGCGGGCCTCGAAGCACGCACGAGCCGTCCGGCCCTCCCACGGGGAGCCGGACGCGCTCCGGCATCCCGGGACGAGGTCGAGCCAGGGAGGACGGCCATGGGAACGAACGGAACAGGCGTCGGCGCGCGTGTGCGGCGGGTCGAGGACAGGCGCTTCATCACGGGGCGCGGCCGCTACACCGACGACATCAACCGTGACGGCCAGCTTCACGCTTGTTTCCTGCGCTCGCCGCACGCCCATGCCCGCATCCGGTCGATCGACGTCGCGGCCGCACGCGCCGCCCCGGGCGTCGAGGCGGTCTATACCGGCCGAGACATCCGCAAGTTCGTCACGACCTCGGACGACCTGCTCGAGGAGGATGTGGGCGGCCTGATCTGCGGCTGGATGATCCACTCGAAGGACGGCTCGCCCATGAAGGCGGGCGCCCATCCGGCGCTCGCCAAGGACACCGTCCGGTACGTCGGCGACCACGTCGCGATCGTCGTGGCCAACACGCTGCGCCAGGCGCAGGACGCGGCGGAGTTGATCCAGGTCGATTACGAGGTCCTGCAGGCCGTCGTCGATACGGGGACGGCCCAGCAGCCCGGCCAACCGGAGGTGCACGAGGGCATCGCGGCCAACACCGTCTACGAATGGGAGCTCGGGGACAGGGCGAAGACGGAGGCGGCGTTTGCGTCCGCGGCGCACGTTACCCGGATCGACCTCGTCAACAACCGCCTCGTACCCAACCCGATGGAGCCCCGCGTCGCCATCGGGGAGTACGATCCGGGGGAGGAGAGCTTCACGCTGCACACGACGAGCCAGAACCCGCACGTCGCGCGGCTGATCCTGTCCGCCTTCGTCGGGCTCGCGCCTGAGCACAAGCTGCGGGTGGTCGCCCCGGATGTCGGCGGCGGCTTCGGCTCGAAGATCTTCGTGTATGCCGAGGAGGTCGTGTGCCTGTGGGCGGCGCGGCGGCTGAAGCGGCCGGTGAAATGGACCTCGGACCGCAGCGAGGCGTTTCTCGCCGACGCGCACGGGCGCGACCACGTCACCCGGGCCGAACTCGCGACCGATCGGGACGGCACCATCCTGGGCCTGCGGGTCAAGACCATCGCCAACATGGGCGCCTACCTGTCGACCTTCGCGTCGTCCGTCCCGACCTATCTGTACGCCACGCTGCTGTCGGGCCAGTACGCGATCCCGGCGATCTACGCCGAGGTGGACGCGGTCTACACCAACACGGCGCCGGTGGACGCCTATCGCGGGGCAGGGCGGCCGGAGGCCACCTTCGTCGTGGAACGGCTGATGGAGGTGACGGCGCGCGAGATCGGCATGGACCCGGTGGCGTTCCGGCGGAAGAACTTCGTGACGAGCTTCCCGCACCAGACGCCCGTCATCATGATGTACGACGGGGGCAACTACGACGCGGCCATGACAAAGGCGCTCGCGATGTCCGACCAGGCCGGTTTCGCGCAGCGCAAGAGCGACAGCGCCCGTCGCGGCAAGCTGCGCGGCCTCGGCTACTCGGCCTATATCGAGGCGTGCGGCATCGCGCCCTCGCAGGCGGTGGGATCGCTCGGGGCCGGCGTCGGCCTGTGGGAATCCGCCGAGGTGCGGGTGAATCCGACCGGCAACATCGAGGTGCTGACCGGCTCCCACAGCCACGGCCAGGGCCACGAGACGACGTTCGCACAGCTCGTCTCAGACCGGCTCGGCGTGCCGCTCGACACCATCAAGATCGTGCACGGCGACACCGACAAGGTGCAGTTCGGTATGGGCACCTACGGGTCGCGCTCGGGGGCGGTCGGCATGTCCGCGATCTCAAAGGCGCTCGACAAGGTCGTGGCCAAGGGCCGGAAGGTTGCGGCCCACGTGCTCGAAGCCTCGGAGGAGGACATCGAGTTCAAGGATGGCAAGTTCGGCGTCGCCGGGACGGACCGGACCATTGATTTCGCGTCGACCGCGCTCCAGGCCTACATCGCCCACAAGTTCAACGGGTCCGAGCTTGAGCCCGGCCTCAAGGAGGGCGCGTTCTACGATCCGACGAACTTCACCTTCCCGGCAGGCGTCCATGTCTGCGAGGTGGAGATCGATCCCGAGACCGGCGTGACCACGATCGAGAGGTTCACGGCCGTGGACGATTTCGGCAACGTCATCAATCCGATGATCGTCGAGGGCCAGGTGCATGGCGGCATCGCGCAGGGCGTCGGGCAGGCCCTGCTCGAGGGCGCCCGTTACGACGCGTCGGGCCAGCTCGTGACGGCGAGCTTCATGGATTACACCATGCCGCGCGCGGGCGACCTGCCGGAGCTCGAGATCGGGATGACCGTGACGCCGGCGCCCTCCAACCCGCTCGGGATGAAGGGATGCGGCGAGGCCGGCGCCATCGCGGCGCCGCCTGCGGTGATCAACGCGATCACGGATGCGCTCGGCCACGAGGACATCGCCATGCCGGCGACTCCGGCCGCCGTGTGGCGCGCCGCACAGCGCGCCCGGCTCCCGATGCCGGCGCACTAGCACCGCGTCGACACGTCGGGCACGGCCGGGGGCGCCTCCGGCCGTTTACCGGGACGCGGACCTGCCGCGCCCATGGGCTTGGACGCGCCTGGCCGGCAACGGTTCCCGGAGGGGGCCGGCGCCGCTTCGCTCTCGGTCATGCTCCTGACAGGTTTCGCCGGGCATCATGACCCCTCACCGCGAGTGGAGCACGATGATCGATTCCGACGGACGCCCGCTCCACATCGCCTGGAGATACGACAGGGCCGAGCTGATCGCCGACGCCGTCGTGCACGGGATCGGGATCGCCTTCGGGGTGATCGGCGGCGCGACGATCGTCGCGCTGGCGGCCGTGTTCGCCGGCGGGACCCGGCTCGCGGCGGTGTCGATCTACGCGATCGGGCTCGTGGCGCTGCTGTCGGTGTCTGCGGCCTACAACCTGTGGCCGGTCTCTCGGACCAAGTGGCTGCTGCGCCGCTTCGACCACGCGCTGATCTACGTCCTGATCGCCGCGACCTACACGCCCTTCATCACGCGCTTCCCCCACGGGTGGGACCGGTACGGGCTGCTGTTCGGCGTCTGGGCCGTGGCGATCGGCGGGGCGGTCCTGAAGGTCACGCTGCCGGGCCGCTTCGACCGGCTCTCCATCGTGCTCTGCATCCTGCTGGGCGCGAGCGGCGGGCTGGCCTGGAACACGATCTCGGCGGCGCTGCCGCCCTCCACCGTGTGGCTCATGCTGGCGGGCGGCGTCGTCTACGTGGTGGGCGTGGTGTTCCACGTGTGGGACGGCCTGCGCTTCTCGAACGCCGTCTGGCATTCCTTCGTGCTCGTCGCCAGCATCCTGTTCTACTCGGCCGTGCTGGACGGCGTGGTTCTCGCCTGAACCGATCCGAGCGGGACCAGCCCGGCCGCGAGGTCCCCCAGCAGCGCGACGTGCACGTCGAGCGCGTCGATCACCGGGTAGCCGGCATCCCGGCCGTCGAAGGCGAGGTTGAGGTCGGTCCCGGCGAGGACGATCGCATCGGCCCCGGCCCCCATCATCCGCCTGCCCGCATCGGCCAGAAGCTCGCGCTGCTCCGACGAGCAGCGGCCGGCCACCGCGATGTCCTGGTAGGTCTGCCCGATCGTGTCGATCTCGTCGTCGAGCGCGATCGCCTCCGTCCGGGCGAGCTGGCCGTAGAGCCGGGTCCGCATGACGAGGCGGGTGCCGAGAAGCCCGACGCGCCGGATGCCGCGTCCGGCGAAGTGGGCGTCGAGCGGCGTCACGCCGGACACGAGGGGTAGCGGCGACAGCGCCGCGAGCTCGTCGAAGCAGAAATGCCCGCCCAGCGAGGTCAGGGCGGCGCAATCGCATCCCGTCTGGCACAGCCGTTCCAGCAGCGGCAGGAAGGCCCGGGCCTGCTCGTCCCGCCGGTCGGCCAGGTTGTTGCGGATGAGTTCCTGGATGTCGCCGTGGACAATCGTCAGCTCCAGGCGGGCTGCGCCGCGCGCGGCGGCGGCCGCGACCAGCCGCTGGTAATAGACGACGGTCGCCGCGACGCCGATGCCGCCGATCAAGCCGATGTGCATGGAAGCCTTCCGCTCAGAGTTCCGGACCGTCCGGCCGGGCGGGATCCGGAAAGCTCCGGAGCGCCTCCGGGGTGTCGATGTCGAGAAGCACGCCCGGGTCGTCCACCCGGAGTTCGACGACCCGGTCCAGGGAGCCGAGCAGCGGGCCCGCGCCCCGGTCGCCGGACAGCCCGGAGATCGCCCCGGCGAGGCTGCGCGAGAGAACGACCGGGTTGCCGCGCCGCCCCCGGTGGACCGGAACGAGCGCCGGCGGCCTGCCGGCCTCGATCCAAGCCTCCGCGAGCCGCCGCACCAGGGCAGGCCCAATACCGGGCATGTCGCCGAGCGCCACGAGCGCCGCCTCGCTCTCCGGCGGCAGGGCGTCGAATCCGGCCTGGAGGGACGTGGAGAGCCCCGATCCGTAGGCGGGGTTGTCGACGAGCCGCACGGGAAGCCCCTCGAGCGCCGCCGCGACCTCGGCGCCGCGATGGCCGGTCACCACCAGCGCCGGGCGAAGGCCGCCCTCGAGCACCGCCCTTGCGGCCCGCCGCACCAGCGGCTCGCCGTCGATCGCCGCGAGCATCTTCGGAGCCGCGCCGAAGCGGGTGCCACGACCGGCCGCGAGCACGATGGCGGCGACCTCGCTCATTCCTCCGTGCTCTCACCGCCCTCGCGTGGCTGGCCTCGCGACACGATCTCCATCAGGAGCCCGCCGACCCCGAGCTGCGTGATGTCGGCGCGCGTGATCGCGAGACCGGCGAGCTGGCGCTGCAGAACCCAGTCGAAACCGTTCTCCTTCGGCGAGCGCGCGCAACCGGGGGCGCCGATCACCGGCTTCGTGCCGATGCGGCCGATCAGCAGCAGATTGCCCGGATCGACCGGCATGCCGAAATGCTCGACCTCGCCGCCCGCCGCCTCGATCGCGGCCGGAATGACGTCGCGCCGGTCGGCAATGGCGGAGGCGCCGAAGATCACGACCATTTCCAGGCTCGGATCGTCGGCCTGCTTCCGGAGGGCTTCCGTAAGGGCTTCGGTCTCGTGCGAGCACTCGGCCCTGGCCGCGACCGAGGCGCCGGCCGGTGCCAGCCGGGCCTCAAGGGTGGCGACCGTCTTCGCGACCACGCTCGGCTTGAGACTCGGCGCGAGCGTCGAGATCACCCCGACACCGGCGATGCGGTAGGGCGCGACCCGGATGGCGGGCTCGTTTCCGAGCGAGGCGAGAGCATCGGCCAGCACCGCCTTCGGGACCGCGTACGGGATGATCTTCACCGTGCCGATCATCTCGCCGGCGACAACGGGCTTGAAGGCCGCGAGCGTGGCGAAGGTGACACTCTCGTCGACCGCATTGAGGCGATCGACGGCCGTGCGGCCGACCACGAGAATGCCCGGGCAGGTAGCGTAGACGTTGGATCGCCCCGTGAACGGATGCTCGACCCGCACGTTCGCGCCGGCGACGGCCCGGGCCAGCGCTCCCGCGGCGGGGTCCTCGCCGACGTCGTCGGCGTCCAGCCTAACCGCCACGATGCTGTCGAGGCCATGCGCCTTCAGCGACGCCACGTGTTCGGGAGTGATCGCGACGCCCTTGCGGATCACGAGCTCGGCGAGCTTGAGGCTGTGCGCGGCGATCGCCCCGACGGCCTCCGCGACGGGAACCGGACCGAACTTCATGTCGGCGCGCCGAGGGCGACGTGGATGGCCCGATCGGCGAACGGGGAACGGCTCACGCCGGCTGCCGTCGCCGGCCGCGGCGGAGCTCGGCGACGAGTTCGGCCAGGATCGACACCGCGATCTCGGCCGGGCTGATCGCCCCGATGTCGAGCCCGATGGGCGCGTGGATGCGGGCCATGTCGGCCTCGCCGAACCCGGCCTGGGCAAGGCGCTCCACCCGTTTCGCGTGCGTGCGGCGGGAGCCGAGCGCGCCGATATAGAAGCACTCCGCCCGCAGCGCCGCGACGAGGGCCGGATCGTCGATCTTCGGGTCGTGCGTGAGGCACAGGAGCGCGCTGTAGCGGTCGAGCCCGCCGAGCCGTGGCAGCGCCTCGTCCGGCCACTCGGCCAGCACCGGCACGCCCGGAAAGCGTTCGGGGCTCGCAAAGGCGGTGCGCGGATCGACGACCGTCACGTCGAGGTCGAGCCCCTTCGCCATCGGGGCGAGCGCCTGGCTGATGTGGACGGCCCCGATCGCCACGACGCGAACCGGCGGCATCTGCACGGTGAGGAACAGGTTGCGGCCGTCGACCTCGAGGGTGCCGCTCTTCCCCGTGCGCAGCCGTTCGGCCAGTTCCTCGGCGAGGGGGTCGGCCGAGATGTCGGCCTCGCGCACGAGGCGCGCCTCCCCGGATGTCGTATCGGTGACCAGGATGGCGGCGCGTCGGGCCGCACGCTCGGCGTTCAGCGCCGCGAGAAGAGCGAGGTCCATGCGGTTCTACGAAACCTTCTCGACGAACACCTTGATCCGCCCGCCGCAGGATAGCCCTGCACGCCAGGCGGTCTCGTCGGCAACACCGAATTCCAGCATCCGGGGCGCCCCGTCGCCGATGACGTCCATGGCCTCGGTGATCACGTCGCCCTCGACGCACCCGCCGGACACCGAGCCGAGGAAGTTGCCGTCCTGGTCGATCACCAGATGACTGCCGATGGGCCGGGGCGCGGAACCCCAGGTCTCGACCACAGTGGCGAGCGCCACCTCGCGCCCGGCGCGCCGCCACGCCTCGGCCTGGGTGAGGATGTCGCTGTCGCTGGAAAGCATGGGACGGGTCCGATCAGGCTGGTCGCGGGCCGAAGATAATGACGGCGGCCCCTGCGAGCGAGAGGCCCGCGCCGAGAATGTCCCAGCGGTCGGGCGCATAGCCCTCGACGGCCCGCAGCCATAGCAGAGACATGGCGATGTAGATGCCGCCATACGCAGCATAGGCGCGCCCGGCCGCCTCCGCGTCGATCAGGGTCAGGAGGTAGGCGAAGGCCGCGAGCGCGGCGAAGCCCGGCAGCAGCCACCAGCCCGGCGCGGAGAGACGAAGCACCGCCCAGACGCTGAAGCAGCCCGCGATCTCGGCCAGCGCGGCCGCGACATAGATGGCGACGGTGCGAATCACGCCCGGCGCAGCCACCGGGCGGGATCGGTCGCGCCTGCATCCTGTCCGGTTCCGATGGCCCGCACCAACGCTTCCATGGAGGCGAGCGAGTGGATGGGCCGGAAGGCATCGACATGCGGCAGCATGGCCTTCACGCCGCCGGCCCGGGCCTCGAAGGCGTCGAAGCGGAGCAGGGGGTTCAGCCAGATCAGCCGCGCGCAGGAGCGATGCAGCCGGTCCATCTCGAACGCCAGGTCGTCGCCGACCTCTCGCTCGAGGCCGTCCGTGAACAGCATCACGGTCGCGCCCCCGCCGAGCACGCGGCGGGACCACAGCCGGTTGAAGTCGCGCAAAGCCGAGGCGATGCGGGTGCCGCCTTCCCAGTCGGTGACGCGCGCCGCCGCGCGGGCCAGCGCGTCGTCGGGATCGCGCTGGGCGAGCTCGCGCGAGATGTTGGTGAGCCGGGTGGCGAACACGAAGGAATGGATGTGCCGCCGCTTCTCCGTGAGGGCGTGGAGGAAGTGCAGAAACAGGCGCGAGTACTCGGCCATGGAGCCCGAGATGTCGACGAGGGCGACGAGGGGAGGGGCCTTCACGACGGGCGACCGGAAGGCGAGGTCGATCGAAGCGCCGCCCGTTCGCAGCGAGCGCCTGAGGGTGGCCCTCAGGTCGACGGCACCGCCGCGCGCGTCCGGGGCGAGGCGGCGCGTCCTGCGGCGGTCGTCCGGCAGGATCAGCCGGTCGATCATCCGCTTGGCGGATGCGATCTCGGCCGCGCTCATCTGCGCGAAGTCCTTCGCCCGAACGACGTCGCGGTCGGACGCGGTCAACCTCGCCGTGAGTTCGCGTTCCGCCTGCTTGTCGGGCGCCGGCCTCGTCTGCGGCCGCAGCGCATCCATGACGCGTGTCTCGCCCGGCTTCGGCTTGTCCGTCCTCGGGTCGGCCGGCGCGATCGGCGACATCTCGGCGATCAGCTTCTCGACGAGGCCGCGCCGGCGCCAGAACACCCGAAACGCGGCATCGAACACCGCGCTCTGCTCGTGACGCGTCACGAACACCGCGTGCAGCGTCCAATACAGGTCCTGGCGGCTTCCGAGACCTGCGGCCTCGACGGCCCCGATCGCCTGCACGACGTCGCGCGGGCCGACCGGCAGTCCCGCCGCACGTAGCGCGCGGCCGAAATGCGCCACGTTCTCGGCGATCCGGCCGGGGACGGCGGTCATTGCGCGGAGGCCAGCTCCGCCCTGAGGTCCTCCAGCGCTTTCCGGATCTCGGATCCCTGCATGCGCTGGATGTCGTCCTGGTATTTCAGCAGCACGCCGAGCGTGTCCGCGACGATGGCGGGGTCGAGCGCCACCGTGTCGAGCTCGATCAGCGCCTGCGCCCAGTCGAGAGTTTCGGCGACGCCCGGCGCCTTGAACAGCTCCTGGCTCCGGATGCGGCCCACGAAGCCGACGATCTCCCGCGACAGCCGCTCGGATGCGCCCGGAACACGCGAGCGCAGGATCGCGAGCTCGCGCGCGGCATCGGGATAATCGACCCAGTGGTAGAGGCAGCGCCGTTTCAGGGCGTCGTGGATCTCGCGCGTCCGGTTCGAGGTGACGATCACGATCGGCGGCTCGGCGGCCTTCACCGTCCCGAATTCCGGCACCGTGACCTGGAAATCTGACAGGATCTCCAGCAGAAATGCCTCGAAGGCTTCGTCCGTCCGGTCCAGCTCGTCGATCAGGAGGATCGGCGCGCCGCCCTCATGGGGCTCCAGTGCATCGAGCAGCGGACGCCGGACGAGATAGCGCTCGGAGAACAGGTCCGTCTCGAGGCTCCCGCGATCGACACCGCCGGCGGCCTCGGCGAGCCGGATCGCCATCATCTGGCCGGCATAGTTCCACTCGTAGACCGCCGAGGCGACATCCAGGCCCTCGTAGCACTGGAGGCGGATCAGCTTGCGGCCGAGCGCGGCGGACAGGACCTTGGCGATCTCCGTCTTTCCGACCCCCGCCTCGCCCTCGAGAAAGAGCGGCCGCTTCAGCCGCAGCGCCAGGAACAGGACGGTGGCGAGCGCACGGTCGGCGACGTAGCCGCCTCGGCCGAGCAGGGTCAGCGTCTCGTCGATGGAGGCGGGGAGGGCGGCCACGGTGTCCTTGGAAAGCAGATGCCCGGGCGCGTGGCCCGGGCATGACGAAGCCTGTCGGGGCCGGCCCCGTCGGCCCGGACGGAGGTGCTACTTCGCGGCCGCGACCGCGCGGCGGGCCATCACCCCGACGAGGTGCGCCCGATATTCCTGGTCGGCGTGGATGTCGGACGCCATCCCGTCGGCGGGAACCTTGAGATCCTTGATCGCATCCGCCGAGAAGTTCGCCTTCAGCGCGGTCTCGAACTCGGCGACCCGGAAGACGCCATCGGCGCCGGCACCGATCACGGCGACCCGCACGTCCCCGGCCTTCGTCTCCGCGACGGCCACCCCGCACAGCGCGTAGCGCGAGGCCGGGTTGCGGAACTTCTGGTAGCCCATCCGTTTCGGCAGCGGGAACTCGACCGCCGTGACGATCTCGCCCTCCTCGAGGGAGGTGGAAAACAGACCCGCGAAGAAGTCGTCCGCGGCGATGCGGCGCGAATCGGTGACGATCGTGGCGCCGAGCGCCATGGCGGCGGCGGCGTAATCGGCCGAGGGATCGTTGTTGGCGATGGAGCCGCCGATCGTGCCGCGGTGGCGGACGGCCGGGTCGCCGATCGTGCCGACCATCTCGGCCAGCGTCGGGATGGCGCCCGCCACGACCGCCGAGGTCGCGACTTCGCGATGCTTCATGGAGGCGCCGATCACGAGCGAGTCCCCCTTCACGGCGATGCCCCGCATGCCGTCCACGCCGGACAGGTCGATGAGCGCCGACGGACCCGCGAGGCGGAGCTTCATGGCCGGCAGGAGCGTGTGGCCGCCGGACAGGAACTTGCCGTCCGGATTCTCGTCCAGCATCGCCTTGGCCTCCTTGAGGCTCGTCGGCTTGAGATAGTCGAACGCGTACATCGCTCCTCCGCGCTGCCGGCGGTCCCGGCATCCCGATCCGCGGCAACATCGCACGATCGCGGCGCGCGCTCCAGAGCCGGGGATGTGCGAAACTGCGGGGGCGTGCTTGCCTGCGATCCCCCGCGCGCCGCATCGTCGCCCCGCGTGCCCGCTCCCGACGCGCGCTGCTGCTCCCTCGAGGCTTCCCCATGACCGGCGCAGGCAATCCGCCCAAACCGACGCGTCTTCACGCCCGCGCCAGACGTGCGCTGCGGGGCGCAACGGGCCGGCCGAGGCTGCTGGTGGCGGCCGCGCTCGCGTTCGGGGCCGTGTTTCTCCTGCCCGACACGAGGCTCTCCAGCCGCTTCCTCATGGCGTACGACATCGGGGTGGTGGCCCACATCGTCCTCGTCTGGACGATGATGACGCTGTCGAGCCACGCCGACCTGCAGCGCCGGGCCGATCAGGAAGACGTCGGTGCCGTCGTCGTTCTCGTCCTGACGGTGGCGGCGGCGCTGGTCAGCCTGGTGGCGATCGGCGCTGAGCTGCACGGCGTGAAAGCCGTGACGGACAATTCCGAGGGGGGCCGGATCGGTCTCGCGGCCGGGACGATCCTGCTGTCCTGGCTGTTCGTGCACACGATCTTCGCGCTGCACTACGCCCACGATTTCTACGCCGGCGAGACGGATCGTGAGGGGCTCAAATTCCCCGGCGAGCACCGGCCCGATTACTGGGATTTCATGTACTTCTCGTTCAACCTCGGCGCGGCCGCGCAGACGTCCGACGTCCAGATCGAGTCGGCGCGCACGCGCCGCTTCGTGCTGGCGCACACCATCCTGTCGTTTCTGTTCAACACGACCGTGCTGGCGCTGGCCATCAATGTCGGGGCGAGCCTCCTCTAGTGTGAGGCCGACGACGCGCAGGCTCCGCCGCCCCGGCTGTCCCCAAGGTGCTTGTGAGGCACGGAAAAAAGATATAAACATATCTTTATGTCTCATGTGCCGCCTTCGGCCGTTTCTCTCAGCCTCGACGCCGCGCTTCCTGCCCTGCGGGCGGTCGCCGAGGTCACGCGGCTGCGCATCCTGTCCCTTCTGTCCGGGGGCGAGCTGTCGGTGTCGGACCTCACCGACATCCTCGGTCAGTCCCAGCCGCGGATCTCGCGGCATCTGAAGCTCTTGGTCGAGGCCGGGCTGATAGAGCGCAATCGCGAAGGCGCGTGGGCGTTCTTCCGAATAGCGGATCGTCCCGGGACCGCGCTTCTGCTGCGCCCCATCCTGGACGGGCTCGATCCGGCAGACGCGCAGCTCGCGCAGGATCGGGAGCGGCTCGCCGCCGTGCGCAAGCAGCGCGCGACTGCCGCGCAGGCGTTCTTTGCCCGGCTCGCTCCGAGCTGGGACGGGCTGCGCTCCCTTCACGCCTCCGAAGAGGCCGTGGAGGCCGCCGTGCTGGACGCGCTGGGCGATCGGCCGGTCCGATCGCTGATCGATCTCGGCACGGGAACCGGCCGCATGCTCCAGCTTCTCGGCCGCCGGGCCGAGCGCGTGGTGGGACTGGATGCGAACCACGCCATGCTGTCCGTCGCGCGCGCGAATCTCGAGCGGGCAGGGCTGGCCGGGGCCGAACTGCGCCAGGGCGATATCCACGCGCCACCGTTTCCCCGGGCGAGCTTCGACCTCGTGATCATCCACCAGGTCCTTCATTACCTCGACGATCCGGCTCGCGCGCTCGCCGCGGCGGCCCGGCTGGTTGCGGCGGGCGGGCGGCTGATGGTGGTCGACTTCGCGCCGCACGCGCTCGAGTTCCTGCGCGAGAACGAGGGCCACCGCCGGCTCGGCTTCGCGCCGGAGCAGATCGCGGGCTGGCTGGATGAGGCGGGCCTTGCGCCGAGCCTGGTGCGTGAGCTCGCCCCGCCCAGCGCGGGCTCGGACCAACTCACCGTGTCGATCTGGCTCGGCGAGGACCGCCGCTCGGTTTCGGACTGGCCCCTTGCGGCCGATCAAAGGGAAGTCGCCTGATGTCCACGCTGGCGTTCCGGCCGAGCCGGCATTCGACCCGGCCCGTGAAGGTCTCGTTCGAGTTCTTCCCGCCGAAGACGGCGGAGATGGAAGCCTCCCTGTGGGGCGCGATCGAGCGGCTCGCCCCGCTGCGGCCGAACTTCGTGTCCGTCACCTACGGAGCGGGCGGTTCCACGCGCGAGCGCACCCACAACACGGTGGCTCGCATCGTCCAGGACACCAGCCTTCGCCCGGCCGCCCACCTCACCTGTGTTGCCGCCACCCGGGATGAGGTCGACGAGGTCGTGGGCGCCTATTGGGCCGCGGGCGTCCGCCACATCGTGGCGCTGAGGGGCGATCCAGCCGGCGGTCTGGGTTCCGCCTATGCCGCCCATCCGGGCGGCTACGAGCAGACCTGCGACCTCGTCGCGGGCATCCGCCGGATCGGCGACTTCGAGGTCTCGGTCTCGGCCTATCCCGAGAAGCACCCGGAGGCGCCGTCCCTCGATGCCGACATCGACGCGCTGAAGGCGAAGGTCGATTGCGGCGCCACCCGGGCCATCACCCAGTTCTTTTTCGATAACGATCACTACCTGCGCTATCTCGACCGCGTCCGGGCGCGCGGCATCGACATCCCGATCGTGCCCGGGATCCTGCCCGTGCAGAATTTCAAGCAGGCCGCGAAATTCGCCGCCTCGACCGGCGCCACCGTGCCGGACTGGCTGGCCGCGCGCTTCGAGGGGCTCGACCACGATCTCGAGACGCGCCGGCTCATCGCGGCCGCGGTCGCGGCCGAGCAGGTATTGGATCTCGTGGACCGCGGCGTGAACGAGTTCCACTTCTACACCATGAACCGGGCGGACCTCGTTTTCGCGATCTGCCATCTGCTGGGACTGCGGGCGCAGCCCGCGTCCGAGCCGGCGCGCGCGGCCGCGTGAGCTAAGGACACGGATGACCACAGTTTCCGCCACCCGCCCGACCACGGACACCACCCAGGCGCTGCGCGCCGCGGCCCGGGAGCGCATCCTGGTGCTGGACGGCGCCATGGGTACCGAGATCCAGAACCTGAAGCTCTCGGAAGCCGACTTCCGGGGCGAGCGCTTCCGCGACCACGGCCACGACCAGAAGGGCAACAACGACCTCCTGATCCTCACGCAGCCGGATGCGCTGCGGAACATCCACCTCGCCTACTACCTGGCGGGCGCCGACATCGCCGAAACCAACACCTTTTCGTCCACCCGCATCGCCCAGGCGGATTACGGGCTCGAGAGCGCGGTCCACGACTTGAATGTGGAGGGTGCCCGCATCGTCCGGCAGGCGGCCGATCTGGCCGAGGCCAAGGACGGGCGTCGCCGCTTCGTGGCCGGTGCGCTGGGACCGACCAACCGGACCTTGTCGATCTCGCCGGACGTGAACAATCCGGGCTACCGCGCCGTCACCTTCGACGAGGTGCGGGACGCCTATGAGGAGCAGGTGCGCGGGCTCATCGAGGGCGGCGCCGACCTCATCCTGATCGAGACCATCTTCGACACCTTGAACGCCAAGGCGGCCATCGTCGCGGCCCGCCGGGTGTTCGAGGAGGTCGGCGCCACGCTGCCGATCATGATCTCCGGAACGATCACCGACCTGTCCGGCCGCACGCTGTCGGGCCAGACGCCGGCCGCCTTCTGGCATTCCATTCGGCACGCGGACCCGATCTCGGTGGGTCTCAACTGCGCGCTCGGGGCGCGCGAGATGCGGGCCCACCTCCAGGAGATCGCGCGGGTGGCCGACGCCCTGGTCTGCGCCTACCCGAATGCCGGCCTGCCGAACGAGTTCGGCCTCTATGACGAGAGCCCGGAGGCGACGGCCGCGCTGCTCGGCGAGTTCGCCCGGGCCGGGATCGTGAACGTGGTCGGCGGCTGCTGCGGCACCACGCCGGCCCATATCAGGGCCATCGCGGAGGCCGTCGCCGGCGTCGCACCCCGCCCGATCCCGACCTTCGCGCCCGAAATGAAGCTGTCCGGGCTCGAACCCTTCACGCTGACGGAGGACATCCCGTTCGTGAACGTCGGCGAGCGCACAAACGTGACCGGATCGGCCAAGTTCAGGAAGCTCGTCACGAGCGGCGATTACGCCGCGGCGCTCGACGTCGCACGGGACGGCGTCGCGGGCGGCGCTCAGGTCATCGACGTGAACATGGACGAAGGCCTGCTCGATTCGGAGAAGGCCATGGTCGAGTTCCTGAACCTCGTCGCGGCCGAGCCCGACATCGCCCGCGTCCCGGTGATGATCGACTCGTCCAAGTTCTCCGTCATCGAGGCCGGCCTGAAATGCGTCCAGGGCAAGCCGATCGTGAATTCGATCTCGATGAAGGAGGGGATCGAGAAGTTCAAGGCGGAGGCCCGCATCTGCCGTGACTACGGCGCGGCCGTTGTCGTGATGGCCTTCGACGAGCAGGGCCAGGCCGACACCGAGGCCCGCAAGATCGAGATCTGCACGCGGGCCTATCGGGTGCTGGTGGACGAGGTGGGCTTTCCGCCGGAAGACATCATCTTCGACCCGAACATCTTCGCGGTTGCGACCGGGATCGAGGAGCACAACAATTACGGCGTCGACTTCATCGAGGCCACGCGAAAGATCACAGCGACGCTGCCGCACGTCCACATCTCGGGCGGCGTGTCGAACCTGTCTTTCTCGTTCCGGGGCAACGAACCGGTGCGCGAGGCGATGCACGCGGTGTTCCTGTTCCACGCCATCCAGGCCGGCATGGACATGGGCATCGTCAATGCCGGCCAGCTCGCCGTGTACGAGAACATCGATCCCGAGCTGCGCGAGCTGTGCGAGGACGTGGTCCTCAACCGCCGCCCGGACGGGACCGAGCGCCTGCTCGAGGTGGCGGAGCGCTTCAAGTCGGGCGGCGGCGTCCAGGCCAAGGTGGCCGACCTCGCCTGGCGCGACCTGCCGGTCGCCAAGCGCCTGGAACATGCGCTCGTGAACGGCATCACGGATTTCATTGCCACGGACGTGGAGGAGGCGCGGCTGTCGGTCGAGCGTCCCCTGCACGTGATCGAGGGACCCTTGATGGCGGGCATGAACGTGGTCGGCGACCTGTTTGGCTCGGGCAAGATGTTCCTGCCGCAGGTCGTGAAGTCGGCACGGGTCATGAAGCAGGCGGTCGCCCACCTGATGCCGCACATGGAGAAGGAGAGGGAGGAGACCGGCCTGTCGCAATCCTCCGCGGCCGGCAAGGTCCTGATGGCGACCGTCAAGGGCGACGTGCACGACATCGGCAAGAACATCGTCGGCGTCGTTCTCCAGTGCAACAATTACGAGGTCATCGATCTCGGCGTGATGGTGTCGGCACGCAAGATCCTCGACACCGCCAAGGCGGAGAACGTCGACATCGTGGGCCTGTCCGGCCTGATCACGCCCTCTCTGGACGAGATGGCCTTCGTGGCCTCCGAGATGGAGCGCGAAGGCTTCGACATCCCGCTCCTCATCGGCGGCGCGACCACGAGCCGTGTGCACACCGCGGTGAAGATCCACCCGAACTACAAGGCCGGCCAGGCCGTCTACGTGAACGACGCGAGCCGGGCTGTCGGCGTGGTCTCGGCGCTGCTCTCGCCGGACCAGAAGGTCACATACGTGGACAATGTCCGGGCCGAGTACCGCAAGGTCGCGGACGCGCATGCCCGCGGCGAGGCGGACAAGCAGCGCGTTCCGATCGCGACCGCCCGGGCCAACCGGACGAAGATCGACTGGACCGGCTACGTGCCGACCAAGCCGAGCTTCTCCGGCACCCGCGTTTTCCGGACCTACGACCTCGCCGAGCTCGTCCCCTATATCGACTGGACGCCCTTCTTCCAGACCTGGGACCTGAAAGGCCGGTTCCCGGCCATCCTCCAGGACGAGGCGCAGGGCGAATCCGCGCGCCAGCTCTACGAGGACGCGCAGGCGATGCTGGCCAAGATCGTCGCCGAGCGCTGGTTCAACCCCAAGGCGATCATCGGGTTCTGGCCCGCCAATGCGGTGGGCGACGACATCCGGCTCTTCACGGGCGAGAGCCGGAGCGAGACGCTGGCCACCTTCCACGGCCTGCGCCAGCAACTCACCCGCCGGGACGGCCGCCCGAACGTGTGCCTGTCGGACTTCGTGGCGCCGGCCGAGAGCGGCGTCCACGACTATCTCGGCGGCTTCATCGTTACGGCCGGAATCGAGGAAGCCCGAATCGCCGAGCGCTTCGAGCGGGCCAACGACGATTACCGGTCGATCCTGGTGAAGGCCCTGGCGGACCGCATCGCGGAGGCCTTCGCCGAGCGCATGCACGAGCGTGTCCGGCGCGAGTTCTGGGGCTACCGCGCCGACGAGACGCTGGCGCCCGAGGATCTCGTGCGGGAGGATTACCAGGGTATCCGGCCGGCTCCGGGCTACCCCGCGCAGCCGGACCACACCGAGAAGGAAACGCTGTTCGGGCTGCTTCAGGCCGAGCGGCGCATCGGGGTCAGGCTCACCGAGAGCTATGCCATGTGGCCGGGCTCGTCCGTGTCGGGCCTCTATATCGCGCATCCGAATGCGCATTACTTCGGCGTCGCCAAGGTCGAACGCGACCAGGTCGAGGATTACGCGCTTCGGAAAGGGATGAGCATCGTCGAGGTGGAGCGCTGGCTTTCGCCGATTCTGAACTACGACCCGGCTCGCTACCGCCTCGAAGCCGCCGAATAGGCAACCGGCGCAATCAGGCTCACACGGAGACGTGAACGAGATCCTGTCGCTTGTGGACGGTTGTGCTCCGGCGTGGACAGCCGAACCCGAGCGTCCGGGCTAGTGTGCTCCCATCGACATCTCGTCGCAACGGGGAACACATTCATGTTGAAGCGGCTTCTTCTGGCCCTCGCGGCCGGGTCGGCGCTCGCCACCGGCGCCCTGGCGGCGGATCTTCCGTCGCGCGCCGCTCCGGCACCTTACGTTGCCGTGCCGGTCTTCACCTGGACCGGGTTCTACATCGGCGGCAACGCCGGCTACGCCTTCTCGGACCAGAACCGCGTCACCACGACCGGCCAGGCCGCAGCCAACGTGACGACCGTCGCCCTCGGGGCCCGGCCCGGCTTCGTGGCTCTCGACCAGGACGGTTTCACCGGCGGCGGCCAGATCGGCTACAACGCCCAGATCGGCAGCTTCGTGATCGGCATCGAGGCCGACGCGGCCTACACCGATCTCCAGCGCACGCTGACCGTGGTCACGACCGCTCCGGCGGCTGTCGGCGGCGCCGCGGCGACCCGCAACAACACCTTCCGGTCGGACCTGGCCTTCCTGGGCACCGTTCGCGGTCGCGTCGGCTACGCCTCGGATCGCGTTCTCGTCTACGGGACGGGCGGCTTCGCGTATGGCGACGTGACGACGCGCGCCAACTTCTCGGGACCGCTGCCGGCGGCCGCCCTGCAGTTCACCGGCGGCCGCGCCGGCATCGAGACCGGCTGGGCCGCCGGCGGCGGTGTCGAATACGCGATCCCGAACTGGAACTGGTTCGGCTCGAGCGCCGTGACCCTCAAGGGCGAGGCGCTGTATTACGACCTCGGCCGCAAGACCGTCGCCGTGAACCTCGTCCCCGGCTCGGGCGGCGTCGGAACCGGCTACAACTCCCGGTTCGACACCAACGGCGTGATCGCCCGCGCGGGCATCAACTTCAAGTTCGGGACGTTCTAGTCCGCACGCTCCGACCCGGAACGGGCGACCTTTCGCCCGTTCCGTCTGTCTCACCCGGCATCGGCGTGCACCTGCGCGTCGGTGCCGGACTGCGTTCTGGCCCACCTCGCAGGCGGGCGAGTGGCGCCTGCGCCCCTCGGTCGTGTGCTGCGCCTCGGCTCAAGAGCCCAGGCTGACGAGCCGGACCCGCGCGACGCCCGAGATCCCGATCGCCGCCGCCGATGCGCGCGACAGGTCGATCACCGCGCCGCGCCGATGCGGCCCGCGGTCGTTGATCCGGACCACCACCGAGCGGCCGGTCGCTTCGTTCAGAACCGCCACATGCGTTCCGAACGGGAGGCTGCGGTGCGCGGCCGTGAAGGCGTGGGTGTTGAACCGTTCCCCGCTGGCCGTCTTGCGGCCATGAAAGCCCGGCCCGTACCAGGTTGCGAGCCCGCGCTGGCCAGAGGTGCCGTCTGAAAGGGGAGGGGCGTTGAGGTGCCTGGACCGGGCCTCCGCCTCGGAGGCAACAAGAGAACCGCAAGATACGAACATCGCTGACGCGACAACCAACATTTTCTGCTTCGTCAACACCACGTCCTTCGTTGTTGTGAACGCGGCAGAGCATGAGCCACGGTAAGGCGACAACGTGGCGGCGTACTGGAAGCCCGAAAACGTGTGTGGTTTCGGTACTTTGCTGGAACAGCAACAAAGATGATCTTCCAGGGGGTTGCCCAAATGAGGTCGGAATATGTCACGGTGAACATTGTTCTACCGCGTTGCCTGAGAGGATCGGACGGGCTCGCGATGACGGTTGCGGCGGAAGAGCCCCGACCGCCCGATCGGGAGACCACGGAGGGCGAAATCTTGCGTGGCGCCGGCGGCGATGCTATCTAGGCCCGATCAGCTCTGGTTGTGGCGTGAAAGCGCCATTGTCGGGAGCGGGCCCGAGAGGGTCCCGCTCTTTTTTATTGCCTGAACGCCAGGGCGGCGAGTTCATCAATGACGGATCGATCGGAAGCCAGATTCTATCGCGAGAAGGGCGTCGCCGCGCGCGTCGCGCAGTCCGTGGAGCCGGTGCTCGCTGATCTCGGCTTCCGGCTCGTGCGCGTGAAGGTGTCGGCCCAGAACGGCATGACGGTCCAGATCATGGCCGAGCGCCCGGACGGCACGATGAGCGTGGAGGATTGCGAGGCGGTCAGCCGCGCCGTGTCGCCGGTCCTCGATCTCGAGGATCCGGTTTCGGAGGCCTACCATCTCGAGGTCTCCTCGCCCGGGATCGACCGTCCGCTCGTGCGGCCGTCCGACTTCAACCGGTGGGCGGGGTACGAGGCCAAGATCGAGCTCGCGGTGCCGCTGGAGGGTCGCAAGCGCTTTCGCGGTTTCATCCGCGGCGCCGACGAGACCACGGCCACGATCGAGCTGCCCGACGCGGCCGACGGCCAGGAGGTTTCGGCCCGCCTGGCGCTCAGCGACGTCGGCGAGGCACGGCTTGTTTTGTCGGACGACCTGATCCGGGAATCGCTTCGGCGCGGTTCGAAGCCGCCGGCCGAGGACGGCCCGGCCGAGGACGCTCCGTCCGAGGACGCAGCTCAGCCGGAGCCGCAACCGCGGCGGAAGCGTCGAGCAGAGACGAACACGGCTTAAGAGGAGAAGGACACATGGCGGTCAGCGCCAACAGGCTCGAATTGCTGCAGATCGCGGATGCGGTCGCCCGTGAAAAGGTGATCGACCGCTCGATCGTGGTCGCCGCCATGGAGGAGGCCATCGCCAAGGCCGCCCGGTCCCGCTACGGCGCGGAAACGGACGTCCACGCGGAGATCCACCCCAAGACCGGCGAGCTTCGCCTGGCCCGCCACCTTCTCGTGGTCGAGCAGGTCGACAACGATTCGATCGAGATCTCGCTCGAGGACGCCCGGCGCCGCAATCCGGCCGCCCAGGTCGGCGACGCCATCGCGGAGACGCTGCCGCCCTTCGATTTCGGTCGCATCGCCGCGCAATCGGCCAAGCAGGTCATCGTCCAGAAGGTCCGGGACGCCGAGCGCGAGCGCCAGTACGACGAGTACAAGGATCGCATCGGCGAGATCATCAACGGCCTCGTGAAGCGGGTCGAATACGGCAACGTCATCGTCGACCTGTCCGGGCGCGGCGAAGGCATCGTGCGGCGGGACGAGCTGATCCCGCGCGAGACGTTCCGGCCGGGCGACCGCATCCGCTCCTACCTGTTCGACGTGCGCCGCGAGGCGCGCGGTCCGCAGATCTTCCTCTCCCGCACACATCCCCAGTTCATGGCGAAGCTCTTCGCCTCCGAGGTGCCGGAGATCTACGACGGCATCGTCGAAGTGAAGGCGGTTGCCCGCGATCCCGGCTCCCGCGCCAAGATCGCCGTGACCTCGCGCGACAATTCCATCGATCCCGTCGGTGCCTGCGTCGGCATGCGGGGCTCGCGCGTCCAGGCGGTGGTCGGCGAACTGCAGGGCGAGAAGATCGACATCATCCCGTGGTCCTTCGACCGGGCGACCTTCATCGTGAACGCGCTTCAGCCCGCCGAGGTGGTCAAGGTGGTGCTCGACGAGGAGAGCGAGCGCATCGAGGTCGTCGTGCCGGACGATCAGCTCTCGCTGGCGATCGGCCGCCGCGGCCAGAACGTGCGGCTCGCGTCCCAGCTGACCGGCTGGGACATCGACATCCTGACGGAGGCCGAGGAATCGGAGCGTCGGCAGAAGGAGTTCGTGGAGCGCACGGAGCTGTTCATGACGGCGCTGGACGTGGACGAGGTGGTCGGTCAGCTCCTCGCCGCGGAAGGTTTCCGCAACGTGGAGGAGGTCGCGCTGTCCGAGCCGTCCGAACTCGCGCAGATCCAGGGCTTCGACGAGGAGACCGGCGCGGAGATCCAGACCCGGGCCCAGGATTACCTCGCCCGGATCGAGGCGGAGCAGGATGCGCGCCGCCGCGAGCTCGGCGTCGACGACGACCTGCGCCAGATCGACGGCGTCACGACGCCGATCCTCGTTGCGTTCGGCGAAAACGACGTCAAGACGGTCGAGGACCTGGCCGGCTGCGCGACCGACGACCTCATCGGCTACACGGAAGGCCGTGGCGCGGACGCCGTGCGGCACACGGGCTTCCTCGACAGCTTCGGCCTGTCCCGGACGGACGCGGAGGCGATGATCATGGCGGCCCGCGTGAAGGCCGGCTGGATCGAGGCGCAGGCGGCCGAGGAGGCCGAGCTCGCCGAAACAGAGGCGCAGCCGAGCTGAGCCGGAGAGCTGCGGCCGACCGGGAGGGAGCGACGTCGCCGTGCCCCGCCAAGAGCCGGAACGGACCTGCATCGTCACCCGCGAGACGCGTCCCGCCGAAGAGCTGATGCGCTTCGTGCTGGGCCCGGACGGCGAGGTGGTCGCGGACCTCCGCAACCGCCTGCCGGGCCGGGGCGCCTGGGTGACGCCGCTGAAATCGGCCGTCGCGCTGGCGGCCAAGCGGCGGCTCTTCACCCGCGCGTTCAAGACGGAGGCGAAGACCTCTCCGGATCTCGCCGAGGAGGTCGAGGCGGCCCTTCTGCGCGACCTGCTCGGGTCGCTCGCACTCGCCAACAAGGCGGGCTCGGTGATTGCCGGGTTCGGCAAGGTCGAGGGGGCGCTGATCTCCGGCGAGGCCGTCGCCCTGATTCACGCGGCCGAGGCCTCCGCCGACGGGCGACGAAAACTCGTCGCGGCGTTGCGAAAAGGCCGGCTCGGTACGATATCCCTCTTTCCCATCCTGGATGACGTCTCTGGGGACGATTTGGACATGGCCTTGGGGCGTTCGCATGTGATACATGCAGCGCTTCTCGCGGGTCCTGGTGGTCAAGGATGTCTCGCGCGCTGGCGCCGCCTCCGAGCATATCGGGGTGTCGGCGACGCCGCAGAGAGCCCCGGGAATGTGGACGGACAGCAGGGCAAGGCTCGGGGGACCGAGCTGCAGGATTAGAGCTGGATGAGTGACACCAAGACCCCGGGCGGCGACAAGACGTTGCACGTCTCTCCGAAGACGTTGACGTTGAAGCGACCGGTCGAGCAGAACACGGTGCGTCAGAGCTTCTCCCATGGCCGCTCCAAGGCGGTCGTGGTCGAGACGGTGAAGCGCCGCGCGCCCGCTCCGGCCGCTCCCGCTCCGGCCGCTGCGGTTCCGCCTCGTCCAGCCGCACCGCCCGCCGCATCCGCCGCCCCGTCCGCGCCCCGTCCGGCTGCGGCGCCTCCGGCTGCGGCCGCCGCCCGTCCGACCCTCGGGATCGGTCAACGGCCTGCTCCCCAGCCCGCTCCCGCTCCTGCCCCGGTTCAGGCGCGCGCCCCTGCGCCCACCCCGCCGGCACCGGCCCGCCCGGCCCCGC
>JAQGJJ010000129.1 GCA_028290695.1 Enterovirga sp. | reverse complement strand
CC
The DNA here is from genome assembly GCA_028290695.1 of Enterovirga sp. Classification (GTDB taxonomy): domain Bacteria; phylum Pseudomonadota; class Alphaproteobacteria; order Rhizobiales; family Beijerinckiaceae; genus Enterovirga. The sequence continues at coordinate 43,570 of JAQGJJ010000129.1, read as the reverse complement.
GGCCGGTACTTCGTTTCCACGATCAGAACCGTTCCGCCGGCTGCCGAGCCGGCCGCGAGAGCGGATCGCAGCGCAACGCCCGGCGTGTCCCCGGCCAGCAGGAGCTTTCTCTCGATCTCGGTGATGGTCAGCCCGCGCTGCCCGACCAGCGGCTCCACGATCGCGTTCACGCGCGCCCGCACCTGATCCGGAACGTCCTTGTATTCGATGCGCTCGATGAAGCCGCTCACGACGACGAGCCTGAGACGGCCCCCGTCCTTGAGAGACTGGGCCGGAAGAACGACCCGCACCAGAACGTAGCCCGCGCGGCCGTAGGCCGCCTCGAGGTCGCGTGCCGCGGCGAAGATCTCGGATGCCGGGATCCGGCCGCGCAGCAGGCGCGCCTCCAGAGCCCTGGTTTCCGCGGCGAGTTCGGGAAGCGTGCCCTCGACTGCGACGCCGGACAGGCGGACGTTCAGCCGCTCCGCGCCGGCCGGCGTTCCAAGGCCCGGCTGGCCGGAAAAGACGAGTCCGGCGCCGCCGGACTGACGCGCTGGCCGGAATGTCGGCGGGGTGATCTGGCTGGCCGTCTGGGCAAAGGCCGGCTCGCACACAGGAGCCAGCGCGCAGGCTGCGAGGACGACGAGCGACCCCGGCCGCAGGGCGCGTGCAGCCGCCGCGAACGGCCGAGGCCGAACGACGTTCACACCCCACCCTCGCCTTGAGAGGGCCCACCGCAGCGCCATGTCTTTCCCCCGTCCTCATTCCTCATTAGGGCAAAGCCGCGCGTCAATCTGTATTCCATTGTTCAGGATCAACATTTCGGCGCAAACTGTGTTCACGCTGCACCACTCGACAAGTCGGCTCATGTCGAGTCGTCCGGGCCGCTGGTGCTTCGCCGCACATGCTTCTGCGGTCGGCGGTGCTAGAAGGCGTCGTCGAGTCGTGGGACCGGGAGGGTGCCGTGTTCAACCGCCTGTTTGTTGGAATGTGCGCAGCCGCCGCGCTTTGTGCGGCAGCCGCCCCGGCGCTGTCGGCGCCGGCCAAAAAGTCGCCCGCCGGCCAGGCCGCCGCGCCGCAATATACCGCGGAGGAGGTGGTCAAGGCCTTCTCCGGCCCGCCGGTGAACCAGGGCGGCAGTCGCGGCGTCTGCATCGGCAGCGAGAGCGAATGCAGCCTCCGCAAGGGGCAGCCGGCGGCCGCCGCCGTGTCGGCCACGCCGCAATTCGATCTCCTGATCACCTTCGAGTACAACTCGGACGAGCTGACCCGTTCGGCGAGGCGAAACCTCGACGAGTTCGCCAAGGCGCTGAAGACGCCCGGCCTCGCCCAGAGCCGCTTCGTTCTCGAGGGGCACACGGACGCGGTCGGCAACCCGGAATACAACCTGGACCTGTCGCGCAGGCGGGCGAGCGCCGCGCTGCGCTACCTGGCCAGCAGGGGTGTGAGCGAGGCGAGCCTCGCGGCCGAGGGCTACGGCGAAACCAAGCCGCGGGTGCCCGACCCGCTGGATCCGGCGAACCGGAGAGTCGAGGCGCGACTCGCGAATTGAGCGCGCGTCACGGCTGCTCCCGCGGCGGTCGAGATGGCGACCGCCGGCTCCTCCAGGCCCGGAGCCGAACCACCGCGCGGATGGCAGCTTTGGTCGGGGTGTGGCGCGCTGGCGGCTACAGGCGCTTCTCGAACCAGTGGTGGGCGTAGGGGTTGTCGTTGAAGCGTTCGACCTCTCGGTAGCCCTCGCGCCTGTACATCGCCTGCGCTTCCGTCAGCGCGCGGTTCGTGTCGAGACGGATGGTCGAACAGCCGGCCTCCCGGGCCGTCGTCTCGAGGAGCCGCAGCAGCCGCCGGGCGATGCCGAGGCCCCGCGCCGCGGGGGCGGTCCACATGCGCTTGATCTCGCCCGTTCGGCCGCCCACGAAGGTCAGTGCGCCGCAGCCCGACGGGACGCCGTCGAGCCAGGCCAGGAGGAGCAACCCGGCAGGAGGCCGCATGCCGTCGTCGGACAGCGGATTGCTCCTTGCGTCGAACCCGTCCTCGAACCGCTCGCCGAGCTCGCGGAAATAGGCCCCGAGGCAGTTCCGTGCCGCGTCGCTGTCCGGAGCCACGGCCGTCACCTCCACGGCCGCACTTCGGAGAAGGCGATCGACCTCCCCCATCGCCGCAACCAGGCGGGCGCGCCCGGCGACGTCGAGCGGCTCCAGGAAGGAGGCCGCGAGCTTGTCGGACAGACGGTCGTAGGCCCGATACTCGGCCCGTCCTTTGCCGGTGAGAACCACGCGCCGGGTCCGCCCGTCCTGCCCCTCCATTTCCGTGACCAGGAGGCCCTGCCGGTCGAGCGAGCGGAGCACGCGGCTCAGGTAGCCGGGGTCGAGCCCGAGCCGGGCCCGCAGCGTGGCGATTGCCGCGCCGTCCGGCCCGATCTCGAACAGCACCCGGGCCTCCCCGAGCGGGCGCCCGCGTCGCAGATAGCTGTCGTTCAGCGCGCCGACGTGGCGCGTGACGCGGCGGTTGAACAGCCTCACCTGAGCGACCTGACGGGGGTCCATTGCTTGACCTAGGTCAAGGATATGTCCGAACGGTGGCGGCCCGCTCGCCGCAGAGGGGCGGGGACACGATCCGGCGCAGTGCGGCGGCTGTGCTCGCCGGCCGTGAGCCGTCCGGCCGGTCCGGCACTGTCCCGGATCTGCCCGCGCTCGCCGAAGCCCGAAGCCGACGCCCGGCCGAGCCCGGCAAAAACTGCAGCCCCAAAACGAGACGCGCGGCCGATGGGGGCCAAAACCTGGCCTTTACCGCCCCGGTCCATAACCGGAGCGTCAGTTGCGTACTTGGTGTTGGCCATGGGTTCCCAGCGTATCGGGGCCGTCCGCGCCGCCTCCCGGAAACAGGTCTCGCGTACCGGGCGGGCCGCGCAGGCGCCCCGAACGGGGCCCTCGCCCCTCATTCTCGACACGGTGATCGAGGGCGATTGCCTCGAATCGCTGCGCCGGCTCCCGACCGAGAGCATCGATCTCGTGTTCGCGGATCCGCCCTACAATCTTCAGCTCGAAGCGTCGTTGACGCGGCCGGACCATTCGCTGGTGGACGCCGTCGACGATCATTGGGACAAGTTCGCGAGCTTCGCCGAGTACGATTCGTTCACGCAGGCCTGGCTCGCGGAATGCCGGCGCGTGCTCAAGCCGAACGGCACGCTGTGGGTGATCGGGTCGTACCACAACATCTTCCGGGTGGGGGCGACCCTGCAGGACCTCGGGTTCTGGATCCTGAACGACATCGTGTGGCGCAAGGCCAACCCGATGCCGAATTTCCGCGGCCGCCGGTTCACCAACGCCCACGAAACGCTGATCTGGGCCGCCAAGGGTGCGGCCGCCAAGGCCTACACCTTCCATTACGAGGCGCTGAAGGCCGGCAACGACGACCTGCAGATGCGGTCCGACTGGCTGTTTCCGCTCTGCACGGGCGAGGAACGGCTGAAGGACGCTGCGGGCCGCAAGGTCCATCCGACCCAGAAGCCGGAGGCGCTCCTGGCCCGAATCCTTCTGGCGGCCTCCAATCCGGGAGACGTCGTGCTCGACCCGTTCTTCGGCACCGGCACGACCGGGGCCGTGGCACGGCGGTTGGGGCGCCGATTCGTGGGGCTCGAGCGGGAGCCGGTCTACGCGGAAGCCGCCCGGCGCCGAATCGCCGCGGTGGAACCGCTGGACGAAGCCGCCGTCGCGCCCGTTCCGGCGAAGCGCACCGAGCCCCGCATCCCGTTTCTGTCGCTGATCGAGGCCGGGCACGTGCGGGCGGGCGAGACGCTCACCTGCGCGGACGGGCGGCGGCCCGCGCTGGTGCGGCCGGACGGTACGCTGATGGCGGGTCCGGCGATCGGCTCGATTCACAAGGTCGGCGCGCTCGTCCAGGGCTTGCCAGCCTGCAACGGCTGGACGTTCTGGCACGCGGAGCGGGCCGGCAACCGGGTGGTGCTGGACCAGTTCCGAGCCGATTTCAGGGCCCAGGGACTCGGCTGAAGAAAGTCCGGAGGCTGCAACCAAGCGTTTCTTGACGATTGTCAGAGACCGTACGATTCGGAGCTTCGGTCAGCCCTCCGAGATGTCCACCGATGCAATCCGACGCTTCGATCTCCACCGAAGAGCTCGTTTCCCTCACGGCCGAGCTCGTCGCGGCCTATGTGTCCAACAACGCCATCCAGCTCGCGGATCTGCCAGACTTCATCTCGACCGTTCATGCCAGCCTGTCCGGCCTCGGAAGCGCGCCGGCGGCCGCCGAGCCCGAGCGCCCCACCCCGCCGGTCTCGATCCGCAAGTCCGTCACGCCGGACTACCTGATCAGCATGGAGGACGGGCGCCGCTACAAGTCGCTGAAGCGCCACCTGTCCGGACGGGGGCTGACGCCGTCGGGCTACCGCGCCAAGTGGGGCCTGCCGCTCGACTACCCGATGGTGGCGCCGAACTACGCCAAGCAGCGCTCCGACCTGGCCAAGGCCTCCGGCCTGGGCCGCAAGCGGACGGAGCCCTCCGCCGCGGCGAAAGCGCCCCGCCGCCGCTAGCCTGCGCCATCCCGGCGCCCCGCAGGCGGATCCGGGACGGCGTGCAGAACCATTGCCGACCGGGCCTGCGACCGCCCGACCGACGCGCCCCCGGGCAGCCGGATCGGGGGCCGCGACCTAGCGGGCCGCGAGCTCGTCCAGGATCGCGTCCAGGTTCCGGTCGAAGCTGTCCTCCCCGTACAGGCTCTCCACCTTTGCGCGGCCAGCCTTGCCGAGCCTCCGGCGCAGCTCCGGATCGGCCGCGAGCCCCCGGATGGCGGCGCTCAGGGCAGCCACGTCGCGGCCCGGGACCAGGAGCCCATCGATGCCGTCCTGGATCACCTCGGGCGCCGCGCCCTCGTCGCTGCCGATCACCGGCAGCCCCCAGAGCCAGGCCTCAAGGTAGGCGATCCCGAAGCCCTCCATCGTGGACGGCAGCGCGAACAGGCTGGCGCGCCCGTAGGCCGCGGCGAGCTCCTCGTCGCTGACCCGTCCTCGAAACACGACCGCACCGTCCAACCCCTCCGACCTCGCAAGCGCCTCGAGCTCGGGCCGCAGCGTTCCGTCGCCCACGATCTCGAGGCGCAGCCGCGGCGATTCGGTCCGGAGCGCCGCGACGGCCTTCACGACGGTGTCGACGTTCTTGTAGCGCTCGCGGTTGTCCAGGCGCGTGACGGTCAGAACCGTCACCAACCCACCGTCGTCCCCGTTCCGGACAGGCGCCGGCTCCCCGCCCACCGTCACGGCATTGGGCAGGAGCCGGAAGCGCTGCGCCGGGAGTCCGTAGGCGGCCATCATGCGGGCGGTCGTGTAGCGGCTCACGCAGGCGATGCGGCGGATCGCGAAGCGCAGCATCGCCCGCTCAAGCCGCCGCCTCCGCCGGGAGCCGATTTCGCCCCAGACCTCGATGCCGTGGGCGAACAGCACAATCGGGACCCGTGGCCGGGCGATCCTGATCAGAACGGCGAGCGGCAGCAGCCGCATGTGGTCGAGCAGAACCAGCTCGGCCCGAAGCGCGCTCGCCAGGGTCGCGGTCAGGAACCGGAGCCGTCGCCCCGCGAAGCCCCGCAGCGAGAAGCCCCGGTTGTCCGCGCCCGGCTCGCGCCCCGTGTCCGCGAGAACCCGCACCGCGACCTCACCGCCCGCGGCCCGCCGAACAAGGCCGTCGAGCACCCGGGCGTTGAAGCGCTGGATGCCGCCCGCCGCGGAATGCAAGCTGAGGCAGCAGAACAGCACCTTCGCCAAGGGCCGGGACCCCGATTGCGCCGCGCTCACGCGAGACGCGCGAGGACGAGCTTGGCCGCCCGCTCGAAATTGTGGATCCGCGACACGATCCAGCGCGGGGTCGGCTCGGCCCCGAACTGCAGAACGAAGTGGTTGGCGCCGTCGAAATCGAAGCCGAGCCCCTGCTCGGCCGCGAATTTCAAGGCCTCCCAGGTGAGCAGACTGCCCCCGCCCTTGCCGGCGAGCTCCTTGTGCCGCGTCGACAGGAGATAATAGCAGAACGACCGGTCCCACACGAGGAAGATCGCCGCCACGGGAACACCGGCCGGGTCGCTGCAGAACATCGCGATCCCGGCATCGTTCTGGACGGTGGCGTCGAGGATCCGGCGCATCAAGGCCGGCCGGGGCTTCATCGTCTGGCCTTCCCGGGCCACGTTCTCCGCATAGAAGCGCACGAACCGGGCGGTGTCGCGGCTGCGCTCGACCAGGAAGCGCTCGCCCGCGCGGCGCACGACCGTGCGGGTATAGTCCCGCAGCCCCTTCCACACGGCGTTGCTGTCGAGCTGGGCGGCGATCCGGAACGTGTACTCGAGCTCGATATGGAAGCCGTGCGCCGCAAACGGGTGGAGGTCCCGAACGCTCGGATCGAAGGTCAAGGCGAAGGGGACGCCTGGCGGGAGCTTTCCGATGAGCTCCTCCATGAGCCCGTTGCGGGCCCGCGCTGTCGGCGCCGCACCGCCCCGATCGCTGCGCACGAGCACGGGACCGAGCGTCCGGGTGAGCGGCGGCAGCTTGATGACCGGGCGGCCGAACGAGCTGCTGAGAACAAGCGGAAGGCGCGCCGTGTAGCCGCCCTGCACGCCCGTTTCCAGGAGCGTCCAGCTCCCGCCGGTCGCCGCGTCGAGCCACCAATTCTCGTGAAAGACCGAGCTCGCGGAATGTTCTGTGGCGACGGACATCCCCGAGGACGGAACTCCTGGAAGCACTCACCTTCGTAATCAAGACACCCGACCAAGTGAAGTGCAGTCACAGCCCTGATGGGATAATGTGATTTGCGGCGGGCGCCCGGAGCCTGTTTGGAGACGAGCCCGATCGCCGAGGGCGATCGACTTCGTCGCGCCGATCGGCGGCCGTAACCCACTTCGGAGGACGTTCGGCCGCTCGGGCACGGAACGTGATATCAGCTCCCGGCAACGGCCAAGACGTGCGAGCGAGGGCCGCAGATCACGAGGACCGGATGCAGGACGGTTTGGAAAGACGGCTGGTCGTCGGCGTGTCGGGCCAAGCCTTTTCGCGCGCGACCTATGCGGTCACCAGCATCGGGCTCGTGCCGATCTTCATCCATGCCTGGGGGGTGGACGGCTTCGGCGAGTGGCTCGTGCTCACCGCGCTCGCCTCCTACATCTCGTATTCGAATTTCGGGCTCATCACGACCGCCGGCAACGAGTTGGTCATGGCGCTCGGGGCGGGCGACCTGCGCGGTGCCCAGCGCATCTACCAGATGTCGATCAACATCAGTTTCTACCTGGTGGTGCCGCTGCTCGGGCTCGTGGTCCTGGCCGCCTACCTCCTGCCCCTGGCGGAGCTGCTCAACCTGCACCAGATCGGCCAGCGTGACGCGGTGCTGATCGTGGCCCTGGAGGCCCTCGTGATCTGGGTCGGGACGATCCGGGGCATGATGGCGGCGGCGCTCTACGCCAACGGGCATTATGGCCCGACCTACGCCATCGCGGGGGTGGCGAAGCTGCTGGAGCTCGGCGCCATCGTGCTCCTGGTGACCGTGCTGGGCGGGGGCCAGGTGGCGGCCGCGGGCGCGGTGGTCGGCACGGCGATCCTCGACCTCGCCATGGTGGCCATCCTGAAGCAGCGCGTTTCGCCCTGGGCCCGGTCGGATTTCCGGGTGCTGGACCTGAGCTGGCTCGCCACGCAGCTGAAGCCCGGACTGGGCTTTCTCCTGTCCAACTTCTCGACCCAGAGCGTGCTGCTGCAAGGTCCTCGGCTCGTGCTTGGCGCGGTGCTGGGCGGCCAGGCGGTCGGGACCTACGCGGTTTTCGCCACCGCGATGCGGCTCATCGACCAGGCGGTGCTGCTGCTGGCCATGCCGCTGGAGGTGGAGGTCGCGCGTGCCTCCGGGGCCGGCGATCTCGACCGTGCCTACAGGCTGATCGTGCTCGGCACCCAGTTCGCCTGGCTCGCGTTCATCGGGGGGGCGGCGGGGTTGCTGCTGTTCGGGCCCTTCGTGTTCCAGGCCTGGACCGCCGGCAGGATCCCGTTCGATTACGGCCTGATGTCGCTGTTCCTGGTGATGTCGGCCTCCAACCAGCTCGGACGCATCAGCAGCCATGCCCTGGTCGGGACGAACCGGACCTACGGCCCCTCCCTCGTGATGGTTCCGGCAACGCTCGCCGCCCTGGCGCTCGGAGGGTTGCTGGCGTTCTGTCTCGGCGTGCCCGGGATGGTGACGGGCGGCATTGCGGGCGAGCTCGCGGTGTCGGTCGTGGCGATCCGGGCCGTGACGGCCTGGCTCGGCCGGAGCCCGGGGGGATTTCTCCGGGACCTCCTGCGGCTCGGGCCGGCCGTGGAATACCTGCGCACGCTGGCCAGACGCCATCCCGCGCCCTCCGGCTAGCGGAGTTCGCCGGAGCCGGGGGGCCGGTCGAGCCCCGGGCCGTGTGGGCTTGGCCTCCGTCGAGCCCTGGCTTCGTCAGGTCGCCGCCCCCGCACAGGCCAGGATCGTCGCCAGGACGGTCTCGTTCAGGTGTCCATTCCGGAGGAGCCGCGCCCGGCCGGCTGCCGCGATGGCGGCGACCCGGCCCGGATCGGCGAGCAGCGACAGGCAGCCGCGGGCGCATTCCGCGGCGTCGTCCCAGAGCACGGCCTCCTCCCCGTCCCGGTACATGGCGGCGTGATCGGCCGTCCGCTCGGCCAAGAGCAGGGTGCCGATGGCCGGGATCTCGAGCGAGCGGGTGGTGTGCAGGTCGCGGTTGCCGCGCGACAGCAGCGCCAGCGCGATCCTCGCCTCCGCGATGGCCCCGACGTACTCCGCGTCGTCCATGTAGCGGTCTGCTACGACGCCCGACAGCAGCGGGTATTCCGGAGCCCGCGACCAGCGTGGGCCGAAGATGCGGAGCGGCACGCCCGCCCGGAGGAGGTCCAGCATGAACGGCCCCCGCTCCGGCATCCAGGTTCCGACGAACACCACCTCGTCGCGCCGGCCGGGCGGGTCCGACGGGGGGCGGTGCACGACCTCGTCGGCCGCGAACGTCACCTCCAGAACCCGTCTGGCGCCCGCCGCCCGCGCCGGCCCGACGCTGGAGCCCCGCGGTGTGACGACGAGATCGTAGTCCGGCAGGGCCTCGAGGAAGAGGCGCCATTTGCGCCCGTCCCGGTCCAGGTACGGGTTGTCCGGATTGTAGCTGACCACCGATCCCGCGACCGATTTGAGAAACCGCACCGCCTCCGGGCCCACGAGCTCGCCGCCATCCACGAGCGCCACGTCGAAGCGACGCGGCCCGATCTCCCGGCGCAGATGGGTCCGGACCAGCGGCCCGGCGCCGAGGGCTCCGGTCAGGTTGGTCCACCGGTAGCCGGTCCCGCTCCGCAGCAGCGGCGGCCGGGGGTCGAGGCCCTCGGCGTCGTGCCCGAGCCGCTTCAGGGCGTGCAGCCGGTGCCGCGAGGTTCCGGATTGGGGCCCGACATAGAGGATCCGCATCCCGCCTCCCGCCGCGCGCAGCCCCGGCCACCCGCCTTGTGCTCGCAGCCTGCGCCCGAAACAACGGCCGGCACCAAGCCCCGCCTGCCGGCACCAAGCCCCGCCGGCCGCGACCAGAGCGGACGAGGTCGCCCTCCCCGCGCTCCGTCTCCGAGCGATACGGGATGACGCGCCGATGGCAAGATTGTATGAGCGTCGGCGCTGGGCCTGTAGCTCAATGGTTAGAGCCGGCCGCTCATAACGGTCTGGTTGCAGGTTCGAGTCCTGCCGGGCCCACCAGGCACTCCGCTCGAACCCGGCGTTTGGGCGGCGCCTCGAGAATCGAGCCATCGGCTCCTCGCGTGGAGCCGTGAATCAAATCCCGCCAACACGCGCCAGCGTTATGGGTCCGGATCCTAGTAATAGGCCGGTGGCGGAACCGCGTCGGGATCCAGCTTCAGATCCAGCAGCACTGGCCGGTTCCGGTTGTGGATCGCCGCGAGGGCGGTCTCGAGGTCCGCGGTGTTCCGGACCGTGAATCCCGTCCCGCCGAGGCTGGTCGCAACAGGGCCGAAATCCGGCCAGTCCAGGAGCGAGAGGCTCGGGTCCATGTTCTTGTTCTGGAACTGGATGTACTCGGCGCCATAGCCCGAATCGTTGCAGACCACGACGATCAGGTCGATCCCGTGCCGGACGGCGGTGTTGAACTCGACGAGGCCGCCGAGCATGAATCCGCCGTCGCCCGTGATCAGCACGACGGGCCGCCCCCCTGCGGCCACTCCGGCGCCGATGGCCTCCGCCAGCCCCAAGCCGATGGAGCCGAAATTCACCGTCGTCACGAACGATTGCGGGTCGCCGACGTCGAGGATCTTCCAGGCCTCCGAGAGGAAGCGGCCGCCATCCGTCACGAGGATCCGGTCGGCCGGCAAGGCCTCGTTCAACCTGCGGAGGGCATGCCTGAAATCGACCGTGTCACCCGCGCGAGACTCGGAGGCTGCATCCTGCACCGGCGCAGAGCGCCGGATCTGCGCGGCCATGCTGCCGTCCCGGAACTGCGAGGCCGGTATGTCTGCCTCGTCCAGCCATCCGACAATGGCCGCAGCGGTGGATGCCGGGTCGCCGACCAGACCGACGTCGGGCTCGTGGTACCGGCCGATGTCCCCCGGCTCGAGATTGCACTGGATGACCCGCTTGCCGCGAAGAAAGGCGCCGTTCGAGGTCGTGAACTTGTTCAGGCTGGCCCCGAAGGCGATGACGCAGTCGGAGGCCGTGATGATGTCGACCGTGGCCGACGGGCTCAGGGTGCCGAACACGCCCAGGTCGAACTCCTCACCGGCGAAGAGGCCCTTGGCCTTCAGGGTGGTGGCCAAGGGCGCATCGATCCGCGTGGCGAGCCGCACGAGCGCGTCCCGGGACGCCGGGTCGGCGGCGCCGCGCCCGGCGAGGACGACAGGGCGCTTCGCGGCCGCGAGGATCCCGATCGCATCGTCCAGATCCGGGCCGGTCGGGATGAACGCCCTGGTCTCCGGCCTGCGCAGGCGGACCGATCGGTGCTCGACCTCGATCCACTGGAATTCCGAAGGCATGTTCAGGACCACGGGCCGCCGCTCATGCCAGGCGCGACGGAATGCGCTCGCCATGTCTTCCGTGGCCGTCTCGGGGGCCCGGACCTGCTCGAACCCCGCACCGGAGGCGATGATCAAGTCGCGTTGCGCGACGTTCTGGAGGTTGTCCTTCTGCAGGACCGGAGTGTCGCCGCACAGGAGCACCATCGGAATGGACCCCTTCACCCCTTCCACCAGCGCCGTGATCGTGTTCGTCAAGGCCGGTCCGTGCGTGACCGTCGCCACCCCGACCTTTCCGGACACGCTCGCATAGCCCAGCGCCATCAAGGTCGCGCCGGCCTCGTTGGCCGATGCGATGAAGCGCCCCTCCTGATCGCGGACGAAGCTGTCCACCATGTAGAGATTGGCATCTCCCATGAGCCCGAAGATCGTGTCGACGCCGTTCTCGACCAGGGACCGGGCCAGTGACTGGAAGAGCTTGACGTGCTGCACAGCCCCGATCGACATCGTTGGTCAGCTCCTTCGCACCGGCGTCGGCGGCGATATGTGGCGGTAGGGCTCGGCTGTCCGGAGCGCGAGTTCCATGTGAGCGGCTTAGCGACGTGAACCGGGCGGCGACAGGATGGCGAGAGCCGATGCGTCCGGGTCGCGAGACCGCCGACCAGACCGGAGACCGCCCCCAGAAGCGCGACGGTGTCGACGCCGGGACGACACGGCTGAGCCGATGATCTCTGCCCGCATCCGGAGTGCGCGCCTTGGGTCGGGAGAACGGAGCCAAGGAAAACCGGGACCGATCGCGAAGGCGATCGGCATGCCCGGCAGCATCGGGCCACGGCAGCCAACGGGAGGCAGGGAACGCGCGGTTCTCTTCACGATGATCGCGAGCATGGAGCCTGCACCGACCCGCGGGGCGTGAAAGCCGCACGAAGGACGTTCATGACCGGAGCAACCCTCCCGCCGCGCCGCCGGTTACGGCGTCCGGTTCCGTCCCCGGATACCGATGTTCACCCCGTCCGCAGCGTATTCGCTGATCTGCCACCAGGGCATCTGCTCGTCCCGGAACGCCTGCATGTGAGCGAGCACGCGGGTGAATTCCGGGGACCGGGTGCCGATCTCCGCGTAGACCTCGTTTGCGGCGCGATAGCAGGCGGAAATAATCTCCGGGTTGAAGACCCTGAGCTTGGCGCCCGCTCCGATCAGCCGCCGGAGCGCGGGCGGGTTCACCGCGTCGTAGCGGGCGACCATCTCCAGATTGGCCGCCATCGCGGCGGTCCGAACGATCGATTTGTAGGCGCTCGGCAGAGCGTCCCAGTGCTCCTTGTTGATGAAGACATGCGCCACGACGCTGCTCTCCATGAAGCCAGGGTAGTAGTAGTAGGGCGCAACCCTGACGAAGCCGAGCTTCTCGTCATCGTGCGGCCCCACCCAGTCCGCCGCGTCGATAGTGCCGCGCTCCAGCGCCGGATAGGAATCGCCGGGCGCGATCAGCTGGGGCACCACGCCGAGCTTCGCGTAGATGCTGCCGACGAGCCCGGCGACGCGGAACTTCAACCCTTGGAGATCGGCAAGCCCGTTGATCTCTTTGCGGAACCAGCCGCCCATCTGTGCGCCGCTGTTTCCGGCCGGAAACGCGACCAGCCCCTGCGTCGCGTAGAACGCGTCCGCGAGAGCGTTGCCGCCCCCGAAATAGAGCCAGGCATTGTGCTGGCGGGCATTCATCAGGAACGGCAGCCCGGTGAAGGGTGCGTACATCGGGTTCTTGCCAAGATAGTAGTAAGACGACGTGTGGGCCATCTCGACCGTGCCGTTGGCCACGGCGTCGACCGCCTGCAGCGCCGGAACGATCTCGCCTCCCGCGAAGGTCTGGATCGCGAATTTTCCGTCCGTTGCCTCCGAGACCGCGCGAGCGAAGTTGTCGATCACCCCGAACAGCACATCGATGGATCGAGGATAGCCCGTCACGAGCCGCCACCGGATCGCCGGATTGCCCTGGGCGAGCGCCGGGCTCGCGAGGGCGGCGGCCGCCAGCGCAGGCCCGGATGCAAGCATCGTTCTACGCCGCATGATAAACCCTCCCTCGAAGCATCCGGTCAGGCGCAACGCCTCTCGGTGACCCGAGAGGACGGCGCCAGCCGCGCTTTTGACGAAACAAACCCGAAGGAAACTCGGAACGCAAGGCTTTCGGGCAGCCGCACCGAGCTTTTCGGTAATTCTCCCGGGCGACCGGTTCGGGCGCTCGCCGTTAGGCCAGCAGGACCCGTCCTCTTCCACCCACAAGGCCGCGGCCCGCTCGAGGGGCGCAGCCGGTCCGCGGGTGGGCACTGCGAAACCGCCCCCCCCCCCGGGGGAGTTCATGGCCGCGCTGCACCGTGGCGTCTGCGCGACGCTCGTGCGACCGACGCTTTCGCGCGGCAGCCGACAGGATTTCCGCGGTGGGATCCGGAACGGCCGATCCACGTGGATGGTAGTGCGTCCCGTGCCTCAGGTCCGGCCTCTTCAGAGTGGCGCCCGAGAGGGGCAGCCGGACTCACGCAGCCTCGTGCGTCGGAGCCAGAGGTCTGGAACCAGAAAGCCGTCCCCCGGGCAGAAGGTTTGGCGGAGCGGAGGAGGGGTAATCAGGGGCCCTAAGGTGACGAGCATATAAGCCGAATTGTTTTCGTCTTCGTTGACCCCACTGGTTGATGCCGGTATTCCTTGGGCAAGCTCTGGCTAACGGAGCATGCGAGGAAACGTGTCGATGGAGCGGGTCGGCGGCGGGACTGCCCCTCAGCAAGCCCTTGCAGGCGTGAGGGTGATCGATGCGGCGACGCTTGGGGCCGCCCCCCTCGCGGCCGCCCTGATGGCCGAATTCGGGGCCGACGTCATCAAGGTGGAGCATCCGAAACGGGGCGATCCGCTTCGCGACTGGGGCGGCAAGCGCAACGGCATCGGGCTTCTTTGGAAAAGCATCGGTCGCAACAAGCGCTCGATCACGCTCGATCTGCATTTCCCCGAAGGGCAAGATCTCCTGCGCGAGTTGGTCAAAGAGGCCGACGTCCTGATCGTGAACTTCAGGCCCGGACGGCTCGAGAAATGGGGGCTCGCATGGGAGCATCTCCACGCGATCAATCCGAAGCTGATCATGCTGCAAATCACCGGATTCGGGTATACCGGTCCGTATGCGTCCCGGCCGGGCTTCGGCACGCTCGGGGAAGCCATGAGTGGCTTCGCTCACACGACGGGGCCGGCCGACGGGCCCCCGACGCTGCCACCCTTCATGCTGGCGGACGGGGTTGCGTCGCTCAATGCCGTCAATGCCGTGATGTTCGCGCTCTACCACCGCGATGTGCATGGCGCGGACGGCCAGTTCATCGACCTGAACTTGATCGAGCCGCTGATGCGGCTCCTCGAGCATATGTATCTCGAGCACGACCAGCTGGGCGTAAATGCCTCGCGCAACGGGAACCGTTGGAACGTCAGCGTTCCGCGCAATACCTACAAGACCTCGGACGGGAAGTGGATCGCGACCTCCGGCTCATCGCCGACCGTGGCCGCCCGGATCTTCAAGGCGATCGGCCGGGAGGAGCTTGCCAGCCATCCTGAGTTCGGGGACGCGCAAGGCCGGCTGCGGCGTGCCGACGAGATCGACGGGATGGTCGCCGAATGGGTGCTGCGGCATCCTCAGGCAGAGGTCCTGCGTGTCCTGGAAGAAGCCGAGGTCGCGGTTGCGCCGGTCTACGACATCGCCACGCTGATGAGCGATCCGCATATCGTTGCGCGCGAAGCCTTCCTGACGATCGACGACCCGGAGCTCGGACCGATGCGGGTGCAGGCACCTGCCGCGCGCCTTTCGGAGACGCAAGGCCGCGTCAAGCATCTCGGTCCCGTCCTCGGCTCCAGCAACGATGAGATCTACTCGGGCCTTCTGGGTTTGTCGGAAGACCGAATGAACACGCTGAAAAGCAAGGGCGTCATCTGAGACGAACGCAGCGCAGGCGTGCCGATCGAGCAGGCTCAACAATTCGGCGAGAGGCGTATTCATGACCCGGCAGATGAAGCTCGTCGCGTTCCTGCAGGCTCAGAACTGCTCGAATTTTCCGGCCTCGTGGCGACATCCGGCTTCTCACACCGATGGGCGTCGAGCGACTACTACCAGCGGATCGGGCGCACGCTCGAGCATGGGAAATTCCACCTCGCCTTCTTCGACGACCGCCTGGGTATGCCGGACCGTTACGGGGACGACTACGCGCTGACCGTCAGGGGCGGCATCCGGGCTGCCAAGCTCGACCCGGTGGTCGTCGCCATGACGATCGGCATGGCGACGGAGCGGCTCGGTCTGGGCGTGACCTACTCGACCACCTATTACGAGCCCTACCATGTGGCCCGCCTGTTCGCGACGATGGACCTCATGCTGGGTGGGCGGGTCGCCTGGAACGTCGTCACGTCGTTGAACGACGCGGAGGCCGCAAATTTCGGCCGGAGCGAGCATCTCGACCACGATCGCCGATATGACCGGGCCGACGAGTTCATGGAGGTTGTCCTCGGGCATTGGGCCACGTGGGAAGACGGAGCCATCCTGGCCGACAAGCAATCGGGCGTGTTTGCCGAACCGTCCCGCGTTCGTCGGCTCGACCACGACGGTCAGTATTTCAGGTCGAGAGGCCCGTTCACGGTGCCGCGTTCCGCTCAGGGGCAGCCGGTGCTCATCCAGGCGGGCCAAAGCGGCCGCGGACGCTCCTTCGCGTCGCGCTGGGGCGAGCTGATCTTCGTCGTCTATCCGAACCTGACCATCGGCAAGGCCGCGTACGCGGATATGAAGGGCCACCTTCGGAGCATCGGGCGCGAGACGACGTCGATCGCACCCGCGGTCTACACGGTCGTGGCCGAGACGAGGACGATGGCCGAGGACAAGATGGCCTTCCTGGAAGGCCTGGCCAAGCCGGAAGATGCGCTCGTCCTGCTGTCCGAGGTCCTGAATTACGATTTCGCGACGAAACCGTTGGGAGAGCCCTTCTCGGACGAGGAGCTCGATTCGATCACCGGGATCCGCTCGACGCGTGATCGGGTCGTGCAGCTGAGCGGACGCCGCAATCCGACGGTCGAGGACTTCATCAAATACAGCGGACGGGCGACGGCGCGTGAGTTCCCGACCTTCGTCGGATCGGCCGTCGACGTGGCTGACCAGATGGAGGAGTGGTTCCTCGGCGGGGCGTGCGACGGGTTCGTGGTCGCAGCCCACAGCGTCCCGGGTAGCTACGAGGACTTCGTCCGGCTGGTCATACCCGAGTTGCAGCGCCGGGGCTCCTTCCAGAAGGAGTATGCCGGGAGCACGTTGCGGGAGAACCTCGGCCTCACCGATGTCGTGCGCGCCAGCGCCGCCCCGGCGCGAGCCAGCGCGGCGCTCGCCTCGTGACGCACGACCCGCGCGCATTCCGGGACGCGCTTGCGGCCTTCGCGACAGGCGTCGTGGTCGTGACGACCCGCGCCCCGGATGGGCGTGATGCCGGGCTCACAGCGTCCAGCTTCAACTCCGTGTCGCTCGATCCCGCGATGGTCCTGTGGAGCCTCGGCCGGAACTCCTCCAACCTCGACGCCTTCCAGGCCGCGGAGCATTTCGCCGTTCATATCCTCGCGGCCGACCAGGATGACCTCTCGCGGCGGTTCTCGGCCAGGGGGGTGGACCGGTTCGCCGGCCTCGATGTCGACCGGGGGGAGGGCGGCGTCCCGCTGCTGCTGCACTGCGCCACACGCTTTGAGTGCCGGACCGTGCATCGCTATGACGGTGGCGACCACATCATTTTCGTTGGAGAGGTCGTCTCCTTTCTGCACTCGGCCCGGCCGCCGCTCGTCTTTCACGGAGGCCGCTATGCGCTGGCCGTGCCTCGCTCGGAGGAGCACCGGCGGCCTCTGCGGCAGGCGGGCGACCCGGTCTCGGACGAGGACCTCAACTATCTTCTCTGGCGGGCCTTCTTCCAGATTCGCCGGCTGCCCCTGCTCCGGCGCCGGGAGATGGGCTGGAGCGACGTGGATAGCGCGATCCTTCAAATGGCAGCCCGGCAGAACGCGACAACCGTGGCCGAAATCGACGACAAGATCCGCTTTTCCGGTCTGCGCTGCACACCAGCCGCGGTTGAGAAGCTCATGGAGGCTGGCTTGCTCGAGGCGGTGGGGCCCGTGACGAGCGAGACGGAGGTGAGCTTGACGCACCAGGGCCGGCGTGACGTCCTCGAGCTTCTGTCCATGGCCCGCTCGGTGGAAACGAACGCCTTCGCCGACATGGACTTCAGCGAGGTCCACCTGCTGAAGCAGCTCTTGCGGCGGGTGATTGCCAATACCGAGGCGGCACCGCCCGATCTCCCGTGAGCGCCGCGCCTCGGCCGTCGCCCTCGAGCGTGGCGACCCCGCGCGATCACTCCCGCAGGAAGGCAACTCGGCCCGAGGGCTCCCGCGTGACCGCGCGGCCATAGGCGCGGCGTGCGCTCTCTTCCGAAACGTAGCCGTCGGCCACGTCGTCGAGCAGCGCCTGCCCGTCTCGATCCTTCGGGTCGCCCCAGCCGCCACCGCCGCTCTGCTCCAGCCGGATGACGTCGCCAGCCTTCAGGTTGAGCTGCTCGAGGCCGTTCAGGACCCGCTCGTCGGGCCGGCCCGGGTTGAGGGTGGTGCGGGACGGTAGGGGCGCTCCGCCGCCCGCGATCCCGGACGCGCCGAAGCGGCGGTGGGACGTGCGGGACGAGAACTGGGCATCCTGGAGCACGCGCCAGCTGCGGCAATAGCCGAGGCCGCCGCGGTGGATGCCCGCCCCACCCGAATCCGTCCGCACCGAGAAATCGTCGATCCGGACGGGGAACTCCGTCTCGACGATCTCGATCGGCTCGACGGATTCGAAGATCATCACCGTGAACACCATGGGGGCCCCATCGCCCCGCGATGTCCCGCCGAGCGCTGTCTCGATCACCTCGTACTGGACCCGTGTCGGACCGCCGCCAGGCTGGGCATAGCCGAAGCCGAAACCACCGCAACCGAGGCCCGAATCCGCGAACGCCCGCTCCGGGCAAAGCTGGCCGAGGGCCTGGGCCACGCAGTTGAACAGAATGTGGGTGGTCGGAATGTAGGAATTCACCGGGCTCGGGAAGCGCGGGCTGACGCAGAGCCCCTCGCCGGTGTCGATCTCGATAGCCCTGAAGACGCCGTCGTTGAAGGGAATTCCGGGATCGAGGAAGCCCAAGACCGCACCGGTTGCCGCCGCCCGGCAGGCCTGCTCGACAGCGTTCGCGGGGCCGAGCGTCTGCGGATCGCTCCCCGTCAGGTCGAGCGACAGGGTGTCCCCGCGCTTGCGGACGGTGACATGGACCTTGACCGGACGGTCCGATGCGCCGTCGCCGTCGAGCCAGTTTTCCGCCGAAGCGTCACCGTCCGGCACGGCCGCGAGAGCAAGGCGCAACCGCGTCTCGGCGGAATCGAGCAGGAGCTCCATCGCCGCCTGGACCACTGGGACCGAGTAGCGGGCGCAGAGTTCCTCCATCAGCTGCCGGCCGATACGGGTGCATCCGACCTGCCCCTCGATGTCGCCCATGAGGAGCTCGGGCGTGCGCGAATTGTTGGCGAGGATCCGTTGCACGCCCTCGTTGGGCACGCCGCGCGCGTAGAGCTTTACGGGCGGCACCACGAGGCCCTCGTGGAAGATGGATCGCGACAAGGCGCTCGAGGTGGAGGGCGCGATCCCGCCGACATCGGGCTTGTGCCCCATGCTGGTGCAGAAGGCGACCAGGACCCCGTCGGCGAAAACAGGAGTGACGACCGCCACGTCCGGCGTATGGGCCACGCACCCCTTGTACGGATCGTTCGACAGGAACGTGTCGCCCGGATGGATGTCGTCCAGGCCGAAATGCGCGACGATCCACTTGACCATCATCGAATAGGGCACGGTGTGATACGATACGCCTGACGCTCCGATCAGCCTGCCATCTGCCGTGGTCAGCCCGGAGCTGCCGTCGAAAGACTCGCGCAGGATGGTCGAATAGCCCGTTCTGAACAGGCGTTGCTTCATGATCTGCTGAATTTCTTCGAACCGGCTCGCGATGATCTCGAGTGTGATCGGATCCATCTGCATCAGAGCGCTCCCTCGCCAGTCGCGATCAGGATGTTTCCGTAGGCGTCGATCCGGGCCCGCTGGGCCGGAAGAAGAACAGTTGTCGAGTCCATCTGATCGATGATGGCCGGTCCGTTCACGACATGGCCCGGCCGGAGCTTGTTCCTTTGGAAGATCCCGGTTTGCACCCGGCCCCCCTCCTCGAAATAGACCGCCCTCCATCCGTCGGGTTGCGCGACGGTACCCTCCTCCACGCAGTCCAGCCGAGGCAGCGACAGCTTTCTGAGCGGAGTCGTCGTCTTGATCCTCAGATTGATCATCTCGAGGGGCTTCTCCGGCGCTGCATTGCCGTAGAAGTCCAGATGCAACTCGTGAAAGCGCGCCCGGGCAGCCTCGATGGAGGCCGGCGTCAAGGGCCCGGGAGCGAGCGGGATCGACAGCTCGTAGCCTTGCCCGACATATCTGAGGTCGACCACGCGTTCGAGCTGCACCTCGCCCAGATCCTTGCCGCCGCGCTCGACCTCGTCCGACGCGCGCGCGATCAGAGCCGCGAACAGGGTCTCCATCTCCGGCAGCACCGCCTCGTCGAAATGCCGGAGGCGCGATTGCACATAGCTGCGCTTCACGTCCGTCAGCAGGAGCCCCATGGCCGAGCCCAGGCCCGGATAGGGCGGCACGATGACCTGCTGGATGCCGAGGTTCCTCGCGATCAGCGATGCGTGCAGCGGGCCGGCGCCGCCGACGGCGACGAGCGCAAAGCCGCGCGGATCGTAGCCTCGCGCGAGCAGACGCAGGCGGAGCTCGCCTTCCATCAGGCTCGTCGTGAGCTTGATGATGCCCATCGCGGCCGCGTCGAGATCGAGACCGAGCGGACGCGCGACCGCGTCGGCGATGGCGTTCCGGGCCGCCTCCTCTTGGATCGGGAAGGTGCCGCCCAGGAACGTGTTCGGGTGCAGATAGCCGAGGACGAGGTCGGCGTCCGTCACTGTCGGTTCGCTGCCACCCCGCCCGTAGCAGGCGGGCCCGGGAGAGGCACCCGCGCTGTCCGGCCCGACCTTGAGGCGCCCGTCCTGCCCCACGCGGGCGATCGTGCCGCCGCCCGCGCCGATCGTCGAGATCTCGTTCATCGGCACGTAGGCGTGATGGCCGGCGATCGTACCGGCCTGCGTTTCCGTGATCTGCCCTCCGACGATCAGGGCAACGTCCGTGCTCGTTCCGCCCACATCGAAGGTCACGATGTTCGGGATGCCGGTGATCCCGGACAGGTATGCCCCCGAGATCACGCAGGCCGCGGGGCCGGACAGGAGGGTCTGGACAGGGTTCGCGCGCGCGACCTCGACCGTCATCAGACCGCCGTTCGACTGCATGATGAAGGACTGCCCGTCGGCCACGTCCCTCGCCCGAAGCCCGTCTCCGAGCCGGCCGAGATAGGTCTGCAGCACCGGCCCGACAAAGGCATCGGCGACCGTCGTGCTCAGGCGGCGGTACTCCCGGATGACCGGGAGCAATTCGCACGACAGCGAGACCCGGATGTCGGGATGGTGCCGATGGATGATGTCGCGCGCCGCGAGCTCGCTGGTCGGGTTCATGAAGGAGAACAGGAAGCAGATGGCGATCGATTCCACGTCGCCTGCGGCCACGAGCTCCCGCACCGCGGCGAGGACCGAGGCCTCGTCGAGCGGGGTCTCGATGGTTCCGTCGAAGAGTGTCCGCTCCGTGATCTCCCGGGTCATCCGGCCCGGGATGAGGGGTGAGGGCTTGCGGTAGCCCGGGTCGATCATCTCGCCGGGCATAGGCTGGGCCGAGGACCGGGCCATGTAGACGGCGCCGGTTCCGCGGGTGATGAGCAGCCCTGATCGCGCGCCCTTGCGTTCGATGACGGCGTTCGTTGCGACGGTGGTGCCGTGAGCGAAGAAGCCGATATCGGCCGATCGCATGCCCGGCACCGACGCCACGAACGCGTCGATGCCGGCGAGCACGGCCTCGGACGGATCGTGCGGCGTGGAGGGCACCTTCACGGTGTGCAGGCGCCCGGTTGCGAGATCCAGGCCGGCCACATCCGTGAACGTCCCACCGGTGTCGATTCCGATCGACCACGTCATCGTGCTGCTGCTCCAGTGATCGTCGGATTTCGCGCCGACGAAACGTCGCTCGGTGAACTGCTCGTCGCCTCGCGGAGGGTGCTATTTCTTCACGAGCGGGCACTCGCTCTCGGAGAGCGGCCGGAAGGCCTTCTCCGCCGGGACTGTCGCGACCAGCTTGTAGACGTCGTCCGGCCCGCTGGACTCGGCGGGCGCCTTCACCTGGAACAGGAACACGTCCCGCATGACGCGCCCGTCCTCCCGCAGCCGGGCGCGATCGGCGCTGAGATCCTCGATCGGCAGCTCGCGCATCTTCGCGACGACCGCGTCCCCGGCCGTGCCGCCGACCGCCTTGATGGCCTTCAGGAGATGCGTCACGGCGCTGTAGGAGCCGGCGTTGTTCGCGTTCGGCATCCGGCCGGTCTTCTCCCGAAAGCGCTTCGACCAGGCGCGCGAGCGGTCGTTCAGGTCCCAGTAGAAGGTCTCAGGAAGCATCATCCCTTGCGCGGCCTGGAGCCCCGCACCGACGACCTCGCTCGTGCTCGTGATGACGCCGGCGAGTTGCTGCTTCGGCGTGAGGCCGAACTCTGCAGCCTGTTTGATGGCGTTGGATGCGTCCTGACCGCCGCCGCCGATCGCGATCACTTGAGCGCCCGATCCCTGTGCCAGCAGGAGAGCGGAGGAGAAATCGGCCGTTCCGGTCGGCACCGCCGTCTCGCCCACGAAGGTCCCTCCGATCGTGGGCAGGATCTTCTTCGCGTCCGCCGTCAGCGCGCGACCGAAATTCGCGTCCGGGATGATGTAGTACCAGCTCTTGAGGCCCTTTTCGGTCAGCGGCCTCACGGTCGCGTTGACCGCCATGTAGGTATCCCAGCTCCAGTGCACCGTGATGGGCGAGCAGAGCTTGCCGGTGAGATCCGCCGACCCGGGGGAGACGAGAAGGTTCGCCTTGTTCGAACGGCGAGCGAGGTCGAGCACCGCCAGCGCCACGGAGGAGTTCTGGGTTTCGACAAAGGCGTCGACCTTCTCGATGTCGATCCACTGTCGCGCCAGGTTGGCCCCCACGTCCGGCTTGTTGAGGTGGTCGGCCTGGAGAAGGACGATCTTGCGTCCCAGGACGGAGCCGCCGAAATCCTCGATCGCCATCTCGATCGCGGCCGCCGTGCCTTTGCCGACGGCGTCCGAGTAAACGGACGAGAAATCTGCAATCATACCTAGCTTCAGAGGTGGAGCGGCATCCTGCGCCAGCGCGCACGACGCGGATAGGCTCGCTAGAACAACGGTCAACTTCCTCATTTTAGATTTCCTCCTCGATGCTGATCTCTTCGGATCAGTCCAATTGGCCGGCGTCCCGGTTGCGTATGATGCCCGCGCGGGCCAGCACGCCTTGGGCTTTCTTGTAGTACTGGACGATGACGGCTTCGCCGCCGATCCGAACGGCTGCGTCACCTTTCGCCAGCGCGTCTTCGTAGGCCTCGACCGTCCTCATCGCGCGGCTCACCTGGTCGGCAGACGGGCTGAAGGCCTCGTTGATGACACTGACATGGGGGGGATAGAAGGTTGCCGCCCCGGCGAAGCCCATGCTGCGCGAGCGCTGCACGGCGGTGTTCACTTGCGCCTGGTCCCGGAGATCCTCGACGAAGACCGTGTCGTAGACAGGCGTCGCAAAGGCGGCCTGCACGAGCACCAGCTTGGACGCGAGATACCCGTACGCCGAAGCATTGAGGGCACCGTCGATGAACATGTCCCAGCCGACATCGTTGGCGAGATCGGCAGGGCCGTTGATGAAGCCCGCGACGCCCGCCCGGGCGATAGCCTCGAGGTTGAGCACGGCCTGTGCCGTCTCGACGATCACGATCACCTCGGCGCCGTTGGACCGACGTCGCACTTCCGCAAGCTCCTCCACGGTGCTGAGCTTGGGGTAGATCAGAAGCCGGACGCCAGCCTCGGCGAGGGCGCGCAGATCGTCGCCGCCCCATTCCGTGTCGAGGGCGTTTACGCGGGGCAGGCCGAGACGGCGGCCAAGCGCCTCGGGTTGCTGGAGTTCCTTCAGAACGCGCTCGCGCGCCTCCAACTTGCGGGCCGGCGAGACGCTGTCCTCAAGATCCAGAAGAACGGCGTCGCAATCCACGCTCTTCATCTTCGCCCACTTACGGGCGTCGAGGATAGGCGTTTCAAGGATGCTCCTGACTCCGGCGAGGGCGCTCACGGGCGCGCCTCATCAGGACGTGAGCGATGCGGCGCAGCCGGAGATCGCGGCTCCTCGATCGGACGACAAACCCGCTCAACCATTTCGTCCCCGTCTTGCGCCGAACTTAATTCGGCTTTTTTACATCTCTGTCCGGAACGTAACGCTTGTCAACAGGGCGCAACCGATTGGCTCTGCTCTGCCAGCAGAACCGACAGGGCGTCGACTTTCCCTTGACAGCAGTCCGGGCGGTTCTACGAAATGCGTCGCAGAAGAGTGCAACGAGGCCGCCTCCTCAGGGGCGGCGTGGGAGGCCGTCGACGTGGAAGACCCGATGCTGGAGCGGCTCGTGGACTTCGCCCTGGCGGCCGATCTGGATCGTCTTCCGGCGAGCGCCGTCCACGCCGCCACCTGCCGCTATCTCGACAGCGTCGGCTGCGCCGCGGGCGCCTTCGACGCGACGCCGTCCCGCATCAGCCGAGATCTGGCCGGGAGTGCCCGCAGCACCGAGGGCGCATCCGTGTTCGGGGTCGCCGAGCCGAGCACCCCGGAATACGCCGTCTTCGCGAACGGCGTTGCGACCCGGTATCTCGACTACAACGACGGCTACGCCGGGATCGCCCCGAATGGCGGCGTCCACCCGAGCGATGCGGCTCCGGCGCTGGTCGCCGCCGCCGAGATGACCGGCAAAGGCGGGGCGGATCTGCTGCTCGGCATGCACGTGGTCTACGAAATCGCCGCCACGATCGCGGACGAGATCCCGCTCCGCGAGAAGGGCTGGGATCAGGGTGCCAATATCAGCATCGCGGCCGCCGCCGGAATCGGCCGACTTCTCGATCTCGATCGGCACGCGCTGGCCAATGCGATCGCCATCTCGATCACCCCGAGCATGCCGCTCCACGTCGCCCGCACCGGAGAGCTGTCGCACTGGAAGGGATGCGCGGGTCCCCAGGCCGCCGCCAACGCGATGTGGGCCGCCCGCCTCGCCAGGGCGGGACTGACGGGGCCGTCGCGGCCCTTCGCGGGCGTGCAGGGCTTCTTCGACGCCGTCGCCCCGGCGACGCTCGATCGCCTGGGCACGCCGGTCGATGGGCGGCTGGGCCTGGAGCGGGTCTTCACGAAGGCCGTGCCCGCCTGCGGGCATTCGCTCGCGCAGGTGGAGGCGATGATGCGGCTTCGGGAGAAGGTCGCGCCGGACGAGGTCGCGGCTATCGAGATCTTTACCTATGAGGTCGCCTGGAAGGCGATCGGCGGCGGTGCGGGCGACGCGGATGCGAAATGGGCGCCCACCACGCGCGAAACGGCCGATCACAGCCTGCCTTACCTGATCGCGGTCGTGCTTCTCGATGGTGACGTCGGGCTGGATAGCTTCGAGCCCGAACGGATCGCGGATCCGCGTCTGCCGGCCTTGATGCGGCGCATTTCCGTCCAGCCCGATCCCGAGATGGAGCGCCGGTTCCGCGACGCGGGGCAGATGGCCTCCCGGATCGTCGTGCGGCTCACCGATGGAAGGGTGCTCGATGAGGCGGCGTATACCTCGCGGGGCAAGCCTGACCGGCCGATGTCGGACGACGACTTCACGGCCAAGTTTCTCTCCATGGCTCCGAAGGTCCTGCCGTCCGTCGAGGCCGGCCGCATGCTCGCGCTTCTCTGGACGGTCGGGGACCTGTCCAGCCTCGACGAGCTGACCACCCTCTATCGGGCGTGGAGGACGGTCCCCTGACCACGGACCAGCGGGGCGTGGGTCTCCGAGGCAGATGACGGCGGGATCACTGCATATCCCGAGGGCGCACCGAGGGGTCTACAAACGGAGGTCGTCAGTCGGACGTTTGCCGCGGCCGATTGCTGTCGAGTCAATCTTCTTGGCAACGATCAGCCATCTTCAGTCGCAGTCGAGGAGATGAAATTGAACTGGTTCATTCACCACATCAACATCCCTGCTCACGATCTGGAGAAAAGCACGGTCTTCTATCGCGACATTTTGGGTCTCAACCAGGCTCATCCGACATACGGCACGGGCAGCACCAACACGCGAACCGGCCCCGAATGGATCTCCTCGTTCGGAGACGGCTACCACGGGTTGCATGTGACAAGACCAATCCCCGAATTCGCGCGCGATAATAATCTGTCGATCAATCCCGTCGCGAATGGGCATATTGCGATCTGCGTAGAAGATATCGACTCGGTCAAGAAACGCTTGGACGAGGCCGGCATGATGTACGCTGATGCAGGTGAGTACTCGATTCCTGGACTTCTGCAGATCTACGTTTTCGATCCGTCGATGAACGTAATCGAGATCAACCAGGAAATCAGGAAGGGCGATGACGGATCCCCCGCCCGCGCTGACTAGGGATCAAACTGCAACTCAGGAGATCCCATGGCGCGGGAGACAAACAGAAAGTTGTACTGGTCACCCGGAACCGTGGCGCTCGCCTCGCATATCGCGCTTGGTGAGGCGGAGGTTGCTTACGAGGCAATCATCGTCGACACGTCGCAAGGCCAGCAGCACAGGCCGGATTTCGTTGCGCTAAACCGCAAGGCGCGCGTCCCGGTCTTCGTTGACGGCCATTTCGTCCTCACGGAAACGCCGGCGATCCTGCGCTACATCGCGCTTTGCTCCCCGGAGGCGGGCTTATGGCCGTCGGATCTGGAGTCGGATGCACGATGCAGCGAGTGGTTGAGTTGGTGCGCGAGCACCCTTCACGTCGCCTATGCCAATGTCGGCCGCCCCGGGCGCTACCTCGAGAGCGATGAGGCGAAGGCTGAACTGATCCGGGTCAGCCGCAGCACTTGCCGGTCGCTGTGGCAGCAGGTGGAGGACCGCTTCGCCGCGTTGCAGACCGATTGGGTGGTCGGGGAGCGATATACGGTCGCGGACCCCTACATCTTCACCTGCTGGCTGTGGGGCCGGAGCCGGCTGCTCGAGTTCGACATGGCGCGCGACTTCCCGCACTGGACCGCGCATGCACGTCGCATGGGATCACGGCCGGCGACACTCGCAGCCCTCGAAAGGGAGTCCATAGCGTCGCCGTAGCGTCCAATGATCGCCTCCGGCGGGTCGGGTTAGCGGAGGCTAAGAGGCGCGGCTGTCATTCTCCAGCGCCAGGCCCCTCCTCGGGTTCGCGAACCGCGGCCTCGGGCGGGTTCGCCCGCCTCGCCAGAGTGAATGACGGGAGCCGACGGACTCATTTCCACCTCGGCGAGTGACGTCGCCGGAGCGCTACGGCCAATCAGGTGATGATGAGCTGAATGCGGCCGCGGCAGCACTCGGGCCATGCGGCAAAGTCATTCAGGTCGGCGCCGCCGCACCAAGCGCGCACACTCGCTGCCGTGGAGCAAAAGACAGCGCGTATCGGAAGGCAGTTAGGCCAAGGAATCCAGATCCCTCGTAGACGTCGGGCAATACCGCGTCACCGGCATCGGTTGCTGGTCGTGAGGGCAACTCAATGCCGTGGAAGCTCCGTCCGAAACACATCCATTCATCACCGCCACGAGCGTCCCGTCGCAACGTTGACAGCCGCCGCGCTCTGGCGGAAAGTCGAACAAAAATCGGGTCCGGGCAACACGCGAATGCGATCCGCCGCGCCCGGGCGAAGGGAGGATGGCGTGAGCGGCATGCCTGCCTCCCCGGCAAAAGGGGCCGAAACGGCCCGACACTCGTTTGCAAAATAATCATAAGGGGGGACCGACATGAGAATTTCTATGTTTCTGGCCGGATTAGCGGCCTCGTTGTTCGTAGCCACCGCGGGGAATGCACAAACTAAGGTGAAGATCGGGGTCCTGACAGACCTCAGCGGCATGTCAGCGGATCTCGTGGGACCGGGGTCCGTCCTGGCTGCCAGGATGGCAGCAGAGGATTTCGCCGCATCGGACAAGTCCGTTCAGGTCCAGGTGATCGCCGCGGACCATCAGAACAAGGCGGACATCGGGCTCAGCCTAGCCAGGCGCTGGTACGATCAGGAGGAGGTGGACGCGATCGTCGACGTCCCGAACTCCTCGATCGCGCTTGCGATCAACAGCCTGAGCCGCGAAAGGAACAAGGTCGCGCTGCTCTCCGCGGCGGGCACGTCGGAGCTGACCGCCTCGCAATGCTCTCCCAACACGGTGCAATGGGTGTACGACACTTGGGCGCAGGCGCATGCCCTGGGCAAGTCTGTCACGGAGCGCGGCGACAAGAGCTGGTTCTTCATCACGGCGGACTACGCCTTCGCGCATTCGATGCAGCGGGACGCGACAGCCGCGATCAACGAGGTCGGGGGTGAGGTCGTCGGCGCTGTTCTGCACCCCTACGGCTCGAACCTCGATTTCGCGTCCTATGTTGTGCAGGCGCAGGGCTCGAAAGCTCGCACCCTCGGAATCATATCGGTCGCGGAATATTTCCGGAACATCTTCCAGCAGGCAGTCGAGTTCAGGCTCAATCAGCGGATCGTCGCCTTCGCCGTGTTTCTGCAGGACGTCAAGGCGATCGGCGCAAAGACTGCACAGGGACTGCAGATTTCAGACGCTTTCTATTGGGACATGAACGACGAGACGCGGGCGTGGTCGAAGCGCTTTGCCGAGCGTATGAACGGACGTCCGCCCTCCTCCCTGCAGGCTGGTGTGTACGGCTCTGTGCTGCACTACCTCAAGGCGGCGAGCAGCGCCCGGAGCAACGAAGCAAAGGCAGTTATGGCGAAAATGAAGGAGTTGCCGACCGACGATCCGCTGTTCGGCAAGGGCTCCATTCGCGCGGATGGCCGCAAGCTCCACAACATGTACATCTTCGAGGTGAAAAAACCGGAGGAGATGAAGGGTGAGTGGGATCTGTTGAAGCTCGTTGCTACGATCCCCCCGGAACAGGCGTTCAGACCGATGAGCGGGAGCTGCTCGTTCGTGGCGGCGAAGTAGGCGCTGCGCATCGCCGCAGGCGACTCGGGGGCGTCGAGCCGAGCGAGCAGATGTCCCCTGGTCGAGCGACCGGCATAGCGTGCGAGGCAGGTTCGGAGGGGCCCTCTTCGGGCTTGCCCGACACCCCTGCAGCGTGAGCTGACCACGCTCGACCGGCGTAAACCTAACGCCTCGATCGGCATATCGGCGACCTCGAGTTCATCGAGCTCGATCCTCAGCCCATGACGCGAGCCGCATTGGCCGGCTCGGGCGTCACTTCCGGTCAGGTCACGGCCTGCTGGAAGCTGGACAGTACCTCGCGCGACAGCTCGGACACCTCCTGTCGCAGCAGGGCGAGCGTGCTCTCGAGACGCTCGCCGAAGATGCGGTCCGTGACCGAGGCGATGCTGATGCCCGCGATGGGCGAGCCGCCGGCCGACGTGATCGCAAGGCCGATCCCGGCCACGCCCGGCGTCAGCAGGCCATTGCTCACGCCGTAACCGCGCTGGCGTGACGCCCAGATCGCCTCGTGAAGAGCCGTTCGGTCGAGGCCGTAGCGCTCGTACTCGAATCGGTTCTCGTGGAGGACGCTGTTGATCTCGCTCTCGTCCAGGCGCGACAGGATCGCGATCCCGACCGCGCCCACGCCGAGCGGACGGCGGTCGCCGATGCCCGTGGTGACAACCCGGATGGGGAATGTCCCTTCGATCCGGTCCAGGCACACCGCGTCGGTTCCCGACCGCGCCGTCAGGTAGACCGTGTCTCCCGTCGAGGCCGACAGACGCTCGAGGGCGGGCCTCGCCAGGCGAACCAGCGCGCCCTGATGGGGCGCGCATTGCCCCAGCTCGAAAACCAGCGGCCCCAGATGGTAGCGCTTCGACGCCGTATCCTGGGTGACGAGTTGCTCCTCGATCAGGCATTTCAGGATCCGGCGGGCAGTCGGATGCGCCAGGCCGGTTCGCCGCGACAGCTCGGAGAGGCCGAGCCCGGTCGGGCTGCGGCGGGCGATCGCCGACAGGATCTGCGACGCGCGGCGGATCGATTGGACGCCGTCGGCCTTCCCGCCGGGCTCGCCGCTCATGCGGCCGTCTTGGCGACCAGGCGCGCGGCCACGAAGGCCCGGCTCGCGGCATCGTCACCGAAGGCGCAACCCAGACGGCGCGCCCGCTTGTAGGCGAGGTGGATTCCGCTTTCCGCCGAGAAGCCGAGAGCCCCGTGGACCTGGATGCAGTGTGCCGTCGCGGAATAGGCCGCCGCCGTCGCGGACGCGCGGGCCGCGTGTGCCAGGAGCAATCGGTCGTCGTCCAGGCTGTCCCAGGCGGCCGCCGCATCCGCCAGGACGACGGCCGCGTTGCGACGGAGCACGTAATCGTCCGCGATGCGGTGCTTGACGGCCTGGTTCGCCCCGATCGGCGCCCCGAACTGCCGGCGCGTCGTGGCATGGGCGATCGACATGGCGCCCGCACGCTCCGCCACGCCGAGCAGTTCGGCGGCGATCCAGAGCTGGGCGGCACCGAGCACGTCGGCGGTCGCGCCGGGGCTCAACCGGCAACCCTCCCCGTCCCGGACGCTCTCCGGCCCCTCCAGCTCGGCGAGCGAACAGGTCGGGTCGAGACATCGACGTGGCGTCAGGCGGGGGCTGTCCAGGCGCCGAACCAGCGAGGACGGCGACTCGCCCTCGCCGACCCGTGTCAGCGAGACGATGACCGTCGCCTCCGCGCCATGCTCGACGAAGCGCCGGCCCGCCGCCCCGTTCGGGTCCCCCGAGAAGCAGATGGCGGCCGTCTCCTCGCCGGCCCCCACGCTGGACGCGAGGTCGTTCAGCCAATCGGCCTGCGCGGCTACGGCCAACGCCGGCAGCAGGACCGCGTTGGCCAGCAGGGGACCGGGCGTGAGGGTCCTGCCGACCTCTTCGGCGACGACGACCGCATGGCGAAAGCCGAGGCCGAGCCCGCCGAGCGCCTCGGGCAGCAGCATCGCCGTCCAACCCTGGGCTGTCGCGATCCCCATTGCGGCGGCAGCGGCTCCCGGCGCGAGATCGTCGCCGCGCCCCAGGCCCAGGGCCTCGGGGAAGCCGGATAGCGCGCCCCGTACGGAGTCCCGGAGAAGATCGAGTTCGGCCGTGTCCGTCATGGCCCTGGCCCTTATCGCGGCAGGCCGAGCACGCGCTCGCCTATGATGTTGCGCTGGATTTCGGAGGTCCCGGCCAGGATGGTCTCGGCGCGGCTCCAAAGGTGGTCGTATTGCCAGTGCCGGCGCCGCTGCGCGGTCGGCTCCTCGGGACCGAGCACGGCTTCGGGGCCGAGCAGCGCCAGCGCCAGCTCGAGCAGCCGCTGATGGCTCTCGCTCCAAAGGAGCTTGATGAAGGACCCTTCCGGGCCGGGCTGCTCGTGCCGCGCCGCCGCCGCCAGCATCGCCCGGGCGTGGAGTTTCAGGGCCTGCACGTCCAGGAAGGAGCGGGCGAGGCCGTCTCGGATCAGCGGGTCCTCGCAAGCGGGCCGGCCGTTGCGCCGGATCTCGCGCGACTCCGCCACGAGGTCGCGCAGTTCCTCCTCCATCTGCACGAGCCGGGGAATGAAATAGGTCGCCCGCTCGAAGCTCGCGGCCGCCATCGCCAGGCCCCACCCGGCGTTCTCGGCACCGACCCGGTTGGCGACCGGAACACGGACGCGGTCGAAGAAGACCTCGTTGAACTCCTGCCCGCCGTCCATCTGGCGGATCGGCCGAACGGTGATGCCGGGCGACTTCATGTCCACCAGCAGGAACGAGATGCCCTTGTGCTTGGGCGCAGCCGGATCCGTGCGCACCAGCAGGAAGCACCAGTCGGCGATGTGAGCGAAGCTCGTCCAGATCTTCTGACCGTCGACGACGTAATCGTCCCCGTCCCGTTCGGCGCGACTGCGCAGGGACGCCAGATCCGAGCCCGCATCCGGTTCGGAATAGCCCTGGCACCACACGGCTGTGTTCGACAGGATGCCGGGCAGAAACCGCTGCTTCTGCTCCTCGGTTCCGGACAGCAGGAGGGTTGGCCCCAGGATCCCGTGGCCGATGAGGTTCACGCCCTTGGGCGCGCCCGCCCGGGCGGATTCCTCCAGAAAGGCCGCGATGAACTCGATCGGCAGGCCACGTCCGCCGACCTCCGCCGGCCACCCGAGGCCCGACCAGCCCGCCCCGCACAGGCGGTCCTCGAACGTCCGCCGAAGAACGAGGTCAGTGAAGGGAACACCCCGGAATTCGACCCGAAGCCGAGCGACCTCGGCCGTCAGCCAGGATCGCGCCTCGGCGCGGAAAGCGTGCAGGTCCATGTCAGTTCGCCGGCTTGATCCCGGCGTCCCGGGCGATCTGGGCCCATTTCCCGAGATCAGCTTCAGCGAACGACGCGAAGCGATCGGGCGGGTAGGATAGGATCTCGAGGCCGAGCTCCGCGAAGCGCTTGCGGATGTCCTCCTGCCCCAGCAGCACCTGGAACTCGGCATTCATGCGATCCACGATGCTCTTCGGCACGTTCGCCGGCCCGTAGCATCCGGTCCACGGGACGGCCTCGTAGCCCGGAAGACCGGATTCGGCGATCGTCGGCAGGTCGGGCAGCAGGGACGAGCGCTGGGCGGAGGTCACTCCGAGAGCCCGGATGGTTTTGGCCTCGATATGCGGCTTCGACGACGCGAGTGCGTCGAACATCATCGGGATCCGGCCCGTGACGAGATCCTGGAGCGCCGGCGCGCTGCCCCGGTAGGGAACGTGGACGAGCTCGATCCCGGCCATCTTGGCGAACAGCTCAGCCTCCATATGCGTGGAGGTGCCATGGCCCACCGACCCGTAGGTCAACGATCCGGGCTTCGCCTTGCCGAGCGCGATCAGCTCGGCGACCGTCCTGGCCGGCACGTCGTTGTTCACCACGAGCACATGGAGCGGCGAGACGAGCAGCGTGACGGGCGTGAAATCGGCGACCGGGTTGTAGCGAACCTTCTGGACGGCCGGGTTGATGGTGTGCGCCGAGGCCGCGAGCAGGAAGGTGTAGCCGTCCGGGGCGGCACGGGCGACCTGTTCGGTCGCGACCATGGTCCCGGCCCCGACCACGTTCTCCACGAGAACACTCTGTCCGAGGCGCTCCCTCAGCTTCTCGGCCAGGATGCGGGCCATCGTGTCGACGGCACCTCCCGGCGAGAACGGGACCACGAGCCGAACCGGTCTCGCCGGCCATTCGACCTCGCTCCGGGCCGCGCCACTCGCTGCTCCGGCGAGCAGTGCTGCGCCCCCGGCCAGCACGCGCCTTCGATGCACCTCCACGGCCACCCTCCGTTCGCTCATGTTGCGGGTCACGATCTCAGGACGACGAGGCAATCGAGGGCCGCGACGCCCCTGCCCTGCTCTCGAACGACCAGCGGGTTGATCTCGATCTGATCGATCGACTCCCCGTTGGCGAGCACCGCGTCGGACAAGGCTTCCATCGCCCGGCAGAGCGCCTGGACATCCCGCTTCGGCCGTCCGCGCGCACCGTCCAGAAGCGGAAACGCCTTCAGTCGCCGGAGCATCGTTTCGGCACGGTCCCGCGTGATCGGCAGCGTGCGATGCTCGATGTCGTGCAGAATCTCGGCGAAGATGCCCCCGAGGCCGACGGTCATCACGGGGCCGAAAACGGGATCGCGCGTGACGCCCACGAGCACTTCGATCCCGGGAGCCTCCTGGCGCTGAACCACGACGCCCTTCAGGTCAGCGTTCGGATAGGCGCGAGCCGCTGCCGCGGTGACCTCGGCGAAGGCATTCCGAACCGCCCCTTCGGACGCGAGGTCGAGCCGCACGCCACCGCAATCTGACTTGTGCAGGATGTCGGCGCTGAGAACCTTGACGACGACCGGCCAGCCGAGATCCTCGGCGGCGGCCGCGGCTTCGTCGGCCGTCGCCGCGACGCGCTCGTCCACGACAGGGAAGCCATAGGCCGCGAGAAGGCGCTTGCCCTCGACCTCGTCGAGAGCGCCCTGGCCGGCCGCCTGCGCCAGTCCCGGCCAGGGTGCCGGCACGGGCGCCGCATCCCCATCCGAGGGTGCCGGGCCGGGCCGGCGAGCCCTTTCGGACCACTTACCGAAAGCGCTCAGGGCGGCGACCGCCCGGGCGGTGTCGTCAAAAACCGGGATCCCGGCCGTCTCGAGCTCGTCCCGATTGCGGGCGCTGAGGGTGTCGATCGCGGTGATCAGCTTTCGCGAGGAGGCGGCCGCATCGATCATCGCCGGGGACAGACGCTCGAGCAGATATCCCGGCGCATAGACCACGATCGCGTCGACCTCGGCACAGCTTTCGAGGGCCGCCAGGGCGTCCCGCATGAAGCCGTGCTGGTTGACGACGTTTCCGGTCAGATCGACCGGGTTCGACACCATGCCGTAGGTCGGGATCCCGGTCCGCAACACGGCCTGGACCTCCGGCGGGAGGGTCGGCACCTCGGACCCGGCCTTGACGAACTTGTCCGAGAGAAGGGCCCCGAGGGCGCCCGAGATCGTCAGGATGGCGACCCGCCGCCCGGCACTGCGCCGGGTGAACCCTGCCAGATGGATCAGGTCCGCCATGTGCGAGAGGTCGTCCGCCATCATGACGTTCAGATCGTCGAAGACGGCGCGGTAGACGGCCTGACTTCCGGCGAGGGACGCCGTGTGGGAGGCGGCGGCCTCCGCGCCCTTGTCCGTGTCGCCGATCTTCAGCACGATGAGCGGCTTGCCCTCCCGCTGGAGGCGGCCGGCCACCCGCCGGAAGCGCTCTCCGTCCCGAAGCCCCTCCACATACCCGCCGACCACGCGGGTCTCCGGCTGGTCGGCGAAGTATTCCAGATACTCGGAGAACTCGATCCCGGCCTCGTTGCCGGTGTTGATCACGCTCGAGAACTTCGCGCCCCGCTTGCGGCCGGCGGCATACACCGCGGCGCAGACGTTTCCGCTCTGGGTGATCAGCGCGACCGAATGGTCCTCGCGCGGCGGCTCGATGCTCCGGAACACGGACGCAAAGGCCGTGTAGGCGTGCGTCTTGAGGTTCGCGAAGCCCATGCAGTTGGGACCCGCGACCGGGATCCCGATCTCGGCGACACACGCCTCGAACTCGTCCTGAAGGCGCCGTCCCTCGGGCTCGTTCGTTTCAGCGAAGCCGGAGGCGAACACGACGGCGGACCGGATGCCTTTGGCCGCGGCGCGCCGAAGCTGCGGAACCACCTCCTTGGCCGAGACCGCGAGCGCGATGAGGTCCACGGGGCCCGGGAGCGACTCGATGTCGGGGTAGCAACGCACGCCCGAGATCTCGTCGTATTTCGGATTGATCGGGTAGATCGGACCGGCGAAACGATGCTGCAGCAGGAGCTGGAACGGCATGCCGCCGACCCGGCTCGGGTCCGCCGATGCCCCGAGGATCGCGATCGAGGCCGGATTGATCAGCGGCTCGAGACGGTGGCCGCTCACGAATCCTTGCCCTTCTGGATGGCGTTCGCCAGCCCGGCGTCCCGAGCCGTCTTGAAGGCCTCCGCCACGTGGCTGAGCTGGTGCGTATCGAAGTGCGCGTTGAGCGCATTCCGGAAACCCTGGATGTCGAGGGTCCTGTTGATGGATTTCTTGACCAGCTTGAGCGCAAAGGCCGGGGTTTCGGCGATCCGGTTGGCGAGATCCGATGTCGCGGTTTCGAGCTCCGCGCGCGGCACCACGCGGTTCACCATCCCCCAGGAGAGGGCATCGGCTGCGGAGAAGCGGTCGCCGGTGAACAGGATCTCCTTCGCCCGCCGGGCGCCGAGGACCCACGGATGGACCAGCACCTCCACGGCGCAGGCGCCGAGGGTGCGCACGACGGGATCGGCGAAGAAGGCGTCTTCGGATGCGACCACCAGGTCGCACATGTTGGCGACCATGAAGCCAGCCGCCACGCAGGCGCCCTGAACCGAGGCGATGGTCGGCTTCGGGCAATCCCAGATACGCAGCGAATAATCGAGGTATCGAAGCTCCTCGTACGCCCAGCGCTCCTCGACCGTGAAATCGGCACGGCTCTCCTGCGCCTCTCGGAGATCATGGCCGGCCGAGAAGTGATCGCCCTTTCCGGCGAAGACGATGACCCGCACGGCGTCATCCCGAACGGCCTCGGCAAGCGCCGCATCGAGCTCGTCAAGCAACTTACGGCTTTGTGCGTTTCGTTTGTCAGGCCGGTTCAGCCAAATAGTTGCAACAGGGCCCCGCACTTCCGACAATACGTGCTCGTACGCCATCCCGCTCTCCCCATCATTTTGTCTGTGTACCATCTACACAGGCGCAGCCGCGTCTCGCTACGGCTCCGTGGTCGATTGTTGTCCACCATGCGGACAGGATCCGCGGAGCCGAACGCGTTCATCCGGACCGAGAACCTGCGGGTTCAGAATGGACGGTGGGCGGCCTGCGTCCGGTCCTTCGCCGAGAGCGGCCAGGAGATTGTCGACGGCAAGGTTCGCCAGAGCTTTTCGGGTCCGCACACTCGCGCTCGCAATGTGCGGTGTCACGATGAGATTGGGCGCATCCAGCAGCTCCGGACAGATATCCGGCTCGCCTTCGAACACGTCGAGCGCCGCCGCCGCGATGACCCCGCCCTTGAGGGCTGCAGCCAAGGCGGAGTCGTCCACCACGCCGCCCCGCGCGATGTTCACGAGGGTTGCGGTCGGCCTCATGAGGGACAACTCGGCCGCGCCGATCAGGTGGTGGGTCTCCGGCCCGTAGGGAACAGCGAGAACGACATGATCAGCCTGGGCGAGAAGCTCGCCCCTGGGACACCACCGAGCATTGCTGCGCGCTTCGATCGCGGCCGGCACCCGGGACCGGGAGTTGTAGATGACGCTCATCTCGAAGCCGGCGGCCCGTCGGGCGATCGCCTGCCCGATACGGCCCATGCCGATCACCCCCAGGGTCGATCCGTGGAGGTCCGCCCCGAGGAGCAGGTCGAAGCCGAAGCCCCGCCACGCGCCGCTGCGGACGAACGCGTCTCCCGCCCCTACCCGGCGGGAGGCTGCGGCCAGCAGCGCCCAGGCGAAGTCCGCGACCGTCTCGTGGGACACGCCGGGCGTGTTGGTTGCGATGATGCCCCGTCGGGTAAGCTCGTCCAGGTCGAGATTGTTGTAGCCGACGCCGCAATTGCAGACGGCGCGAAGCTTGGGCGCACGGCGCAACAGCTCCGCATCGATCCTCTCGAGCCCCATCAGCAGCGCGCCGTCCTTGTCACGCAGCCGGTCGACCAGTTCGACGTAGGTGAGCGCCGTCTCGCTCTCGTTCTGATCGACGTCGAAGACGGCAGACAATCTGGCCACGCAGTCCGGGAACATCCTGCGCGCGACGAGCACTCGCGATGTCATGAGGATGTCCCGTTAGGCGTCCGAAGGAGCTTGAGCGACAGGCTCGTCGCCCGCGTGAGCCAGGTTGCTCCGGATCGGTGCGTCGGGCGACGGCGCCGATCCGCTCGCCCGCGTGACGCGAACGAGCGCCGGGAGACCGGAGCCGAGGTGCCTGGCCGACTAGCTCTTCACGAGCGGGCAGGCGCTCTCGTTCAGGGGCTTGAAGGCCTGATCGGCCGGGATCTCGCCGATGACGTTCAGGCAATCCCATTCGGCCTTCACGTCGGCCGGCTTCTTGACCTCCGTCAGGTAGGTCGGTCGGATGAGGCGCCCGTCCTGCCGCACCTGGCCGTTGGGAGTGACGGCGTCCTGCACCGGCAACTCCCGCAGGGCCTTGAGGACGGCCTCCGTGTCCTTCGTGCCGGCGGCACGCACCGCCTTCAGATACGACGTCACCGCACTGTAGTTCACCGCGTGCGTTTCGGCCGGCGGCTTGCCGTTGCGGTCGCGGAAGCGCTTGGAGAAGGCACGGGTCTGATCGTTCGTATCCCAGTAGAAGATCGAGTTGTGAACGATGCCCTGCATGTTCTTCACCCCGATCGCCGGGATGTTGTAGAGCTGCAACCCGAAGGCGACGGCCGTCTGCTTGCCCCAAACGCCGAATTCGGCGCCCTGCCTGATCACGCGGTCCATGAAATCGCCGGCGCTGCCGATGCCGATCATCTTGGCACCGGATCCCTGCGCCTGAAGCAGGAACGAGGACAGATCCTGGGCGTCGGGCGGATGACGCACGCTCCCCAGCACGCGTCCGCCTGATTGCAGGATCTTGCCCCGCGCGTCCGCCTCGAGCGTGTGGCCGTAGGCATAGTCGACGACGATGAAGAACCAGGTATCGCCGCCGCGCCGCGTCAACTCGGCCGCCACCGCCGCACTCTGCATGTAGGTGTCGTACCCCCAATGGAAGGAGTTACGGGTGCAGGACTTGCCGGTGATGTCGGAGGTCGCAGCTCCGGTCACGATGATGATCTTGTTCTTGCTGGCGACGACCGACTGCACCGCCAGGGCGGCGGAGGAGCTTCCCAGATCCAGGATGAGGTCGACCCCTTCCTCGTCCATCCAGCGGCGCGCCACGGTCGAGGCGATATCCGGCTTGAGCTGATGGTCGGCGAAGACGAGCTGGACCGGCATGCCGGCGACCGAGGCACCGAAATCCTCGATGGCCATGCGGGCACCGTCCACGGAGCCGGTCCCGAGCACCGACGACAGCGCGCCGGACATGTCCGTCAGCACTCCGATCTTCACCACCTTGTCGGAAGCGCGTGCGCGCGATGCGGCAGCCCCTAGACCCGCAGCCCCTACTCCTGCCGTGAAAGCACGCCGTGTCAGCATCCGTCCCCTCCTATGCGTTCTATATTTTGGTTATAGCTCTATCTTGAGGTACGATGTCGGTGCGGTCAAGCGTGACGGTGTCGTTTAGCCGGCGATCGGGGAGCTCCGGATTGTGAACAGGCGCGCGCTGTGACACTCCGGGGCGTTCCGCCCTCGAACCTGCGCTGGCCGCCGACGCGATGAGCGTCAAATCCTCTTGGACCGTCTTTCGCGTGCTCCGGCACCTGTCGGATGAAACCGGTCCCTTGAACGCCGCGGATCTCGCGGGCCGGCTCTCGATCCCGGTGACCACGGCCGCGCGCGCGCTCGCGACGCTCGAGGCCGCGGGCTATGCCGAGCGTCACCAGGGCTCGTCCCGCTTCCTCATCGGGAAGTCTGCCCGCACCCTGGCCTTCGCGTTCATGGCGCAGTTCCCGGTTCGCGATCTCGCGATGCCCTATCTGCAGCAGCTGACGCTCGAGACGGGCCTGACCTCGTCGCTGTTTGTCCGTCTGGGCTGGTTTGCTCTGCGGATCGGCCGGATCTTCGGCCCGAGCGTGCTGATCCATCAGACCAGCCTGGGCGAGGCGCTTGCTCTGACGTCGGGGGCTCCGGCCCGGGCGATCCTGGCCCATCTGTCCGAGGCGGAGTTCGCCCGTGCGGTGGACAACGCCGGCCAGTCGCAGCACGCCGCGGCGCTGCGCAGATCGTCGGATACGGTGGTGCGGGACGGTGTCTCGATCGAGACGAGCCTCGTGGATGCGACCGCGTTCGACGTTGCCGCGGCGCTGCTCGATCGCGACGGAACGGTTGTCGCGGCGGTCGTGGTCGAGGGCGCGCCCGGCGAACGGGCCTCCGAGATCAGCCGGGCGGACGGCCCGGCCCGGCGGGTCATGTCGGACCTGGCCGCCAAGATTCGTGGCGAGCACGCCGCGGCGCTGTCCCATTACGATCACATCGACCCGGACCGGATCACCTTCTGAGTTGCTAGAACCGGATGATCGGCACGGCCGGGAACATGCCGCTGTGCCGGTTCAACTCGGACATGATGGCCCGGATGGCCGGCAGCAGGCCGTCCGCCACGGCGCGCGTGAAGCGGTTGATCGGGCCCCCGATCGTGATGGCCGCGAGCGGCCTGTCGACCGCGCCCAGGACCGGGAACGACAGGAACGTCGCGCCGGTGGAGAAATCCTCATAGCCCCGGGCGAAGCCCACACGCCGGATCAGCCGAACCTCGTCCCACAAGGCCGCCGGGTCCACGATCGTCGTCGGTGTCACGCGCTCGAGCTGGCCGACGATCTCGATGTAGCGCTGGATCTCGTCGTCCTGGAGGTAGGCGAGAAGCAGGCGTGATCCGGCCCCGGCGTGCAGGGGAATCGGCTGGCTGATCGGCGAGTAGCCGACCGTGACGCCCGGCGCCTGCAGGTTCTCGATGCAGACGTTGTAGCGCCCGACGATGATGCTCAGAAAGACGCTCGCCCCGGTTAGCTCCTGAAGCCGCACGAGGTAGGGGTGGCACAGCGACCGGACGTCGAGCGCTTCCCCGTCCCCGGCGAAGTGAATGACCGTGTGGCTGAGCTGGTAGCGCTGACCGGAGGGGTCGCGGACGACGTAGCCCTCCTTCATCAGCGTATCGAGCGCCTGGAAGGCCGAGTTCTTCACGCAGCCGAGCTCCCGGCTCAGCTCCGTCACCCCCCAGGACGGCTTGCGCGAGAAAAGCGACAGCGCGTTCAGAACTCTGACAGTGCCCTTGTTCATCCGCCGACCGCCGCACTCACTCCGCCTCGATCTAGGCCATGGCCGCAGGCCGGGCGATTGACAACCAAAGCACTGTACCTCATCCTAGAACAATAACCAAAATAGAGAACGGGACGCGAGATGCCGAGGTGGGCCCAGCGGCCGGAAGGATCGAACTGGGGGCAGTTCGGAGACGACGACCGGCGAGGTCGCCTGAACCTGCTGACGCCGGAGCGCGTCCTCGCTGCCGTCCGGGAGGTCCGGGTCGGGCGGAGCTTCTGCCTGTCCCTCCCGCTCGACTTCCCCGGAGGGAGCGTCCTCAACCCGCGCAGATTCCCGCCGCAGATCCAGTTCTCGATGCGCGGCGACGATCCGGTCATGGGTTACCCGATGTCCCGCGTGAAACCGGGGCAGACCGACGTCATATGCGACGATCGGGTCACGCTCAGCACGCAATACTCGACGCAATGGGACAGTCTGGCCCATATCGGCGCGCTCTTCGACGCGGACGGGGATGGCGAGCCGGAGGTCGTCTACTACAACGGCTACCGGGCCGGTGAGCACGTGCGGGGGCCGGTCGACTACCTGACCGGGAACCGGCAGGTTCCGCCCCCCTACGGAGCCGGCCCGCTCGGGATCGACAACCTGGCCGAGACCTGCATCCAGGGCCGTGGCGTGATGGTCGACATCTACGCGCATTTCGGCGAGGAGCCGCGGCCGATCGGTTTCGACGACGTCATGCGGGTCCTCGACGCCGACCAGGTGATCGTGGAGGAAGGCGACATCGTATGCTTCCGCACCGGCTTCGACCGCGTGCTGCTGCGACACGACAGACATCCGCCGGAGGGGGCCAGCACGAAGTTCGGTGCGGGCCTCGACGGCAGCGATCCGAGGCTGCTCGACTGGATCACCGAGACGGGCATCGCGGCCATTGCGTCCGACACGGAGGGGGTCGAGTTCCTGCCGGCGACCCGGATTCCCGAGGGGGCCGGCACGCACATCCCGCTCCACGAGCACTGCCTCTTCAAGCTCGGCATTCCGCTCGGGGAGATGTTCCTGCTGAGCGATCTGGCGGAATGGCTGCGTGAGGCGGGCCGAAGCCGCTTCTTGCTAACGGCTCCGCCCCTGCGCCTTCCCGGCGCCGTGGGCTCGCCCGTGACGCCCGTCGCCACAGTCTGAACCGGCCGCACCTTCGAGGAGGTCATCATGAACACACTTGAACAGGTGCGCGCCGCGACCTCCGACCCTGCCGCGTTGCGGGCAGCTCTGGCCGAGGCCGACATCGTTCCGCTGCTCATGAGCCTGACCCAGATCACCGGGCGGACGGACCTCCTCGACCAGGCGCAGCCCTACATCAAGGGGGCTTGGAACTTCCTGCAGGAGATCCCGGAGAGCCTGCAGGCCGACATCCGGGCCGCGCTCGCGCACGCCCTCGAGGAAGCGGCCGCCGCCGGCCGCCAGATCCCGGTCGATCCGGGGACCGACACGTTCGAGCGCATGATGGAGGTGGCGGTCGGCCAGCCCGTGCCTGAATCCTACCGGGCGGTGCTCCTGGAGGAGGCGAGCTTCGCCGGCACGGACCACCGCTCCGTGCCCTGGCGCAAGCAGCCGGACCCGGCCGAGCTCGGCAGCTTCAAGGCCGTCGTGATCGGGGCCGGTTTCTCGGGCATCGCGATGGCGATCAGGCTGCAGGAAGCTGGCATTCCGTATGTGGTGATCGAGAAGAATGCCGACACGGGCGGCACCTGGCTCGAGAACGTCTATCCGGGATGCGGCGTCGACACGCCCTGCCACTTCTTCTCGTACTCCTTTGCTCCGAACGCGGATTGGTCCTCCTTCTTCGCGAAACAGGACGAGATCCTGCGCTACATCCACGCCTGCGTGGAACGCTACGGGATCCGGCGGAACATCCGCTTCTCCGAGGAGGTCGTGCGCGCGCAGTACGACGAGAGCAGCGCCGTGTGGTCGGTGACGACACGGAGCCGGGACGGCCGCGAGGAGACCCTGCGGGCCAATGTCGTCGTGAGCGCGGTCGGTGCGTTGAACCGCCCCTCCATCCCGACCATCCCCGGCCTGGAGAGCTTCGACGGCCCTGCCTTCCACACGGCCGCCTGGGACAAGACCGTCGATCTGACCGGGAAGCGCGTCGCGATGATCGGCACCGGCGCGAGCGGCATGCAGGCCGGGCCGAGCATCGCCCCGGCGGTCGAGAAGCTGACCATCTTCCAGCGTTCTCCACACTGGGCCATCCGGCATCCGCTCTATCACGCCGAGGTCGCCCCGGGCGTCCGGTGGGCGATGCGGCACGTGCCGTTCTATGCGAGCTGGTTCCGCTTCCAGCTGTTCTGGGCGGCTTCGGATGGCTTTCACCCGACGCTGAGAATGGATCCCGACTGGCCGCACCCCGAGCGGTCGCTCAACGCCGCAAACGACAAGCTGCGCCAGGATCTGGTCGCATATGTCACGTCCGAGCTCGGCGACCGGACAGACCTCCTGCCGAAGGTCATCCCGAACTATCCGCCCTTCGGGAAACGGATGCTGCGCGACAACCACTGGTACAAGATGCTGCGGCGACCCAACGTCGAGCTCGTCACCGGGACGGTCGAACGGATCGAGGCCGATGCCGTCGTGTCCGACGGGGTGCGCCACCCTGCCGATGTGATCGTCTTCGCAACCGGCTTCCAGGCTGCCCGGATGCTGTGGCCCATGGAGATCGTCGGCAAGTCCGGCACCACGCTCCGGGACGTCTGGGGGGACGACAATCCCCGCGCTCATCTCGGCATGACGATGCCGGGATTCCCGAACTTCTTCATGATCTATGGGCCGAATACGAACCTGGCTCACGGCGGCAGCGCGATCTTCCACTCCGAGTGCCAGGCCCGCTACATCATGCTGGCCATCCGAGAGCTGATCGAGACCCGGTCTCGGTCCATGGAGGTGAAAGAGCAAACTTTCGAAGCGTACAACGACCGGGTGGACGATGCTTTGCGGGAAATGGTCTGGTCACATCCCGGGGTGACCAACTGGTACAAGAACAAGAGCGGACGGGTCGTGATGAACTCGCCTTGGCGCTTGGCCGATTACCGCAACATGACGGCCGAGCTCGCTCGTGAGGATTACCTCTTCGGTGCGGGCGCGACTAACCAGGAGCGGAATTCCGGGATGATCGAGGTCACGGCGGCATGAGCGAAAACGATCTTCGCGAGACGATCCTCGCCTGCGAGCGGGCCCGTTGCGCGGCGCTGCTTGCGGGAAACCAGGACGGGCTCGCCGAGCTGCTGTCGGACCGGCTGGTTTTCGTCCACGCGAACGCGACGTCGGACACGAAAAGCTCCCTGCTGGCGAAGATGGCGGGCGGTTCGATCGTGTATCGGACCCTGGTGGTCGATCAGGAGACGGTCGTAGGGCTTTCCGGCGGCACCGCGATCCTGTCAGCCCGGCTGACCGCCGACCTCCTCGTGCGGGGCGAACCGAAGCGGGTCAGCAACCTCGCCTTGTCCGTTTGGACCCGCGAGGATGATCGCTGGCGCCTTGTGGCGTATCAGCCGACCCCCATTCCGGCCTGAGCAGGATCGTCCGGTGGCGGTGCCGGTCCAGGCCGCCCCGCACCGAGCGCAGTCATAGGCACTTGCTCCATCGTACCGGCCCGGCGGGCCGGGTGGAGGTGTCGCGCTCCGGCCCGTTCACG
This sequence comes from Enterovirga sp., assembly GCA_028290695.1. GTDB lineage: Bacteria > Pseudomonadota > Alphaproteobacteria > Rhizobiales > Beijerinckiaceae > Enterovirga. The sequence continues at coordinate 273 of JAQGJJ010000129.1, read as the reverse complement.
GACGGAAACACTCCGGTGAACACCCCGGCCGGAACACGCGAGCCGCGTTGACACGGACGGCGATCATTCTACCGTAGCGATATGACCGTATCGCACTCCGGTACCCCTTGAACGTTGCTGCCCAAACCGCGGGGGCCCGCTCCGACGCCGAACAAGGGTCCATCCTGACGGCATCGTCGCTCCGCTATGCGTACCGGGGCGTCCCGGCCGCTACGGATATCGGCTTCACCATCGGGGCGGGCAGCATCACGGCCCTGATCGGCGCGAACGGCG
>JAQGJJ010000123.1 GCA_028290695.1 Enterovirga sp. | reverse complement strand
GGCACCTGGGCCGAGGTCTCGCTCGGCGGGCTCCTCGACCAGGTCCTCACGACGGAGCAGTTCGACCGCAACGTCGAAACCGTGAAGGGCTCGGGCGAGCGCGTCGAATTCGCCGTGCGGCTCCCGGGGCTCGGGGAGGGCGAGAGCGTCTGGCTGCCGATCGACGCCAAGTTTCCGATCGAGGATTACGAGCGGCTTGTGGAGGCCTCCGAGCGCGCCGACCCGGTTGCGGTCGAGGCGGCGCTGCGGGGTCTCGAGACCCGGATCAAGCTCGAGGGCGCCAAGATCTGCAAGAAGTACGTGTGCCCGCCCGGCACGACGGATTTCGGCATCCTGTATCTCCCGACCGAGGGCCTCTACGCCGAGGTGCTGCGCCGGCCGGGGCTCGTCGACCATCTCCAGGGCCATTGCCGCATCATGGTGGCGGGGCCGACCAACCTGCACGCCTTCCTGACCAGCCTGCGCATGGGCTTCCGCACCCTCGCCATCGAGAAGCGCTCGAGCGAGGTGTGGCAGACGCTCGGCGCCGTGAAGACCGAGTTCGCCAAGTACGGCGACGTGATGGACGCGGTCCGCAAGAAGCTGAACGAGGCGTCCAACCAGATCGACAGGGTCGCGGTCCGCGGCCGCGCCATCGACCGCAAGCTGCGCGATGTCGAGAGCCTGCCCGAGAGCGAGGCCGCGCGCCTGCTCGCGCTCGACACCCTCGTGCAGGAGGCGGATCTGCTCGAGGCGGCCGAATAGCGCCGGGCGGGCCCGTCCAGGCCGCGCGCCCGTGGCGCCGGCGGCGTTCGGGGCCCCCGTCCGCTGGCCGTGATTGACGGGCAGCCTCCGCTCGGTGGACCATCGGCCCGGTCAGGGAGCGTGTTCGCACGATGCGGCACAGCGTCAGGTTCTATCTCGGGGACGAGCGCATCGAGATCGCGTCCTGCGATCCGACCGGCACCCTGCTGGACTGGCTCCGACTCGAGCGCGGCCTCACCGGCACCAAGGAGGGCTGCGCCGAGGGCGATTGCGGCGCCTGCACGGTCGCGGTGGGTCGCCTCGACGGCGCGAACCTGCGCTGGGAGGCGATCAACGCCTGCATCCGGTTCCTTCCGACCCTCGACGGCTGCCAGGTGCTGACGGTCGAGCACCTGACGCGGGCCGGCGTGCCGCACCCGGTTCAGGCCGCCATGGTGGAGCATCACGGGTCGCAATGCGGCTTCTGCACGCCCGGCTTCGTGATGTCGCTCGCCTGTCTGGCCGCGAACGGGGCCGCGCCGGATACGGGCCGGATCGAGGATGCGATCGCCGGCAACCTGTGCCGCTGCACCGGCTACCGGCCGATCATCGATGCGGGCGAGGCGGCCTGCCGGGACGGGGCGCCCCTCGGCTCAGCCGGGATCGCCAAGCGGCTCGGCACGCTGCGGGACGACGAGCTCGTCCAGGTGGGCGACGGGGAGCGGCGCTTCCTGGCCCCCGCGACGGGCGACCAGCTCGTCGCCGTCCTGGCCGACCACCCCGATGCCGTCCTCCTGTCGGGCGGAACGGATGTGGGGCTGTGGGTCACGAAGGACATGCGGCGCCTCGACCCGGTGCTGCATCTCGGCCGCGTCCGGGAGCTGCGCGAGACGCGCGACGACGGCGCGACCCTGGTGCTCGGTGCGGGCGTCACGCTGTCGGACGCCCGCCCGCTCCTGGCCGGCCTGCACCCGCATCTCGACGAACTCCTGCGGCGGTTCGGCGGCGAGCAGGTGCGCAACGCCGGGACCGTCGGCGGCAACCTGGCGAACGGATCGCCGATCGGCGATCTCCCGCCGGCCCTGATCGCCCTCGACGCGACGCTCGTGCTGCGCGGCCCGCAGGGGCGGCGCAAGATGCCGCTCGAGCGCTTCTTCGTGGGCTACCGCCGGCAGGACCGCGTGCCGGGCGAATTCGTCGAGCGGGTCGCGATCCCGAAGCTCCGTCCCGACCAGATCTTCCACGTGTCCAAGGTTTCGAAGCGTTTCGACGAGGACATCTCGGCCGTGTGCAGCGCGTTCCGGCTGACCCGGGACGCGGCCGGGCTGGTGACCGAGGCCCGTCTCGCCTTCGGCGGCATGGCGGCGATCCCGCAGCGTGCGGGCGCGGCCGAGTCCGTGCTGCTCGGGCGGCCGTTCGACGAGAGGAGCGCCGCGGACGCGGCCGCGGCCCTGGCCGATGATTTCACCCCGCTCGACGACTGGCGCGCGAGCGCCCGCTACCGGCTCGCGGTAGCCGGCAACCTGCTCCGGCGCTTCGCCATCGAGGAGGGCGGCACCGGCGAGCCGACCCGCGTGGCCGGCCTGCTGGCGCAATCCGCCGCGGCGTCCTCCCATGCTTGAGCGGTCGCCCGTTCTCGCCGTGCCGGGCGAGGTCGGAACCGCGCGCCGGCACGATTCCGCGCCGAAGCACGTGTCCGGCGAGGCGACCTACATCGACGACATCGTGGCGCCGGCCGGGCTCCTGCACGCCTGCCTGGGCCTGGCCGACCGGGCGCATGCCAACATCGTCGCCCTCGATCTCGACCGCGTGCGGGCGGCGCCGGGCGTCGTGCTCGTGCTGACGGCGGACGACATCCCCGGCGCCAACGACGTGACGCCGGTGACCGGGCACCATGACGAGCCGGTCTTCGCGACCGACAAGGTGACCTTCCACGGCCAGCCGCTCTTTGCCGTGGTGGCCAGGACGCGGGACGCGGCGCGGCGCGCCGCGCGGCTCGCCGAGGCGATCTATGTCGACCTGCCGCCGGTGCTCGACGTCGCGGCCGCCCGCACGGCGGGCGCCGGCTACGTGACGGCCGGAATGACCCTGACGCGGGGCGACGCCCCCGCCGCGCTCGCGGCCGCGCCCCGCCGGATCAAGGGCCGCGTGACCATCGGCGGCCAAGACCATTTCTACCTGGAGGGGCAGGTCGCGCTCGCCATTCCGGGAGAGGACGGCGACGTGCTGGTCCATGCCTCCACCCAGCACCCGACGGAGGTGCAGCACATGGTGGCGCGCGTGCTCGGCGTGCCGTTCGGCGCCGTCACGGTCGAGGTGCGGCGCATGGGCGGCGGCTTCGGCGGCAAGGAGACCCAGGGCAATCTCTTCGCCGCGGTCGCGGCTCTCGCGGCCACGAAGTTGTGCCGCCCCGTGAAGATCCGCCCGGACCGCGACGACGACATGATCGCGACCGGCAAGCGGCACGACTTCGTGATCGATTACGAGATCGGGCACGACGACGAAGGCCGCATCCTGGCGGTCGAGGCGACCTATGCGGCGCGCTGCGGCCACTCGGCCGACCTGTCCGGCCCGGTGACCGACCGCGCGCTGTTCCACGCCGACAACTGCTACTTCATCCCGGACGTGCATCTCTCGTCGGAGCCGTGGCGCACCAACACCGTGTCGAACACGGCCTTCCGGGGTTTCGGCGCCCCGCAGGGGATGGTCGGCGCGGAGCGCTTCATCGACGAGATCGCCTACGCGACCGGCCGCGATCCGCTCGATATCCGGCTGCTCAACCTCTACGGCCAGGGCGGGGCCGGGGACGTCCGGTCGATCACGCCCTACCATCAGACGGTGGAGGACAACATCGCGCCCGAACTGATCGCGGAGCTCGAGCGCCGCAGCCAGTATCGGGCGCGGCGCGCCGCCATCCGGGCCTGGAATGCGCAGAGCCGCGTGCTCAAGCGCGGCATCGCGTTGACGCCGGTGAAGTTCGGCATGTCCTTCACGGCGACGCAGTACAACCAGGCCGGCGCGCTGGTGCACGTCTATACGGACGGCTCCGTGCAGCTGAACCACGCCGGCACCGAGATGGGGCAGGGCCTCCACGTGAAGGTCGCCCAGGTGGTCGCCGGCGCGCTCGGGATCGGGATCGACGCGGTGGCGATCACCGCGACCAGCACCGGGAAGGTGCCGAACACCTCCGCGACCGCGGCCTCGTCCGGCTCGGACCTGAACGGCATGGCGGCGCTCGACGCCTGCGAGACGATCAAGGCGCGGCTCGCCGCCTTCGCGGCCGGCCATTGGGGCGTGGACCCGGCCGCGGTGGCGTTTCTGCCTGGCCGGGTGCGGGTCGGAACGGAGGAGGTCGCCTTCGCGGATCTCGTCTGCGCGGCCTACGGGGCGCGCGTGCAGCTCTCGGCGACCGGGTTCTACAGGACCCCGAAGATCCATTGGGACCGCACCAGCGGCCGGGGCCACCCGTTCTACTATTTCGCCTATGGGGCGGCCTGCGCCGAGGTCGTCGTCGACACGCTCACCGGCGAGTACAGGGTCGAGCGGGCCGACATCCTGCACGATGTCGGCCGGTCCCTGAACCCGGCCGTGGACCGCGGCCAGATCGAGGGCGGCTTCATCCAGGGCATGGGCTGGCTCACCACGGAGGAGCTGTGGTGGGACGGGCAGGGGCGGCTGCGCACGCACGCACCCGCGACCTACAAGATCCCGGTCGCCTCCGACCGCCCGCGGGTCTTCAACGTCGACCTCTTCGAAGGCGAGAACCGGGAGAACACGATCGGCCGCTCGAAGGGGGTGGGCGAGCCGCCGCTGATGCTCGGCATCTCGGTTCTGCACGCCCTCTCGGACGCGGTCGCGAGCGTCGCGGATCACAGCCTCTGCCCGCGCCTCGACACGCCCGCCACGCCCGAGCGGGTGCTGTTCGCGGTTCAGGCCCTGCGCGAGCGGGCCGGGCCGTGAGGGTCGCGCTCTCGGCTGTGCTCGCCCGCCTGCTGGCGGAGGACGAGCCCGCGATCCTCGTCACGGTGTCCGGGGCGTGGGGCTCGACCCCGCGCGAGGCCGGGGCCGCCATGCTGGTCACCCTCGGGACGAGCCACGGCACGATCGGCGGGGGGCAGCTCGAATACCACGCGGTCGACACGGCCCGGGTCATGCTGGCGCGCGGCGAGAACCGGCGCGCGCTCGACATGCCGCTCGGTCCGCTGCTCGGCCAATGCTGCGGCGGCCGCGTCCGCCTCGCACTCGAGCGCGCCGGCCGCCCGCATGCCGGGGCTCTCGCCCGGCAGGAGCGGGCCGCCCGGGCCGCGGAGCCTCCCGTCCGGGTGTTCGGCTGCGGCCATACGGGCCTGGCGCTGGCCCGCGCCCTGGCGCCGCTGCCGTTCCGCACGCTGCTGGTCGACGACAGGCTCGATGCCGGGGAGCATTCCCCGGACGGGGTCGCGCTGCTGCGCCTCGACGATCCCGCCGCGGCGGTGGTCGATGCCGAGCCCCGCACGGCCTACGTGATCCTCACCCATTCGCACGCGCTCGACTACCGCATCGCCGACGCGGCGCTCCGGCGCGGCGACGCCGCCTATGTCGGGATGATCGGCTCGGCCACGAAGCGGGCCCGCTTCGACGGGTTCTTCCGGCAGGGCGGCGGCGAGGCGGCCGCCCTGGCCGCGCTTGTTTGCCCGATCGGCGGCGAGGCGGTACCGGACAAGCGGCCCGAGGTGATCGCGGCGCTGGTCGCGGCCGAGCTTATCGGGACCATGGCGCGCTGCAGTCCCGGCGAGCCGGCCCCCAACGCAGCCGTCGAGCGCGCATGAACCCGGTGCCAGTTCTGCATGCGGCCCGGCTCCAGCTCTCCGAGATATCGAAGAGCTTTCCGGGCGTGCGGGCCAACGAGGACGTGAGCCTCGTGGTCGCCCCGGGCGAGATCCACGCGCTGCTCGGCGAGAACGGCGCCGGCAAGTCGACGCTGGTCAAGATCATCTACGGCCTGCAGGCCCCGGATGCCGGCGAGATCCGGTTCGACGGGCAGCTTGTCACCATTTCGAGCCCGAAGACGGCCCGCGCGCTCGGCATCGGCATGGTGTTCCAGCAGTTCTCGCTGTTCGACGCGCTCTCCGTGATCGAAAACATAGCGGTCGGCCTCGACGGGGCGATGGATCGCAAGGCGCTTGCCGGCCGGGTGGACGCAATCCTGCGGGCCTACAGCCTGCCGCTCGATCTCGACCGGGCCGTGCACACCCTGTCGGTCGGGGAGCGGCAGCGCATCGAGATCGTGCGCTGCCTCCTGGTCAGGCCGAAGCTGCTCATCATGGACGAGCCGACCTCCGTTCTGACCCCGCAGGAGGTCGAGCGCCTGTTCGCGATGCTGCGCCAGCTCGCGGCGGAGGGCTGCTCGATCCTGTACATCTCGCACAAGCTCGGCGAGATCAAAGCGCTGTGCTCGGCCGCCACGATCCTGCGCGCCGGCAAGGTCGTGGCCGCGTGCGATCCGCGGGTCGAGAGCACGCGCCGCATGGCCGAGCTGATGATCGGGGCCGAGCTGAACGCCGTGGAGCGGCGCGACGAGGGCCGCCCCGCCGGGGGCGCGGTCCGGCTCGCGGTGCGGGGCCTGAGCCTGCCTCCGGTCGGTCCGTTCTCGGTGCCGCTGCGGGACATCGGCTTCGAGGTCCGGGCTGGCGAGATCGTCGGCATCGCGGGCGTGGCCGGAAACGGGCAATCCGAGCTCCTGCTGGCCCTGTCCGGCGAGGTCGCGGCCCCCGGACCCGAGATGATCACCCTGGACGGTCGCCCGATCGGGCGCGCCCGGGCGGGGGCGCGGCGGCGGCGCGGGCTCTGCGCCGTCCCGGAGGAGCGCAACGGCCACGCCGCGATTCCCGACCTGTCGCTGACCGACAACGCCATGCTCACGGCCCGGCACAGGCTCGCCCTGACGCTGGCGGGCTTCCTGCGCTTCGCCACCGCGCGCGGTTATGCCGGCCGGGTCATCGCGCGCTTCGGCGTCAAGGCGACCGGGCCGGGCGCCCTGGCCCGCAGCCTGTCGGGCGGCAACCTGCAGAAATACATCATGGGCCGCGAGATCATGCAGGCGCCCGGGGTCCTGGTGGTCGCGCAGCCGACCTGGGGCGTCGATGCGGGCGCCGCCGCCGCCATCCACCGGGCGCTGCTCGACCTCGCGGCGAGCGGCTCCGCGATCGTGGTGATCAGCCAGGATCTTGACGAGCTGCTGGCCGTCTCGGACAGGCTCGCCGTCCTGAACGAGGGCCGGCTGTCGCGCGCCATCCCGACCGCCACCGCGACCGCGCATGCGCTCGGCCTCCTGATGGGCGGCGTGCACGGCGAGCCCGTGCCGTCCCATGCGCACGGCACCCCCGCTCGCGTCCCGGAGCCGGCTCATGCCGTTGCTTAGGCTGGAGCGCCGTCGCGAGCCCTCGCGGGCTATGCAGTATGCGACCCCGCTGCTCGCGGTCGCGCTGACCGTCATGGCCGGGACGGTCGTGTTCGGCCTGATGGGCTATGACGGCCTGGGCGCGGTCCGGCAGATCTTCGTCGCGCCGCTCGCGGATCCTCAGCGCTGGCCGGAGCTCCTGGTGAAGGCCAGCCCGCTCGTCCTTATCGCGATCGGGCTGTCGATCGGTTTCCGGGCCAATGTCTGGAACATCGGCGGCGAGGGCCAGTACCTGGCCGGCGCCGTCGCCGGCACGGCTGTCGCGCTCGCGACCTGGACCCGGGAGGGAGCCTGGATCCTCCCGGTCATGGGCCTCGCCGGCATCCTGGGCGGCATGGCCTGGGCGGCGATCCCGGCCTTTCTGCGCACCCGGTTCGGCGTCAGCGAGATTCTGACCAGCCTGATGCTGACCTATGTGGCCGTGCAGGGCCTGTTCTTCCTCGTGCGCGGGCCGTGGCGGGATCCGGACGGGTTCAACTTCCCGCAGACCCGCATGTTCAACGCCGCGCAGACCCTGCCGGCCGTGAGCGAGGGCTCGCTCGTCCACCTGGGCATCCCGATCGCGGTGCTCGTGGCCTGTCTCGCCTGGATCGTGCTCGAGCGCACGATCGCGGGCTACGAGGTCAAGGTCGTCGGCCTGGCGCCCGCAGCGGCCCGCCACGGCGGCTTCTCCGAGCGCCGCACCATCTGGCTGACGCTGCTCGCGGGCGGCGGCCTGGCCGGCCTGGCCGGCATCCTGGAAGCCGCCGGGCCCTTCGGCCAGCTCACGCCGCAATTCCCGGCCGGCTACGGCTACACGGCCATCGTGGTGGCGTTTCTCGGCCGCCTCCACCCGGTCGGCATCCTGCTGGCGGGTCTGGTTCTGGCCGTCACCTATGTCGGCGGCGAGCTCGCGCAGACCGCCATCGGCCTGCCCCAGGCCGCCACCGGCATGTTCCAGGCGATGCTGCTCTTCTTCCTCCTCGCGACGGACGTGCTAATCCGCTTCAGGATCGTGCCGGTGCGGGTTGCCCGCGCGAGGGCCGCCGCGTGACCTCCGCCCTCCTCGTATCCTTCGCCATGACGCTCGCCATGGCGGCGACCCCGATCCTACTGGCGTCCCTCGGCGAGCTCGTGGCCGAAAAGGCCGGCGTGCTCAATCTCGGCGTCGAGGGCATGATGCTGATCGGGGCCGTCACCGGCTTCGCGGCGGCGACACTGACCGGCTCGGCCTATCTCGGCTGCCTGGCCGCGATCCTGGGCGGCCTCGCGGCCTCGCTGGTGTTCGCCGGGCTGACGCTCGGCCTGTCCTCGAACCAGGTCGCGACCGGGCTCGCGCTCACCATCTTCGGGGTCGGCGCCTCCTCGCTCATCGGGGCGCCGTTCGTCGGCAAGACGGTGGCCCGGATCGGGCCGCTCTTCCCGGCCGCCCTGGCCGAGCACCCCCTGCTGCGGGTCGTGTTCGGCTACGACCTCCTGGTCTACGGGGCGCTGGCGCTCGCCGCGGCCGTGGGATGGTTCCTGAAGCACACCCGGCCGGGGCTGATCCTGCGGGCGGTCGGGGAATCCGACACCTCCGCCCATTCCATCGGCTATTCGGTGCTGGCGGTCCGGACGGCGGCGGTTGCGTTCGGGGGCGGCATGGCCGGGCTCGCGGGCGCCTATTTCTCGCTCGAGCTCACCCCCATGTGGGCGGACCGGCTCACCGCCGGGCGCGGCTGGATCGCGCTCGCGCTTGTGGTGTTCGCGTCGTGGCGCCCGGGCCGGCTCGTCGCGGGCGCGTATCTGTTCGGCGCCGTGATGACCCTCGAGCTGCACGCCAAGGCGGCCGGGTTCGGGCTGCTGCCGCCCGAGATCCTGGCCATGCTGCCCTATCTGGCGACGATCGCCGTGCTGACGCTGATCTCGGTCCGGCCGGGCCGCGTCTCGGCCGCCGCGCCCGCCTGCCTGGGCAAATCCTTCTCGCCCGCTTAGCCTCACCTCACGAACGTAGGAACCACCATGGCCTCCATCATCACCCGACGCACGTTGCTCGCCGGCGCGGCAGGGGCGGCGGCGCTGCCGCTCGCCGGACCCGGCGCCTCCGCCCAGGCCCCGCTCGGGATCGGCTTCATCTATGTCGGCCCGACGGGCGATTACGGCTGGACCCACGCGCACGACGTCGGCCGCAAGGCGATCGAGGCGGAGTTCGGCCCGAAGGTGAAGACCAGCTTCGTCGAGAACGTCGCCGAGGGGCCAGATGCCGAGCGCGTGCTGCGCCAGCTCGCCTCCGGGGGCAACAAGCTCATCTTCGCCACGTCCTTCGGGTTCATGAACCCGACCGTCCGGGTGGCCCGCGCCCTGCCGAACACCTGGTTCGAGCACGCGACCGGCTACCAGCGGGCCGCCAACGTGGCGACCTACAACGCCCGCTTCTACGAGGGCCGGGCGGTGTGCGGCACCATCGCGGGCCACATGTCGAAGACCGGCACGGCCGGCTACATCGCGTCCTTCCCCATCCCGGAGGTCGTGATGGGCATCTCGGCCTTCACGCTGGCGGCCCGCAAGATCAACCCGAACTTCAAGACCAAGGTGCTGTGGGTCTCGACCTGGTACGACCCGGCCAAGGAGGCCGACGCCGCCAAGGCGCTGATCGATCAGGGCTGCGACATCCTCACCCAGCACACCGACTCGCCGGCGCCGCTCCAGGCGGCCGAGCAGCGCGGCCTGTTCGGCTTCGGCCAGGCCTCCGACATGAAGACCTACGCGCCCAAGGCCCAGCTCACCTCCATCGTGGACGATTGGGCGCCCTACTACATCCGCCGCACCAAGATGGCGCTCGACGGCACCTGGAAGTCGACCGACACCTGGGACGGGTTGAAGGAGGGCGCGGTCCGGATGGCCCCGTACGGCGACGCCGTCCCGGAGAACGTCCGCCGGGAGGCCGACCTCGTGAAGGACCAGATCATCGCCGGAACGCTTCACCCGCTCACCGGCCCCATCAAGGACCAGAAGGGCGAGCTGCGGGTCAAGGACGGGGAGACGATGTCGGACGAGGCGCTCTCCAAGATGGACTGGTATCCGGAAGGCGTGCAGAGCTGAGGCGCTGCTGGCGGGTCGGTTCTCCACCATCCGGGGCGGTGCTGGGACGCGCGCGGCGCGGCACCGGCGCGACCGTCTGACGGCCGGAGAACGTCGATGTCAGAAGCTGCAGCCGGCGTCATGACCGAACGCGTCCCGATGGACACGCCACCGGGGACCAGCAACGTCCTGAGACTGGCGATCGCGCAGGCGCTCGCCGGGGCCAACGCGGTCGTCGTGTACGCCACGGGCGCGATCGTCGGCAGCACGCTAGCCCCCGATCCGGTGCTGGCGACGCTTCCCGTGACCGTGTTCGTGGTCGGCATGGCGGTCTGCACCCTGCCGGCCGGCATGATCGCGCAGCGTCACGGCCGCCGTGCCGCGTTCCTGGCCGGCACCGGATGCGGCGTGCTCGTCGGGCTGCTGTCGGCCCTGGCCGTCGTGCTGGGCTCCTTCTGGCTCTATTGCGCGGCGACGTTCTTCGGCGGGGCGTATGCGGCCGTCGTCCTCTCGTTCCGCTTCGCAGCCGCGGATTGCGTCCCCCCGGAACGGCGTGCGCGAGCCTTGTCCGCCGTCATGGCAGCCGGCGTGTTCGCCGGGGTGATCGGGCCGCAGCTCGTCACCCACACCATGGACCTGTGGCCCCTGTTTGCTGCGACCTTCCTGGCGCAGGCGGCCGTGGCCGCGCTCTCGGCGGTCGTCCTGTTCGGGGTCCGGTTGCCGATGCCGACCGCCGCGGAGCTCGCCGGCGGGCGTCCGCTCGGTGTGATCGTGCGGCAGCCCCGGTTCGTCACGGCCGTGATCTGCGGTGTCGTGTCCTATCTGCTGATGAACTTCCTGATGACGGCGGCGCCCCTGGCCATGCACCTGTGCGGCCTGTCGCAGGCGGACGCCAATCTCGGGCTGCAATGGCACGTGATCGCGATGTACGGCCCGAGCTTCTTCACGGGGCGGCTGATCGTGCGCTTCGGCCCGCCGCGCGTCGTCGCGGCCGGTCTGGTCCTGACCGCGGCCGCCGCGACCGTCGGCCTGACGGGCGTGGACCTGGCGCATTTCTGGGCGACGCTGATCCTGCTCGGCCTTGGCTGGAACCTCGGTTTCGTGGGCGCCTCCGCGATGGTGCTGGAATGTCATCGCCCGGAGGAGCGGACGCGCGTGCAGTCGTTCAACGACTTCGTCGTGTTCGGCACGATGGCGATCGGCTCGTTCTCGTCGGGCGGATTGCTGGCCCGCTACGGCTGGGACGTGATCCTCTGGTTCTCGTTCCTGCCCATCCTGATCGCGGTCGCCGCCTTGAGCCGGGCGGCCGTGACGTGCGCGCCGGCCGGGCAGGCCGCATCGGCGTGACGCGGTGCCGGCGGCAGGGCCGGCCGGTCATCCGCCCGGCCGGGTGAACACGGTCGCGCGCGGGGCGGGACGCCCGGGCCGGAGAGGTCCGTCCCAGGCGCGCCCCGCGGCCGCGCCGCTCAGACGGCGTTCGCCTTGGCGTAGGCCGCGACCTCCGCGTGCGTCGCGAACCACACGTCCTTCGACTTGGCGTGGCGGATCAGCTCCTCCAGCAGCCAGATGCGGGACCGCTGCGTGATGATGTGCGGGTGCATGGTGAGCTGGAAGATGCCGCCGTCCTCGTAGGCCGCATCGAAATCGCGCCGGAAGATGTCGAGCACGTCCGCGGGCGGCGTGTAGGGCCGGAGGGACTGCATGCGGTGCATCATGAAATACACGGCGTCGTCCCGGACCCATTCCACCGGCAGCTCGACGATCCCGGTTCCCTGCCCGTCGAGCATCAGCTCGTAGCAATCCTCGTCCGCCATGAGCGAGGAATCGTACTGGAGGCCGAGCTCGGTCTCGATCTTCAGGGTCGAGGGGCTGAAATCCCAGGACGGGGTCCGCAGGCCGACCGGGCGCACGCCCGTGATGCGCTCCAGCGTATCGGTCGAGCGGAACATCAGGTCGCGCTCCGCCTCGTAGGGCAGGACCGAGTTCAGCTCGTGGATCCAGCCGTGGATGCCGATCTCGTGTCCCTCGGCGACGACGCGACGCTGCTCGTCCTCGTACAGAAGCGCGGCCACGGCCGGGACGTAGAAGGTCGCCTTCACGTCGTAGCGGGCGAGCAGCTTCAGGATGCGGGGCACGCCCACGCGGTTGCCGTACTGCCCCCAGGACAGGCGCCCGATGGACTTGCCGCCCTCGCGCAGCTCATTGGTCTCGTGGTCGGAATCGAAGGACAGGGCGACGGCGCAGCGCTTGCCGCCGGGCCAGGACGCCGGTCGGTAGGAGCGGCCGGCCCGGACGTGGCCGACGATCCCGCGCCATTGCTCCTCAGGCCACTGCCACGGCTCCAGCGGGGTATCGGTGGTCGTCATGGCGTGGCTCTCCCGTTGCTGTTTCGGTCCCGGCGAAGGCTCTCCGCCAGGGGCGCCTCCGGCGCAAGCCGGTTCTTAGTCGGCGATGCCGATGCGCTCGCGCAGTTCCAGCCACCAGCCGTAGGAGGGCGGCCATTGGCGCCAGTCCGGATCGATGCCGAGCGCCTGGGCGGCATGGAGGCCCCAATGCGGATCGGTCAGCGCCTCGCGGCCGATCGCGATGAGGTCGGCCTGCCCCTTCTGCAGGATGGCCTCCGCCTGGGGCCCGTCCAGAATGACCCCGACCGCCATGGTCGGGATGCCGGTCTCGCGCCGGATCGCCTCCGCGTGCGGCACCTGGAAGCCGCGGGTCAGCTTCTGGCGTTTCTTGGCGTAATCCATGAGCGAGTTCTCGGCCCGGATCCCGCCGGACGAGCAATCGATCATGTCGACGCCACGCTTGTTGAGCTCGCGCGAGAGCACGAAGGAATCCTCGATCGTCCAGCCGTCCGTGCGGTCGTCGAGGTCTTTGCGCCAGTCGACGCAGGAGAGCCGGAACAACAGCGGCTTGTCCGCGGGCCAGTGCGCCCGGATGGATTCCGCGATCTCGAGCGCGATCCGCATGCGGCCGGCGATGTCGCCGCCGTATTCGTCGGTCCGGGTGTTGGCGACCGGGGACAGAAAGGAATGCAGGAGGTAGCCGTGCGCCGCATGGACGTCGAGCACGTCATAGCCCGCCCGGTGGACCCGCTTCGCGCCCTCGCCATAGGCCTCGACCAGCCGCTTGATCTCGTCCGTGCTCATGGCGCGCGGCTGGTGCCAGCCGGCGATCGTGCGGCTCGCGCTGGACGAGACCGGCTGCCACGGCGCCTCGCCCCGGGCCGCCTCGGCCTCGCCGAGCGGGCCGAGCCCTTCCCACGGGCGCTGGCGCGAGGATTTGGGCCCCGCGTGGTGCAGCTGCGCGGCCGGAACCGCGCCGTGCCGGCTGAGGAACTCGGCCACGCGGGCGAGCGGCCCGATATGGTCGTCCGACCAGATGCCGGCGTCCCCGTAGGTGTTGCGCCCGATCGGGTCGACGATCAGCGCCTCGGTCATCACGGTGCCGGCGCCGCCGACCGCGTATTTGGCGAGATGCTGGAAATGCCAGTCCGTCATCAGCCCGTCCGGGCCGGTCATGTACATCTGCATCGGGGCGATCACGATGCGGTTCGGAAAGGTCACGCCCCGGAGCTGGAAGGGGCTGAACAGCATCGCGGACGGCGTGGTCACCTGCGCGTTCACCTGGACATGTCTCCGTGAGGGTTCGGAGCCGCCGCCTGGTGGCGACGGCGACGCCGGCCGCCGGGTGGCGGCCGCCGCGGGTCTACTCGGCCGCGATCGCGGCGCGCCCGGGCTCGGGCACGGCGGGGAGGTCGCCGAAGCGCTTCGTGACGGCCGCATAGGCCGCGTAGACGTCGCTTCCGCCGCCGACCGAAGGAGCGGGCTCCTGGCCGATGGCCGCGAAGATCTGATGCTTGACGAAATAGCGCCAGGTCACCGGGACCTCCGTCAGGAGATGGGTCAGCGCGTCGTAGCGCGGCTTGCTCCAGACCTTCTCGAAGGCGATGCGGCCGGGTCCGTGGCCGAATTCCTCCGTTGTCCGCCGTCGCGACAGCTCGCCCCGCAGCTTCGCGGTCGCGGCGTCGTCCACGGCCAGGGCCGCGTCCAGCACCACGCCGTAATCCTCGCGCGCGCTGCGCTCGGACACGAAGCCGCGCCGGACATCCGTCGCGACCAGCTCCGCGGGCCGGTCGAGCGGCGAGCCGTAGCCACCCGCGCCCGGTCCCTGGATCAGGATGACGTCGCCCGGGTCGCAATTGACGATGTCGGTCGAGCCGAGCTCGAGGCAGCTCTCCGTGTCCGGGTTGCGGGCGAAGCGCGAGACGCGGCCCGACATGCCGCCCTTGAGCCCCCAGGAGGAGAATACCGAGCGGTCGCGGTTGCGGGCCGTCACCATGGATTGCGGCGCGAAGAGCTGGAACTCCATCTCGGCCGCGGAGCCGCCCCGGTGCAGGCCGGGACCGCCGGAATCGGGCACGATGCCGTAGCGCCGGATCTCGATCGGCACCTCGGCCTCGTTGATCTCGACCGGCGTGTTCTTGAGATAGGACATGTTGGCGCCGCAGCCCTCGGCACCGTCCCGGAACGGGCCGCCGCCGGCGCCGCCCCCGACCGGGCCGATCGAGGCCATCACGGTCTTGCCGTCGCGGGTCGAGGTCTTGACGTTCATGATCGAGACGCCGCTGCCGGGCGAGGCCGGCAGCCGGTCGGGCCTGACCCGGGCGAAGGCGCCGATCGTCACCGTCTGGGCGAGGTTCGACATCAGGCTGCGCATGCCGACCGCGGCCGGCTGCACGGCGTTCATCACCGTGCCGGGCGGCAGGATGGCCCGGCAGGGTCGCACCATGCCGTGGTTCAGCATGATGGTCGGGTCGAGGCAGTAGAGCGCGTAGACGCAGCCCACCATGGCGAGCGAATGGCGCTCGTTGCCGCCGGTCGGCATGTTGAGCGAGGATACGAGCTGCGGGTCGGAGCCCGTGTAGTCGACCGTGAGCGTGTCGCCGTGGATCTTCAGCGTCACGGCGATCCGCACCGGATAGCCGCCGGCCTGATCCTCGTCCGCGTAATCGGCAAAGAAGTACTCGCCGTCCGGCAGGTCGCGGATCACGGCCCGGGCCTGGTTCTCGGCGTAATCGAGAAGCTGGCCGAGGCCGGACGTGAAGGCCTCCACGCCGAAGCGGTCGATGATCTCCTGGACCTTGCGCTCGCCCACGTTCACGCAGGCGATCTGGGCGTTGAGGTCGCCCCAGTTCTGCTCGGGCAGCCGCACGTTGGTGGCGATGATGCGCAGGAGGTCGTCGTTCATGACGCCGCCCCGCATGAGCCGCATCGGCGGGATGCGCAGCCCTTCCTGGTGCACCTCGGTCAGGCTGCGGGACAGCGATGCCGGCACCGCGCCGCCGACATCGGTGTTGTGGATGTGGTTGCCGACGAAGCAGACGAGCTCGCCGTCCCGGAACACCGGCTTCCAGATGTGCAGGTCGGGCGCGTGCGTGGCGACGAAGCCCGAATAGGGATCCGACACGCAGCAGATGTCGCCTTCCTGGTAGTCGAAGGCCCCGATGACGCCGCCGTAATCGAGACCCGTGTACCAGGTGGCCCCGAAGGTCTTGGGCGAGGCGACCGTCAGGCCCTCCTTGGTCAGGACCTGGCAGGAGAAGTCCTCCGTCTCCTTGACGAAGGTCGAGTGGGCGGTCCGCATGAGCGTCCAGCCCATGCTCTCGGCGGCCGCGGCGCAGTAATTCGCCAGGACCTGGAGCGTCGTGTTGTCGATCTTCACTGGAGCGCTCCCGACGTGATGCGAAGGTTGCCGTAGGCGTCCACGCTGAGGGTGAAAGCCGGCGGCACGACGGTGGTGCAATCGTCCTGAGCGACCACGGCCGGCCCGTCGAGCGTCTGCCCGGGGAGGAGCGCCTTGCGGTGGTAGAGGCCGACCCGGCGCGTCTGGCCGTCGAGATAGACCTCGATCTCGCCGGCCTTCTCGGCCGGTCCCGGCTGCAGCTCGCGCCGCGGGATCTCCGGCTTCTTGGTCTTGCCGGCGATGACCAGCCGGACCGTCACGACCTGGATCGCGGCATGCGGGTCGGAATGGCCGTAGATACGTTCGTGCTCGACGTGGAACGCCTGGCCGAGCGCGGCGAGGTCGCCCGCCTCGACCGCGGCCCCGTCCAGCGTCGTGTCGATCTCGAAGGACTGGCCGCGATAGCGCATCTCGGCCGAGTAGGAGAGCTTGTACTCGCCCGCGTAGCCCTGGTCGCGGCGGAGCCAGTCGAGCGCGCGCTCCCGCAGGGCCGCGAACTCGGACCGGATCACCGCGTCGGTTCCGGGTGCGAGATCGAGGTAGACCGTCTTGATGAAGTCGTTCTTCAGGTCCGCGATGAGGCCGCCGAGCGCGCTCAGCACCCCGGGCGTCAGCGGCACCACGATCTCCTTCATGCGCAGCTCGCGCGCCAGGAAGCAGGCCATCATGGGACCGGCGCCCCCGAAGGCCAGGAGCGAGAACTCGCGCGGGTCGACGCCGAAGCGCGACACGAGGCCCGACACGTCCGAATACATGCCCGAGACCGCGATCTCGATGATCGCCTCGGCGGTTTCCTCGACACTGGTGCCGAGCTTCGCGGCGAGTTCGCCGACCACGCCGCGGGCCTTGGCGACGTCGATCTGCACGGCGTTGTAGCCGAGATCTGCATGGCCGATGAGCCCGAGCGCCACGAAGGCGTCCGTGATGGTGGCCCGCGTGCCGCCGCGCCCGTAGCAGGCGGGGCCCGGCCGGGAGCCGGCGCTCTCCGGTCCGACCCGGAGCACGCCCTGGCCGTCCACCCAGGCGATCGAGCCGCCGCCCTCGCCGATGGAGGACACGGACACGGACGGGATGAAGATCTGGAAGTCGCCGATCTTCTCGCCGACGCCGTACTGCGGCTGCCCGTCGATGATGATCGCGACGTCGGCCGAGGTGCCGCCGATGTCGAGGCTCATGCAGCGCGGGATGCCGCAGACCTCCGCCACGTAGGCCGCTCCGATCACGCCCGACGCCGTGCCGGACAGGATCATCTGGACGCACTCGCTCTTGCCCTGCTCGGCGGTCATGACCCCGCCGTTGGACTTCGTCAGGCGCGGATCGGCGGCGACGCCGGCATCCTTCAGGGCCTGCTGCAGCGAGCCGAGGTAATGGGCGACCCGGGGCTGCACATAGCCGCCGATCACGGCCGTGATGGTGCGCTCGTATTCGCGAATGATCGGCCAGGTCTCGCTCGAGCAGAACACCGGCAGCCCGGGCGCGATGCGGGTGATCGCGGCCTTCGCCTGCTGCTCGTGCGCGTCGTTGCGGTAGGAATGGAGGAAGGACACGACGATCCCCTCCGCGCCGGCCGCCCGGGCCTTGGCGACGGCGTCCGCCAGGGCGGCCTCGTCGAGATCCTGCTTCACCTGGCCGTCGGCCAGGACCCGGCCCGGAATGCCGTAGACGAGGTCGCGCGGGATCAGGGGCTCGGCCCGCTTGGACAGGAGGTTGTACATGTCCGGGATCTTGAGGCGGGCGAGCTCGAGGACGTCCCGGAAGTTCTCGGTCGTGAACAGCGCGAGCTTCAGGCCCTTGCGCTGGATGACGGTGTTGATGCCCACCGTCGTCCCGTGCGTGAAATAGGTGATGTCCGCCGGCGCGATGCCGTAGCGCTCGCCGACCAGGCGCACGCCTTCCAGCACCTCGGCGCCCGGCTGGTCCGGGCGGGAGAACACCTTCAGGCTCTTGAGGTCCTTGGTGTCCTCGTCGAACAGCGCGAAATCAGTGAAGGAGCCGCCGATATCGACGCCCACGCGATAGCTCATGAACTCTGCCTCCGACCGGCTCCCGCAGGCGGAAGCCGGTCCCTTATGATGAAAGCGGCGGGCGCGTCGCGCCTCAGCGGATTTCCTTGTTCCACATCTCGACCCACTTCGCCTGGCGCGACGGGATCTCCTTGAAGGGCGGGAACACGAGCTCCTTGATCTTGGTGATCTGGTGCTCGACCGCCGGCCCGAAGGTCGCCTTGCTGCTGGCGACGCCGTAGCGGATCGCCGAGCCGAAGCAGGATTGCGCCTCCTTCGACAGCGCGGTGTTGATGAAGTCGTAGGCCAGGTCGGAGCCGTTCTTGACCTTCTGGATCCAGGTCATGGCGACCACCGCACCCGGCTTCGGGTTGTAGTAGTCGAACTCCTTGTTGCCGTCGTCGATGAACGACCAGGCCCGGCCATCCCAGTACAGGGCCATGTCGACGTCGCCGCTCTTCAGGCCGTTCAGCACCTGGTTCGGGTCGCTCCAGAAGCTGAGATTGCCGGAGCCGCGCATCTTCTTGACGAGGTCGAGGCCGGGCTGGACGTTGTCGATGCTGCCGCCGTTCATCTCGGCGAACTGCCAGACCGAGATGGTCAGGCCGCCGGACGGGTAGTTGATGTTCGGCATCGTGGCCTTCCACTTGCCGGCGATCGTCCCGTCCACGAACTCCTTCCAGGTCTTGGGCGGATCCTTCACGGTGGACTTGTTGAAGATGATGCCCATCGCGCCGTAGTTGTGAACGGTGCCGTAGCCGTCCCCGATGGCCGCGAATTGCGGATCGAGATCTGCCATGTTCGGCACCTTGTCGGCCGAGAACTTGTCCACGAGGCCGCGGCCGATCGCGTCGAGCGCGTTCTCTGTCGGCAGATAGATCACGTCCATCGGCGGCTTGGCCGATCTCGCGGAGATCTGGTTCAGCCACTGGACGGGAGCGCCCAGCACGACGTCGACCTTCTTGCCGGACTTCGCCTCGAAGGGAGCGATCACGCATTTGCGCAGGCTCTGCTCCCATACGCCGCCGAAGGCCCCGACCGTCAGGTCGGCCGCGCCGGCCGCGCCGGACCACGCGGCCGAGGAGGCGAGCACGACAAATCCGACCACCCGTCCCAGACTCGCAGTCTTGCGCATTCCGTGCTCCTGTCTGTGAGGCGGCCGGCAATGCCGCGCCGGGATCATTCAATATCGTGAAAGTGAAAGCAAGCGACTGAAACTTGCGGCAGCGCACGCGGAATGGGCTGTCGAGGCCTCCCGCGAGCTCCGATGCGATTGCCAGGCCAACCGGGACGGCCCCGCCTGCGCTCTGTCCTGGCACGCAGGTTGCTGATCGGGGCGCATGGACGTCCCCGTGCAGCGAGATCTCCACACCTCCCCCGGGAGCCCGGCCGGGTCACGCGTTGTCACGCCGAAACATTCAACATATTGAATAACTCGTGATCACCTTCGCAGCAGGATTGAACGGGCGTGGCGCAGCAAGCGGCGAAGCGATCGGGCGTGGGGGAGCCGGAGCCGGCGGAGCCGAAACCGGCCAGCGTCGGCAGCGTGATCCGGCGGATCCGGACCGAGAAGGGGATGTCGCTGCAGGAGGTCGCGGCGGCGTCCGGCGTCTCGGTCGGCATGTTGAGCCAGGTCGAGCGCGACCTGAGCAATCCGTCGCTGCGCGTCCTGACCGGCATCCGGCGCGCGCTCGGCGCGGAGGTGAGCGAGCTGTTCCAGGAGCCGCCCCGCCGGATGGTGGATCCCGCCTTCGTGCGGCGCCTGGCCCGTCGGCCGCGGCTCGAGCTCGGGCAGATCTCGAAGGAGCTCCTGTCCTCGGGCGGGCAGCACAATCTGCAGTTCATGATCCTCAACATCGAGCCGCACGGCAGCTCGGGCGACGCGCCGATGCGCTACCCGGCCGAAAAGGGCGGGCTGATCCTGTCGGGCGATCTCCTGCTGCGGGTCGGGGACGAGGAGGCGCTGCTGTCGGAGGGGGACAGCTTCGTGTTCGATTCCTCGCGCCCGCACACCCTGCGCAATCCGACCGGCACGGTGACGAAGGTCCTCTGGATCATCGGGGCCGTGCAGCTCGACCGGCATCTCTGAGCCCGCTCGCGATGGGACCGCACCTCCGCCACCTTCTCCGGACGGGAGACGCCGCATGAGCGCATCCGTTCCGCTCCGCCTCGAGAGCGTCAGCAAGAGCTTCGGCGACGTGCAGGCGCTGAAGCCCCTGAGCCTGCACGTCCGGGCCGGCGAGATGCTGGCGCTGCTCGGGCCGTCGGGCTGCGGCAAGACCACGACGTTGCGCATCATCGCGGGTTTCGAGATGCCGGAAACCGGCAGCGTGTTCATCGGCGAACGCGACGTGACCGAGCTCCCGCCCAACAAGCGGGCGCTCGGGATGGTGTTCCAGAACTACAGCCTGTTCCCGCACATGACCGTCGCCGAGAACATCGCGTTCGGGCTCAAGATGCGGGGCGTCGGCGCGGCGGACCGGCTGGCCCGCGTGCGCCAGATGCTCGGCCTCGTGCGGCTGGCACAGTTCGAGGACCGGTCGGTTCACCAGCTGTCGGGCGGGCAGCAGCAGCGTGTCGCGCTGGCGCGATCGCTCGTGACCGACCCGGCCATCCTGCTCCTCGACGAGCCGCTCGGCGCGCTCGACAAGAACCTGCGCGAGCGCATGCAGTTCGAGCTCCGCGAGATCCAGAGGCGGCTCGGCATCACGTCCATCCTGGTCACGCACGACCAGGAGGAGGCGCTCACGATGAGCGACCGGGTCGCCGTGATGTCCGAGGGGGAGATCGTCCAGATCGGCACGCCGACGGAGGTGTACGAGCGGCCCCGCACGCGGTTCGTGTCCGAGTTCCTGGGCACCGCGAACATCTTCGAGGGCATCGTGAAGGGCGAGGCGGGCGCGGGAGAGTGGACTGTCGCTCTCGACCGCGGCGGCGAGGCCCGGCTTGCGGGCGACAGCGGGCTCGCGACGGGCCGGCGGGTCAGCTTCGCGGTGCGGCCCGAGCGGTTGAGGATCGGCCCGCCGAGCGGATCGGCCCTCATGGCCAAGGTGCAGGACGTCGTGTTCCGCGGCAGCTACTACGCCTACGAGCTCGTCGTCGCCGGCCAGGACGAGCCGGTCTTCATCTACACGCAGTCGCGCGCGACGGTGCCGGCCGACGGCATGGTCGGCCTCAGCTGGTCGGCGCAATCGGCGATCCTGCTCGGCGAGCGGCCGTCGCCATGAGGTCCGCCCGATGAGCTCCCGGGCCCTGTCCGAGCCGGCGCCCCCGATCCGGACCCGCCGCAGCGGGCGCTTCCGACTCGCCCGGATCAGCTGGACCTGGCCGGCTCTTCTGTTCCTGGCCGTGTTCTTCGTGGTGCCGCTCGGCGCCAACGTGCTGCGCAGCGTGACCGGGCCGGAAACCGCCGCGCACGGGATCTTCGCCTACTACACCAAGCTTCTGACGGACGCCTATTACGCCGGCATCCTGATCGAGACCTTCCGGGTCGCGACCGTCACCACCCTGGTCTGCCTCCTGGTCGGCTACCCGGTCTCGTATTTCATGGTCCGGTATGCGGGCCGCTGGAACGGGCTGATCGTGTTCTGCCTGATCGCGCCGCTCCTGACCTCGATCATCATGCGGACATTCGGGTGGAACGTGCTGTTCGCCCGGCGCGGGCTGTTCAACACCTGGCTCGTCCAGTCGGGGCTGATCGACCGTCCGCTCGACATCCTGAACCAGCCCGTGATGGTGTATATCGGGCTCGTCCACGTGCTCGCGCCCTTCATGGTTCTGTCCATCACGTCCGTGCTGCAGGGCGTGGACGTGCGGCTCGAGGAATCCGCCCGCATCCTGGGCGCCGGCAAGATCGCGACCTTCCTGCGCATCACCCTGCCGCTCAGCCTGGACGGCATCGCGACCGGCTGCATCCTGGTCTTCGTCCTGACCAACGGCTCGTTCTTGACGATGCTGCTGCTCGGGGGCGGCAAGGTCACGACGCTGTCGCTGCTCATCTACCAGCAGTTCAACCTCACCCAGGACGTCGCCTTCGCGGCCGCCATGGGCAACGTGCTGCTGCTGTTCGCGCTCGTGTGCCTCGCCCTTCAGGCACGCTTCGTGCGGCGCGAGGGAGTGAAGCAGTGAGCGCCGCCATGGCATCCGCCCCGCGCGGGCTCGTGCGCCGCCGGGCGCGGCCGAACTGGGCCGCCTGGGCGCTCGGGCTCTACGCGGCCCTGTTTCTGGTGTTCCTCCTTGTGCCCATCGTGGCCGTGGTCTGGGTGTCGTTCTCCTCGGCCTCGTTCATCACCTTTCCGCTGCCCGGCTACAGCCTGCGCTGGTACGCTCGGATCCTCGAGTACAAGCCGTTCATCGACTCGCTGATCGTGTCCATCGAGGTCGCGGTGGGCTCGGCGATCCTGGGCGCCGCGCTCGGCGTGCCGGCCGCGCTCTGGGCGGCGCGCTCGCGCAGCGCCGCCGCCGCGCTGGTCGCGAACCTGCTCCTGGCGCCGATCTCGGTTCCGGCGATCGTGCTCGGCTTCTCGCTGCTCTACCTCCTGTCCGCCATGGGGTTCGGCATCTCGCTGACGGCGCTCCTCATCACCCATACGGTGGTGGCGATCCCGTATGTCGCCCGCACCGCGCTCGCCGTGTACCGGTCGCTGCCGCCCGATTTCGAGGAGGCCGCCGCGGTGCTCGGCGCCTCCCGGACGCAGACGCTGGTTCACGTGACGCTGCCGCTCATCCGGCCCGGCATCTTCGCGGGCGGGCTGTTCGCGATCCTGATCTCGCTCGACAACCTGCCGCTCTCCTTCTTCTTCGGGTCCTCGGCCACGAACACGCTGCCGGTGATCATGCTCAGCTACATGCAGAACCAGTTCGATCCCTCCATCGCGGCGGTCTCGACCGTCCAGATGCTGATCGCGGTCGCGACCTTGTTGGTCGTGAACACGCTCTACGGGATCGAGAAGTTCACGGCCGCCTAGACGGGATGCGAGAGCGATGAAGTCCGATCCGTACTGGTGGGATGCCGCACCGCTTCGCACGACGGTGCCGGTGCCGGTCGCGCAAACCGCCGACGTGGTCGTCGTAGGCGCCGGCTACACGGGGCTCAGCGCCGCCATCACGCTGGCCCGCGCCGGCCGCTCGGTTCTGGTCTTCGACCGGCAGCGGCCGGGGGAGGGCGCCTCCAGCCGCAACGGCGGCATCACCAGCGGCAACCTCCGCCCGAGCCTCGCCGAGATGACGAGGAGCTTCGGCGAGGAGCGGGCCAAGGCGATCCTGGCCGAATCGAAGCTCGCCCGCGAGGACCTGTACCGGTTCATCGCGGAGGAGAAGATCGCGTGCGACTTCGCGCTCACCGGGCGGTTCGCGGGCGCGGCCGCACCGGGCGATTATGACGGCCTCGCCCGGGACGCCGACTACCTGCGCGAGGCCTTCGGCATCGAGGCCTACGCGGTGCCGCGCTCGGAGCAGCGTGACGTGCTCGGCACGCGCTACTATTACGGCGGCAACGTCCGCATGGACATCGGCGGCCTCCATCCGGGCAAGCTCCACGCCGAGATGCTGCGGGTCGCCCTCGCGGCCGGCGCCGTCCTGCACGCCGAGACCGCGATATCCGGCATCGTCCAGGAAGCGGACGGCTACCGGGTCACCACCTCGCGCGGTACCGTCAAGGCGCGCGACGTGATCGTCGGCACCAACGGCTACACGGACGGCTCGAACTCCTGGCTGCGGCGTCGCCTGGTGCCGCTGAGGAGCCGCATCATCGCGACCGAGCCGCTGTCGCCGAACCTCATGGGCGAGCTGATGCCGCGCCGGATGATGATCTCCGACACGCGCAACCTCAGCTACTACTACCGGCCCTCCCCGGACGGCACCCGCATCCTGTTCGGCGGCCGCGACGGAACCCGGGCGGGCGATCCGTCCGAGCCGACCGATCGCCTCCGGGCCACGATGGTGGAGCTGTTTCCGGAGCTCGCCGAGACGGAGATCACCCATAGCTGGTTCGGCTACGTGGCGATGAACCGCGACATGGTTCCGCGCATCTTCAGCCGGGACGGGATGCGGTACGCCACGGGCTATTGCGGCTCCGGGGTGGTGTGGGCCCGCTGGGCCGGCCGAAAGGCCGCCCTCCAGGTGCTCGGGCAGGACGGATCCTCCGCGCTCGATTTCCGCCCGCCCCCGGCCGTGCCGTTCTATACCGGCAGGCCGTGGTTCATTCCGCCCTACATGGCCTGGCTCACCCTTCAGGATCGCCGCAAGGCGCGGACGAGAACGGAGGGCTGACCATCATGCCGGGTGCCAGCGTGGCGAGCGGGAGACGCGTCGGCCCGGGCCGCCCCGGCGGCCTGCCCGGCGCCCGCTCGGCGCGAGGCCTCGCCGCCCATGCCTGGCGCGTGCGCCACGACCTGACCTGCCTCAACCTGCCGCCCGCGAACTGGCCCGCGACCGTGGCTGCGCCGGACGGCTCGCCCGCGCTCGACGTGCTCGTGGTCGGAGCCGGAATGCTCGGCATCGCGGCCGCGGCGGCTCTCATCATGAAGGGGGTGCGCCGGCTCGAGATCGTCGACCGCGCGGCGGCCGGCCGAGAGGGGCCCTGGACCACCTTCGCCCGCATGGAGACCCTGCGGTCGCCGAAGCACCTGACCGGGCCGGCGCTCGGCATCCCGTCCCTGACCTTCCGGGCCTGGTACGAGGCGCGCGAGACCGCTGCCGGCTGGGAGGCGCTGTACAAGATCCCGAACGGGGTGTGGGCCGAGTACCTCGCCTGGCTGACCCGGGTGCTAGACCTTCCGGTCGCGAACGATCGTGCCGTCACGGCGATCGAGCCCGCCGGGGACCTGCTCCGTGTGCGGATCATGGAGGCCGGCCGGGACACCACCCGGTACGTGCGGCACGTCGTGCTCGCGACGGGCCGGGGCGGCACGGGCGGTCTCCACATCCCCGAGACGATCGACCCGGCCCTGTTTCCGAGCCACGCCGCGCACAGCGCGGAGGGGATCGATTTCGACGCGCTGAACGGGCGCCACGTGGCCGTGATGGGCGGTGGCGCCTCGGCCTGGGACAATGCCGCGACCGCGCTTGAAGCGGGCGCCGCCCTGGTCGAGATGTTCGTGCGACGCGAGGTCCTGCCTCAGGTCAACAAGAGCCGCGGGACGTCCAACCCGGGCTTCTTCCTCGGCTGGGAAGGGCTCGACGACGCGCAGCGCTGGGCGCTCAGCGTCTACCTCGAGGACATGCAGTCGCCGCCCCCGCACGAAACGGTGCGACGCACGATCAGGCACCGCAACTTCCGCATCCACCTCGGCACGCCGATCCTGTCGGCCACCCGGTCGGAGGAGGGCGTGCGCCTCCGCGTCACGGGCGAGGAGCCGGACCGGCGGGTCGATTTCCTGATCCTCGGAACCGGCTTCCGCATCGACCTAGGTGCGACCCCCGAACTCGCGGGTCTCGCCCCGATGGCGGCGACCTGGGGCGACCGCCACGTGCCGCCCGCCGAGCTGCGGCGGCCCGATCTCGCCCGCTATCCCTATCTCGGGCCTGCCTTCGAGCTGATCGAGCGCGACCCCGGCGCCTGCCCGGCCCTGTCGCGCGTCCATCTCTTCAACTACGCTGCCCATCTCAGCCACCGGCAGCTGTCGGGCGACGTTCCGGGCGTGGAGGTCGGGGCCGAGAAGCTGTCGAGCGAGATCGTCAAGGCCCTGTTTCGCGAGGACATCGGGCACCTGACGCGCGAGCTCGAGGCTTTTGCCGAACCGGAACTCGAAGGAACGCCCTTCTTCGCGCTCGACCACGAACGGCGGGAGGCCCCGTGAGCCAGGACATGATCGATGCTCTCTGCGGCGCGGTGAGCGCCGACCGCATGATGGCGCATCTCGCCGAGTTCGCCCGGCGCGAGAAGCTGTCCGGAACCCCGCAGGAATACGAGAGCTTCCGCTACCTCCAGGCGCGGCTGGACGAATACGGCTTCCGGACGAACCTCATCCGGCACGACGCCTATATCAGCCTTCCGGGAAAGGCCGGGCTCGAGGTGGCCGGCGCCTCTCCCGGCTGCATCACGCATTCCTTCTCGCGGCCGTCGCCCGAGGGCGGCCTCCGGGGCGGCCTCGTCTATGGCGGAGCGGGCCGGCCGGAGGACTTCGCCAGGATCGACGTCGCCGGAAAGATCGTGCTGCTGGAGGGCATCGCCAATCCGGGCGCGAGTTTCCGGTCGTCCGAGGCCGGGGCGATCGGCCAGATCCACATCAGCCCGCACGAGCACCTGCACGAGATGTGCATCTCGCCGGTCTGGGGAAACCCGACGGACGCCACCCGCAACAGGCTGCCGCGCACGACCGTGCTCAGCATCCGCAAGGCCGACGGCGACGCCCTGAAGGCGCGCCTGCAGGCCGGCGAGGCGGTGGAGGCGACCCTCCACGCCGAGGTCGATACCGGCTGGCGGCAGATCCCGCTGCTGGAAGCGGATCTGGACGCTCCGGACGGCGGCCCGGACGGGCCCTTCGTGATGTTCTCCGGCCACCACGACACCTGGTATCTCGGGGTCATGGACAACGGCGGCGCCAACGCCACCATGCTGGAGGTTGCGCGCCTTCTCGCGGAGCAGCGGCGAGGCTGGCGGCGCGGGCTCAGGCTGTGCTTCTGGTCCGGCCATTCGCACGGCCGCTATGCCGGCTCGACCTGGTATGCCGACACCCGCTGGGGTGAGCTCGCGGCGCGCTGCGCCGCCCACGTGAACGTCGATTCCACCGGCGCGAAGGGCAACACCGTGATGTCGGACGCGCTCTCCTCCGCCGAGCTGCGCGGGCTCGCGGCCGAGGCGGTGCGGGCGCAGGGCGGGCAGGAGCTCGACGGCCACCGGATGAGCCGGGCCGGCGACCAGTCCTTCTGGGGCATCGGCATCCCGTCCCTGTTCATGGGCATCGGCGAGCAGCCGGTCGGGGCCGAAAACCCGATGGCGGCGGTGTTCGGCGGCGGGAGCGGCCGCAAGGGGGCGGGCTTCGGCTGGTGGTGGCACACGCCCGACGACACGCTCGACAAGATGGACCCGGACCTCCTGGTCCGGGACACGCGGGTCTACGTGCACGCGATCTGGCGGCTCCTCACGGACCCGGTCCTGCCGCTCGATTACGGAGCGGCGGCTTCGGGCCTCGCGGACGAACTGGCCGACCTGTCCGGCCGGGTCGGCGACGCCCTGGACCTCGCGCCGCTGGCGGAGAGCGTCGAGAGGCTGCGGTCCGGCGCCGCTGCGCTGGTGGCCCGGGCCGGTGCTGCCTCCCCGGGCCCGGACGCGGAGGCGCTCAACCGCGCGTTGGTTGCGGTGTCGCGCGCCTTCGTGCCGATTGACTACACGAGCGGCGACCTCTTCGAGCCGGACCCGGCGCTGGCGCAATCGCCGTTCCCGGTGCTCGATCCGATCCGCCGCCTCGCCGCGGCTCCGCCCGGATCGGAGGCGGCGCGCTTCCTGGCCGTTGCGGCCCTGCGGGCCCGCAACCGCGTAGCCTATGCCCTGGGCCAGGCGAACGCCGCCCTCGCGGCGGTCGCATGAGGAGAGTCACACCGAGATGAGCGAACGTATTCTGGTCTGGGGCGCGGGTGCCATCGGGGGCACCGTCGGCGCGTTTCTCAAGCGCGCGGGCCACGACATCACCTTCGTGGACGTCGTACCCGAGCACGTGGCCGCGATCCGCGACCCGGCCCGCGGCCTCACGATCACGGGGCCGGTGGACGAGTTCACGGTCGTCGCGCCCGCCTTCACGCCCGAGGAACTCGACGGCACCTGGAGCACGGTGTTCCTGTGCACCAAGGCGCACCACACGGAGCCGGCCGCGCAGGCGCTGGCGCCGCACCTGGCCCCGGACGGCTACGTCGTGTCGCTGCAGAACGGTCTCTGCGAGGACATCATCGCCAGGATCGTCGGCCTGGAGCGCACGATCGGCGCGTTCATCAATTTCGGCGCGGATTGGCACGGGCCGGGCGAGATCCTCTACGGGAACCGCGGCGCCTTCGTGCTGGGCGAGCTCGACGGCCGCATCAGCGACCGGCTGCGGCGGCTCCACGCCGCGATCGCGGCCGGGTTCGAGCCCGACGCGATCATGAGCGAGAGCGTGCAATCCTACCTCTGGGGCAAGCTCGGTTACGGATCCTTCCTGTTCGCGCAGGCCGTGGGGCAGCTCGGCATCGCCGATTGCCTCGCCCGGCCGGAGCTGCTGCCGCTGTGGCGCAAGCTCGGCGCGGAGGTGAACGCCTCGGCCGCGAAGCTCGGCATCGTGCCGAAGGGCTTCAACGGCTACGATCCCAAGGCGTTCGAGCCCGGGGCGTCGGAAGAGGCTGCCAGGGCCTCGGTCGACGCCATGGTGGCGTTCAACCGCCCGAACGCCAAGACGCATTCCGGCGTGTGGCGCGACCTTGCCGTGCGCAAGCGCCGGACGGAGGTCGACGTGCAGATCCTGCCCATGGTGGAGATCGGCGAGGCGCATGGCGTCCCCTGCCCGACCGCCCGCAAGCTCATCGCCATGATCCACGAGATCGAGGACGGGAACCGCCCGATGACCGACGACAACCTCACCGAGCTCCTGCGCGCGTGAGGGGCTTTCACCTGAGAGGAGTCACGAGATGACGCTGTCCAGACGCACCATCCTGAAAAGCGGAGCCGCGACCCTCGCGGCCGGTATCGCTTCACCGCCGATCGTCGCGCGCGCCGACGAGACCCTGACGGTCGCAGCCTTCGGCGGCGAGTTCCAGGACATCTTCATGCGGACGGTCGTGCAGCCGTTCGAGAAGAAGTTCTCCTGCAAGGTCGTCTACGATTCCTCCGGCACGCATGTGCAGAACTACGCCAAGATCCGGGCGAGCCGCGGCAGCCCGGGCTTCGACGTCGCGGCCGAGATGACGGCCAGCCAGAACGTTCTCGGTGGCAAGGAGAAGGTTCTCGAGATGCTGACCGAGAAGGAGGTCCCGAACATCAAGTACCAGTTCAGCAAGAGCGCCCAGATCATGCCGGCCAACGGCATCATCCCGTATTATCAGTACACCGCGCTCGTGTGGAACAAGGACAAGATCAAGAAGCCGGAATCCTGGCTGGATTACTGGGAGGCGCAGAAGACCTACGGCGAGGAGATCAAGGGCCGCGTCCTGACGCACGGCATGGCGAACTTCGAGCTCGCGGCCTACGCGCTGCTGATGGGCGCCAAGGCGAAGGGCGGCAACGAGCGCCAGATGGACGAGGCCTGGAAGCTCCTGAAGGGGCTGAAGCCCTATTTCGGCCCGACGGTCGACACCTCGGCGGCCGCCGTGCCGTATTTCGAGAACGGCCAGGTCTGGATCGCGCCGTACTGGAGCGCGCGCTCCGTGTATTACATCAAGCGCGGCCTGCCGCTCGCCATGACGGTTCCGAAGGAGGGCACGGTGTCGCTCGCCTCGACCTCGTCGATCCCGATCGGCGCCAAGAACAAGAAGCTCGCCTTCGAGTTCCTGAACTTCCGGCTCGAGCCGGACATCCAGCGCGACTTCTGCCTCGCCTACAATTGCAGCCCTGCGCGGCCCGACCTGAAGGACCTGCCGGCCGACTATGTCGAGCAGCAGGTGACGACGGAGGAGAAGATGTCCAAGCTCACCTTCCCGGATGTCGAGTACCTGGCGAACCAGGTCCGGCCCTGGACCGAGACCTGGCAGGACATCATGGCCAGCTAGGACTTTCTCCGGCAGCCGCTTCAGCGCGGCTGCCGGCCCGTCCGAGGCGACATACGCGATGCCGAGAAAGCTCGTTCCCCTTCTGCTGGTCCTCGTCCCGACCGCATTCCTGTTCGTGTTCTTCGCGATCCCGAACGCGTTCCTGCTGACCGCCAGCTTCCTGAAGTCGGAAGCGCAGGCGCTCACCGACGAGGTCACGCTCGAGAACTACCAGGTCCTGTTCCGGCGCACGCTGTACGTGAACGCGATCATCCGCACCTTCACGATCGGGGCGGCGGTCGGCGCGCTGGTGGTGGTCATCGCCTATCCGCTCGCCTTCTTCCTGTCCCGCACGACGAGCCGCTGGAAGGAGGTCCTGATGGCGCTCTCGCTGTCGCCGCTCCTGGCGAGCGTCGTGGTGCGGACCTACGGCTGGTGGGTCGTGCTGAACCGCGAAGGGGCGCTGAACGACGCGCTCCGGGCGCTCCGCATCATCGACCAGCCCTACCAGTTCCTTCCCTCCTCGGGCGCCATCGTGCTCGGGCTCACCCATTCCCTGCTGCCCTACGGCATCATCACCATCATGACGGCCCTGAACGGCGTGAACCCGCGCCTCGAGCAGGCCGCCATGAGCCTCGGTGCATCCCGCACCCGCACCTTCCTGTCCGTGACGCTGCCGCTGTCGTCGGCCGGCATCGCGGGGGCCTTCCTGCTCGCCTTCGCGCTCGCCATCAGCGCCTACGCGACGCCGCAGATCCTGGGCGGACCCGCGACGCCCGTGATGGCGACGCAGATCTACAACCTGATGCTCACCATCCTGGACTGGTCGCTCGGCTCGGCCATGAGCGTGCTGCTGATCGTCAGCGCGGCCGGCCTGATGCTGATCGGCACGGCGATCGGCTCGCGACGACGGGCGGAGGCCGCCTGATGGGCCGCTCCGTCTTCCGCCGCGCGACGCTGCCCTGGTGGGGGCTGCGGCTCCTCGTGCTGCTCATCTACGTGTTCATGCTCGGCCCGATCCTGATCACGGCCGCGGTGTCGTTCAACGCCAGCAACCAGTCGCGATTCCCGCCGGTCGGCTTCTCCCTGCAATGGTGGGGGCAGGTGTTCGACCCACGCTGGATCGACCCGCTCGTGTTCAGCCTCCAGCTCGCGACGGCGTCGACGCTCGCCTCGCTGCTGCTCGGGGCGCCGCTCGCCTTCGGCCTCGTTCGGTACCGGTTCCCGGGCCGGGCGGCGCTGCTCGCCTTCTCGCTCAGCCCCCTCATCCTGCCGGCGCTCGTGACCGGGATCGGCCTCCTGCTCGTGCTGCAACTCCTCGGCCTCGGCGGGCTGTTCGGCCTGCCGGCGCTGGTGATCGGGCACGTGATCATCTGCCTGCCCTTCGTGGTCCGGATGACCGCGATCGGGCTCGGCACCATGCCGATCCGGGTCGAGGACGCGGCACTCAGCCTCGGGGCGACGCCGTCCGTGGTGCTGCGCGAGATCACCCTGCCGCTCATCAAGGGCGGGCTTTTTGCCGGTGCGACCTTCGCGTTCATCCAGTCCTTCACGGATTACAGCATCGGCCTGTTCCTCTCGAGCGCGCAGCACCGGCCGGTGACGCTGACCATCCTCAACTTCATCGAGTTCGGCTTCACGCCGACGCTGGCGGCCGTTGCCGTCGTGACGCTCGTGATCCCGCTCGTTCTGCTGCTCGCCGTCCAGCGCTTCTTCCGGGTCGGCGATTTCATCTTCGGGAGTTCCGGTCGTGGCTGAGCCCTCCGTCGAGCTGAAGGGCATCCGCAAGCTCTTCCAGGGTCAGCCCGCGGTCGACGGGATCGATCTCTCGGTCGCGCCGGGCGAGTTCCTGACGTTGCTCGGACCATCCGGCTGCGGCAAGACCACGACCCTG
>JAQGJJ010000111.1 GCA_028290695.1 Enterovirga sp. | reverse complement strand
GCAGCCCGGATTGCCCGGGTCTCATGCTGGCACTCGACCGCGGCGGAACCTGCCGCGGGATTGCCTTCCGGGTCGCGGCCGACAAGGCGCGTTCGGAGCTGCTCCTCGTATGGCGGCGTGAGATGCTGTCCGGAGCCTATGTCGCGCGATGGGTGACGGTCGCGACCGATGCTGGATCGGTCCGGGCCATCACCTTTGTCGCGAACCAGGCTCACAGGCGCTACTCGGGACGGCTCTCGGATGCGGACACGGCCGACCGGATCGCGCGTGCATCGGGCGAACTCGGCACCTGCCTCGACTACTTCGAACGGACCATCCGGATTCTTCGGACGCTGAGCGTCCGGGATGTAGCCCTCGAACGCCTCGAAGCGGAGATCATCCGGCGCGCGACGACCGCGGCCTAGCCTGTGGCCGCGGCGTCGCGGGACGCCCTCCTTCAACGCTGCATTCAGCGACAGTCGCGCCGCGTGCGGGTCACCGTGTCCCCGTCCTCGTCGCGCTCCCGAATGGTGACCTCGCGGCAACCCACGGTTCCGGTGGCAAGATCGTCGTCTCGGCGAGCCCGGCGCCGCTCGTACTGCCGCTCCCGTCGGGCCTCCTCGCGGAGCTCGTCCCGGTCGCGCTGGCGCGGGCTGCGAAGGTCCAGACCAACCCCGCCCCCGGGCCCGATCTCGACCGTTTGGGCCGCGGCCGGAGGAGCATTGACGGCGATCGCCCCGAAGATCACTCCGGCTGACAGAGCAGCAGTCAATCTACGCATGTCCAGTCTCCTGTATATCGGGCGTTGAACGATGTCGCGGCAGCTACGGTTCCGCAACATCCCGGCATGATGGCCTGCGCAGCATGAACAACCGTTCATGTCCGATGGGTTTTGCTTTGAAAACTGGCAGATGCGTCCCCGTGCCCCGGCAGCCTCATGGGTCCGGCCAGCCCACGTGCACGCGACGCTCGCGTCCGCTAAGGACCGGTTCGGTATCCCGTGAAGCTCATCCCGATCCAGATCCTGAGGGCTGCAGCCGCGCTCTCGATTGCCGTCCTTCACGGCCAGCACGAGGCCGGTCTCCTCCAGCCCTCCGGGGGAGATGCGTCCCGCCTCCTGGCTTTCTTCCCCTGGGCGGCGGGGGTCGACGTCTTCTTCGTCATCTCCGGCTTCGTGATGGTCTACGCCTCCCGCACCCTGTTCGCCCGGAACGGCGCCGTCGGGGTCTTCCTCGCCCGACGGGTGGCTCGGATCGTCCCGCTCTACTGGCTCACCACGACAGCCTACCTGGTCCTGGCGTTGGCGGCCCCGACACTGCTCAACGATGCGCTCCTGTCGCCGGGCTTCGTGGCCCTCTCGTACCTGTTCATCCCGGTCGCGCGGCCGGACGGCCTGGTTCAGCCGCTCTATTCGCTCGGATGGACCCTGAATTACGAGATGATGTTCTATCTCGTGTTCGCGGCGGCCATCGCCCTGCCGCGCCGTGCCGCCGTTTCGGCCGTCGCCGGCGCACTGGTCGGCCTGGTCGTCATCGGGCGGCTTGCTCCGCTGCCACAGCCCTTCGCGTTCTGGACTGAGCCGATCCTTCTGGAATTCGGCGTTGGCGTCGTGCTGGGTCTGATCCGAACGGAGGGCGTCACACTCGGCCTCGTGCCGCGGCTCGCCCTCGGAACGGCCGGGATGGCGCTGCTTGCCGCCCAGGGCGACGCCGAGACGGCCGGCATGGCGCGAGCGATCGGCTGGGGGCTTCCGGCGGCCTGTCTGGTCGCGGCGTGCGGGCTTGGAGCCGACGGTCGCACACGCGATGACACCCGCCTGGCTCGGGTCTGGGCGGCGCTTGGAGACGCCTCCTACGCGCTCTACCTGCTCCACCCGTTCGTTCTCCGGGGAACACGCGCGCTGCTGCAGGGCGCCGGCGCCGCCTCGACAACCGGGCCATTGGCGTTCCTGGCCCTCGGGCTCACGATCGCCGCCGTCGCGTCCTGGCTCGTCTACAGGTTCGTGGAGATCCCGCTCACCCGGGCGTTGCGCCGCGGGCTCGAACCCCGGCGAAGCGCGTGAGTAGGTGGATCACTCCTCGAGCCGGTCCGCGACCTCCTCGGCAAGGGACAGCGCCGAGGTCAGACCGGGGCTCTCGATCCCGAACAGGGCGACCAGGCGCGGCAGGCGGTGCTCCGGCGGGCCCGCGATCAGGAAGTCCGCGGCCCTCTCACCGGGTCCTGTGAGCTTCGGCCGAATGCCCGCGTAATCCGGCACGAGCGCTCCGTCGGGCAGCGCCGGCCAGAAGCGACGGATCGAGGCATAGAACGATTCCGCGCGTGCGGGATCGACCTCATAGTCGAGCGTCTCGATCCATTCGACATCCGGCCCGAACCGCATGCGGCCTGCGAGATCGAGCGTGAGGTGCGTGCCGAGGCCGCCATCCACGGGCGCCGGATAGATCAGCCGGGTGAACGCCGGTTTGCCCAGGCAGCCGAAATAGCTGCCCTTGGCGTAGACGAGCGGCGGGACCCGAGCGGGCGGAAATCCGGATGTGGAACGCGCGAGTTCCTGAGCCCCCAGTCCGGCGGAGTTCACGACCGCATCGACGGTGAGCATTCCGGGGTCACTGCCTCCGTAACGCACCTCCCACCCGAGCGCGGTGAATTCGAGACGATCCACGACAGCATTCAGGGCCACGATGCCGCCGGCATCTTCGAGATCGCCCTGAAGCGCCAGCATCAAGGCGTGGCTGTCGACGATGCCGGTCTCTTCCGACACCAGCGCGGCCGTGCACGCGAGGTTCGGCTCGAGGGCACGGGCCCGCTCCGCGTCGATCAGCGACAATCCGCCGACGCCGTTGTCGAGACCCTGACGGTAGATGCCCTCGATCTTGGCCCGTTCGAGGTCGGAGGTGGCCACGACGAGCTTCCCGCAGCGTCTCGCCGCGACACCATGGCTGTCGCAGAACTCGTACAGCCGGCGCCGCCCTTCGACGCAATGATGCGCGCGGAGGGATCCGGTCGGGTAGTACAGACCCGCGTGGATGACCTCGCTGTTGCGCGAGGACACGCCCGAACCGATGGCGCTCTCCCGTTCGGCGACGATGACCGAATGGCCACGCTGGGCCAGTTCGCGCCCGCAGGCGAGCCCGACGACACCGGCTCCGACCACCAGAACGTTCATGCCGCCATCCGCCCGTCGGCTGGGCCGGAGCGCAGGCTCGGTTGAATGCGCGAAGGGCTCGGATCGGCGTTGAGCCGGGCGCACACCGGTTCTCGCCACGACGCCCGGAGCATTCCAAGACCTCCGAGCGCGAGGGCGGCCGGGTCGGACCCGGCACGGAGCGCTCCGTGACATTGGTCGCGGAGCTTACCGCGGCCCGGATCCCCGACCTCGACCGGACGAGCCGCTCCGAGGCGGATCAGCATCGGCCCTCGCCTCCCCTTCACCACGGGGCGAAGCGCACCGAGGCGCGCTTCGCAGGGGCCGAACGAGCGCTCATCGGTGCGAGATGCACGGGGATGAACGCAGCCGGTTCCGATCTGCGAACCTGAGGTCGGCTGTTGGTCCCGGTCAGGCCGCGATCGACATCTGCGGCTCGGCTGCCCGGACGTCGGCATCGACATGGGCCTCGAAGCGCTTGAAGTTCTCCTGGAACATCGAGACGAGGCGCTTGGCGGTCTCCGCAAAGGCGGCCTTATCCTGCCAGGTCTTCACCGGGTACAGGATGTGCGGCTCGACCCCGGGCACCGAGGTCGGAACGGCGAAGCCGAAATACGGATCGCGGCGGAAGTCGGCCTTGGCCAGGGACCCATCGAGCGCAGCGGTCAGCAGGCGGCGCGTGACCCGGATGGGCATGCGGCGGCCGCCGGTCGCGACGCCGCCGCCGGTCCAGCCGGTATTCACCAGCCAGCAATCGACGTGGTGACGCTGGATCAGCTCCCGCAGCAGGTTTCCGTACACGGAGGGGTGGCGCGGCATGAACGGGGCGCCGAAGCACGTCGAGAACGTGGCCTCGGGACCCTTCAGCCCCTTCTCCGTGCCGGCCACCTTGGCCGTGTAGCCGGACAGGAAATGGTACATGGCCTCGGCGCCGGTCAGCTTCGCGATCGGCGGCAGGACCCCGAAGGCGTCGGCCGTCAGCATGACGATGTTCTTCGGGTGCCCGGCCCGCCCGGTGGTCGAGGCGTTCGGGATGAAGTCGATCGGGTAGGCGCAGCGCGAGTTCTCGGTCTTCGACGC
Source organism: Enterovirga sp. (assembly GCA_028290695.1). Lineage (GTDB taxonomy): Bacteria > Pseudomonadota > Alphaproteobacteria > Rhizobiales > Beijerinckiaceae > Enterovirga. The sequence continues at coordinate 12,271 of JAQGJJ010000111.1, read as the reverse complement.
GTCATCGAAATCGGGGACGCGGGTGATCGGATCGAACACGACGTTCTCGAGAACCGTGCCGAAGCGCTCGGTGGTCGCGTAGATCTCGGGCTCGGCGTCGCGCGAGAGTCGGATCGTCTTGGCGTAGCAGCCGCCTTCGAAGTTGAAGATGCCGTTCGACGCCCACCCGTGCTCGTCGTCACCGACCAGCATCCGGTTCGGGTCGTTCGACAGGGTCGTCTTGCCGGTCCCGGACAGGCCGAAGAAGATCGCCGAGTCGCCGTCCTTGCCGGCATTCGCCGAGCAATGCATCGGCATGATCTTCTTCTTCGGAAGCACGTAATTCAGGTAGGTGAACACCGACTTCTTCATCTCGCCGGCATAGGACGAGGACCCGATCAGCACGATCTTCCGCGTGAAGTCGCAGGCGATGATGGTCTCGGACCGGCAGCCGTGCCGGGACGGATCGGCCTTGAAGCTCGGGAGATCCAGAATGGTCAGGTCCGGAACGTAGCCCGGAAGATCGTCCCGTTCCGGACGGATGAGCAGGTTGCGGATGAAGAGCGAGTGCCACGCATATTCCGTGAAGACCCGCGCCTTGACCCGATGGGCCGGATCGGCGCCGCCGTAGAGGTCTTGCGCGAAGAGGGACTTGCCCTTCGCGTGCTCGAGGAAGTCGGCCAGGATCGTGTCGAACTGGTCGCGGGTGATGGCGCCGTTGTTGTCCCACCACACCTCGTTCTCGGTGTCGGCGTCCCGGACGATGAACTTGTCCTTGGGCGATCGGCCGGTGTGGATGCCGGTATCAGCGGCAAGCGCGCCCCCCTTGATGAGATGGGCCTCGCCGGCCGCGAGCGCCTGCTCGACGAGCGAGGGGGATTCCAGGTTCCAGAAAACCTGTTTCAAGCCGCTCAGACCGAACGTATCGGCCCCGAAGGACTCGTTGCGTACGCCGATGTTGTCCAACGATGTCTCCTCCCACGCGGCTTTTTGGACCGATCGCGCTCGGCCGAGCCGTGTGACAATACCATGTAAGCCCGATCAAGCGCGGCCAATACCGAAATAAGGATGGCCCCTCAAGGGACGCGGCCAGGCATCATGAACCGCGCTCCCGCGCTTCGGCAGCGAGCGCAACCAGAACGCGCCTCAGCGCACCCGTATCTCCGACCCGCTCCGGAAACGGCAATCGTGCCGTCATGTCGCCGGCCACGAGATCGATGCCCTCCGGGTCACAGCCGGAGATGCGCCACTCACCCTCCGGTGCGCCCACAAGTCGCGTCGCGTAGAGCCCGATCGCATCCGCGTGGTCGGCGTTCATGTGCTCGACCGCCCCCGCCTCCCCGTCGAGCAGCGGCTCCGCCCCGCTGAGATCCGTCAGGAGTTGGTCGGGGCCGAGCTTCGCTGCCCGCGCAAAGCCCCCGTTCAAATGGGCACCATCCAGGACGAGGCGGCGAAAGGAGAAGTCCGGGAAATCGACGTAGAGCTCGGCCTTGCGGTGGCGCGCCAGGAAGCGGCGCCGGATCCGCGGCTCAGCCGCGCGCTCCACGCGCCCGGTCACCGTGAGACGCGGATGCGCAAGCGGATCGCCCCGACCGGTCGCGGCCAGGAGGATCGAGGCACGCGGGTCCGCGTCGAGATTCGCGGCATGCGCCGAGAGGCCGGAGAGAAGCAGGATCGGCTCGCCATTGACATCGGTCGCGACGGTCACGAGCGTGACGAACGGCGCGGCCGTGTCGCGGTCGAGCGTCGCGAGCGCGCCGGTCCGGACCGTCCGGAGCAGGTGCTTGCTCAACGCAACGGGGTCGAACGCGTCCCCGGCCTGGATGCGCTCGCCGGTGGCATCCGCCTCCGGCGGCCCGAAATTGGTAATCACCCGCCGACTGCCTTATTTTGCGCCCTGATTTGCGCTTCGTGCGCCGCCCTGACCGAACGTCGCCGGCTTTCCGGAGCGCCGCTCGGTTCTCGAGGAGACAAGATGCCCACCATCGCCCTCGTCGACGACGACCGCAACATTCTCGCCTCCGTGTCCATCGCGCTGGAGGCGGAGGGCTATCGCATCCAGACCTACACGGACGGCGCGTCGGCCTTCGATGGGCTGCGGCAGACGCCAGCTGACCTCGCGATCCTGGACATCAAGATGCCCCGCATGGACGGCATGGAGCTGCTTCGGCGGCTGCGGCAGAAGTCGGACATGCCGGTGATCTTCCTGACCTCCAAGGATGAGGAGATCGACGAGTTGTTCGGCCTCAAGATGGGAGCGGACGATTTCATCCGGAAGCCGTTCTCGCAGCGCCTGCTGGTCGAGCGCGTGAAGGCGGTTCTGCGCCGGGGAGCCCCCAAGGACGCCGCAACCGTCAAGGAGGCGGACGCCAAGGCTTTGGAGCGCGGGCAGCTGACCATGGATCCCGAGCGGCACAGCTGCTCCTGGAAGGGGGATCCGGTGACCCTGACGGTGACGGAGTTTCTCATCCTGCAGGCCCTCGCGACCCGCCCGGGCGTGGTGAAGAGCCGCAACGCCCTGATGGATGCGGCCTACGACGACCAAGTCTACGTGGACGACCGCACCATCGACAGCCACATCAAGCGCCTGCGCAAGAAGTTCAAGCTCGTCGACAACTCCTTCGACATGATCGAGACGCTGTACGGTGTCGGCTACCGCTTCAAGGAGGCCTGACGGGCCTGTTTCCCCGGCAGACGCTTCCGAACGGGGGGCCGGCGCGCTGACCGCGTCATTCGGCGGGCTGCGCCGTTTCGGCCGGGCGATCACCAGGCGCGCCTCGTCCAGCCTGACGCGGCGCATCGTCGTCCTGAACCTGGCGGGCCTCGTCGTTCTTCTGGTCGGCGTCCTCACCTTGAACCAGTTCCGGCAGGGTCTGATCGAGGCCCGCACCGGCAGCCTGCTCATCCAGGGGGAGATCATCGCGGGCGCCATCGCGGCCTCCGCCAGCGTCGAGACCGGCGCCATCACCATCGACCCCGACCGATTGCTCCAGATGCAGGCCGGGGAGACGCCCGGCCCCGCCGAAGAGCCGCCCTCCCCGCTGGAGTTCTCGATCAGTCCCGAACGAGTCGCGCCCCTCCTGCGCCGGCTCGTGACCCCGACCGGCACCCGTGCCCGCATCTATGACCGGGACGGCACGCTCATCCTCGATTCCCGCACGCTGTACACGCGCGGAGACCTCGCACGGTCCGATTCCGCGCCGATCGCCAAGGCGCCACCGACCCTGATCGAACGCGCCTGGATCGCTGTCACCGGGCTGTTCCGGCGCGACCGTCCGGTGTTCGAGGAGGTGGGCCCGGCAGATGGCCGGACCATGCCGGAGGTGCAGCGGGCCGTGAGCGGCTCGGCCGCCTCCTCCGTGCGGGCGAACGGGCGCGGCGAGACGATCGTGTCCGTCGCGGTGCCGATCCAGCGACAGCGGGCCATCCGCGGAGCCCTGCTCCTGTCCACGCAGGGCGGGGACATCGACGCCATCATCGCGTCCGAGCGGTTCGCTCTGCTGCAAGTCTTCCTGGTCGCGGCCTCGGTCATGATCGTGCTGTCGCTGCTGCTGGCCGGCGCGATCGTCGGGCCGGTGCGGCGCCTCGCCGAGGCGGCCGAGCGGGTGCGGAGCGGAACCAAGTCGCGCCAGGAGATCCCCGATTTCAGCCGCCGCTCGGACGAGATCGGCCATCTCTCCGGCGCCCTGCGCGACATGACCCGGGCGCTGTACAACCGCATCGACGCGATCCAGTCCTTCGCGGCGGATGTCGCGCACGAACTGAAGAACCCGTTGACCTCGCTCCGAAGCGCGGTGGAAACGCTGCCGGTCGCCAAGACCGATGCGACCCGGGCCCGGCTCCTGTCCATCATCCAGCACGACGTGAGGCGGCTGGACCGCCTGATCAGCGACATCTCGGACGCCTCCAGGCTCGATGCCGAACTCGCCCGCAACGAGGCGGAGCCGCTCGACATGCTGCGCCTGATCGAAACCGTGGCCGCGATCGCCAACGAGCGCCGTCGCCCCCACGAAGCCACGATCCACGTCACGGTCGAGACCGGGGCGGCCGGGTTCACCGTGCTCGGACACGATTCCCGGCTCGGGCAGGTCTTCTCGAACCTGTTCGACAACGCGCGCTCCTTCTCGCCCCCCGATAGCCGCATCGAGGTCCGGCTCGCCCGCCCCGGCAGCGTCGTCGAGATCAGCGTCGAGGACGAGGGGCCCGGCATCCCGGCGCATGCGCAGGAGCGGGTGTTCGAACGTTTCTACACGGATCGTCCCGATCACGGGTTCGGCCAGAATTCCGGGCTGGGGCTCTCGATCTCGCGCCAGATCGTGGAGGCCCATCGCGGGAGCATCGTGGCGACGAACCGCCTGGCCCGGGGTGCCGACGGCGCGCCGAAGGGCGCCCGCTTCGTGGTGAGGCTTCCGGTCTCGCGGGCCGCCTGATGCGGGATGTCCGCCTGCACGCGACCGCGGTGGTGGTCGGCGAGGCCGGAATTCTCATCCGCGGGGCGTCGGGTTCGGGCAAGTCCACGCTCGGGCGTCGCATCATCGAGGCCGGGTTGCGGGTGGGATTGTTCGCGCGCCTGATCTCGGACGATCAAGTCATCCTGCGGGTTTCGGGCGCTCGCCTGGTGGCGCGGGCCGTTCCGGCCGTGATGGGCCTTGTCGAGGTCAGGGCGCTGGGCTTGGTTCGCGTGCCCCATGTAAGTGCCGCGGTCGTGCGATTAATCGTTGATATTGGGGCACCGGCCGCCCGACTGCCGCTCGAAACGGAATTGAAGGATACCCTTCTCGGGATAGAACTACCTCGGATCACGGTTAACGAGTTCTTAGACGCGGAGATGGTGCTATGGTGGCTGCGATGCGCCGATGACGCCCTCGTGACTGATCCGTGAGCAAAACGTCGCAATGGCCTTGCACTTCTCTTCGCACTGCACAAAAATATCGCCCTTCGCCTTCGGGCGGGCAGAGTGCAGTTTCACATGATCGGGATGGTGCTCGTCACGCACGGGCAACTCGCGACGGAGTTCAGGGCCGCCCTGGAGCACGTCGTCGGGCCGCAGGATCAGATCGAGACAATCACGATCGGTCCCGAGGACGATATGGATCTCTGTCGCCAGGATATCATGGCGGCAGTGAGGCGGGTGAACTCGGGCCAGGGCGTCGTCGTCCTGACCGACATGTTCGGGGGCACGCCCTCGAACCTCGCCCTGTCGTGTATGAACGGGGGGTCGGTCGAGGTCGTGGCCGGCATCAACCTGCCCATGCTGATCAAGCTCGCCTCGGTGCGGGACGACGAGGGATTGCGGGACGCGGTGCTTCACGCTCAGGAAGCCGGGCGCAAGTACATCAACGTCGCCTCACGCGTTCTCGCCGGGAAGTAATCATGGACTCCGCGATGGAGGATTGCCCGCCGGTCGAGGTGCCTGAGGGCGCGCTCGTGCGCGAGGTCCTCATCGCGAACCGCAAAGGCCTGCACGCCCGAGCGTCGGCCAAGTTCGTCCAGACGGTCGAGCGCTTCGACTCCGAGGTGACGGTGACCCGTTGCGGCGAGACCGTGGGCGGCCGCTCGATCATGGGGCTCCTGACGCTCGGGGCCGCTAAGGGCACCGTGATCACCGTCACGGCGCTCGGTCCGGACGCCGAAGCCTGTCTGGTCGCGATCGTCGACCTCGTCGGCGCCCGGTTCGGCGAGGACGAATAGCCGGATCAGGGCCAGGCCGCGTAGGTCGGGCTTCGGCGCGACTCCTCCAGACGGGCCTGCCGCCGGTAAGCCCCGGGAGACGCGCCGAGATGGCGCCGGATGAAGCGGCTGAAATAGCCCGGGTCGCGAAAGCCCAGCCCGTAGCCGATCTGCTCGACGGGGAGATCGAGCTGCCGCAGACGCGCCCGGCTTTCCTCCACCAGCCGCTCGTGCAGCAGGGCGCGAGGACCCTTCCCGGCCGCCTTGAGGCAGGCCGCGTGGAGCCGGTCTTCCGTGACGCCGAGCGTCGCGGCATAGCGCCGGACCTGCCAGCCGTCACGGTAGTGCAACTCCAGAAGCTGCCGGAACCTCTCGAGCAGCAGCGCGCCCGCGCCCCGCAGCCCGGTCTCGTCGGAGGCGCTGCCGGAGCGCGCCGCCAGTCGCCAGACCTGGAGGCAGAGCAACGAGACGTGAGCGGCCAGAAGGATCGCGCCGCCGCGATCGGGATGCCGGACCTCCCTCGCAAGGGCCTCGCAGGATCGGGCGACCTCGTCGGCGGCACCGGCGGACAGTTCCGGGCCGATCAGGACGAGGCGGTCCAGCGTTCGCCGGAGGTGAACGGCCTCCGCCGAAGCGGCAACCGTCCTGACGAGAAAATCCTCCGCCACCGAAACAGTCTGGCCATGCGCGCCGGCATCGAGCCGCAGCATCCCGTCGAAACCCGCCGGCAGCCACACGATCGCCGGGGCCGCCAGCACAATCTCGTCGTCGCGGAGCGACAGGCGACCGGTGCGCGCCTGCAGAAGCACCAGCCGGGCCCGCCGGACCCGTGTCGACGGCCGCAGCGTCCAGACGCGGGCGGACAGGTCCGGCCGAACGATCTCGGCCTCAACCGGCCCGTAAGGGACGGCCGCGAGAGCCGTTTCCGGGAGCTCATCCTGTCGGATCATGGAGCCGCGTCCACACGCTGACCCCTTCAGCGTGCAATCTTTCGCCAGCTACGTCCAATTTCCCCTGAACTGGACTTCTTCCTACCGTGCATCATCGCCGGCCCGGGCACGCAACCGGCGCAAGAAGCGACACCGGAGGAACAGGGTGAACCGGACCGAGGCCCGGCGCAGCGCCGTCGCGCTCGCTGTCGCAACCGCCGGCCTTCTCGGATCGCCATGCCGTGGGGCAGAGTTCGGTGGAGAACGGCTGCGCCGTATCGCGGGCGAGGATTCGGCCGCGCACCTGCAGACGGACCCGGCGATGCAGCGCGCCTGTCGCGGCGGCCCCGCCGCTCCGACATCACCGACAGCCTGAGGAGGAACCACAATGCTCGACATCAATCTCCTGGTCGACAACGAGGACGTCGCCGCGGCGGACGGAGGCACTTTCGAGCGCCTGAACCCGATCAGCGGCGAGGTCGCGAGCCGCGCCTCGGCCGCGACGGTCGAGGACGTGAAGCGCGCCGCCGACGCGGCCGCGGCCGCCTTTCCGGCCTGGTCGAGCCTCGGCCCGAACGCCCGCCGGACGATCCTGCTGAAGGCGGCCGAGACGCTTCACGCGAAGGTGGAGGAGTTCAAGACCCTGATGGCGTCCGAGACCGGCTCCACCGCCGCCTGGGCCGGGTTCAACGTCCACCTCGCATCCAGCATGCTGCGCGAGGCCGCCTCCATGACGACGCAGATCACCGGCGAGGTGATCCCGTCCGACAAGCCGGGTTGCCTCGCCATGGCGATCCGCCAGCCGGCCGGCGTGGTGCTGTCGATCGCGCCCTGGAACGCGCCCGTGATCCTGGGCGTGCGGGCCGTCGCCATGCCGCTCGCCTGCGGCAACACCGTGGTGCTGAAGGCCTCGGAGATCTGCCCGGGAACGCACCGGCTCATCGGCGAGGCCTTGCGCGAGGCTGGCGTGCCGGCCGGCGCCATCAACATCATCACCAATGCGCCGGAGGACGCGCCCGAGCTGATCGAGGCGCTGATCGCCCATCCGGCCGTGCGGCGGATCAACTTCACGGGCTCGACGCGGGTCGGACGCATCATCGCGCAGACGGCCGCGAAATACCTGAAGCCGGTTCTCCTGGAGCTCGGCGGCAAGGCGCCGCTTCTCGTCCTGGACGATGCCGATCTCGACGCCGCCGTCGCGGCGGCGGCCTTCGGGGCCTTCATGAACCAGGGCCAGATCTGCATGTCGACCGAGCGCATCGTGGTCGACGAGAGCGTGGCCGACGCCTTCGTGGCGAAGTTCGCCGCCAAGGCGGAGACCCTCCAGGCGGGCGATCCCCGAAAGGGCGGCTGCGCACTCGGTTCGCTCATCGGCAGCGAGGCGGGCGAGCGCATCGACGGGCTGGTGAAGGACGCGGTGGCAAAGGGCGCGCGGCTTGCAGCCGGCGGACGGGTCGACGGAACCCTCATGTCCGCGACCGTCCTCGATCACGTCACGCCCGCGATGCGGATCTATGGCGAGGAATCCTTCGGCCCGGTCGTGACCGTGGTCCGGGTCCACGGCGTCGACGAGGCCGTGCGCGTGGCGAACGACACGGAATACGGTCTCTCCGCCTCCGTGTTCGGACGCGACATCGCCCGGGCGCTCGACGTGGCGAAGCGGATCGAGACCGGCATCTGCCACATCAACGGCGCGACCGTGCACGACGAGGCGCAGATGCCGTTCGGCGGGGTGAAGGCCTCTGGCTACGGCCGCTTCGGCGGCAAGGCCGGGATCGCCGAGTTCACCGAGCTGCGCTGGATCACGATCGAGACCGGGCCGCAGCACTTCCCGATCTGACCGGGAAGCAGGTGCAGGCCGACAGCGGAGGCGCGCAGATGACCGGCAGGACGAGCGTTCGGCAGGCCACGATGGACCTCCTGCGGGGCCACGGCATGACCACCGTGTTTGGCAATCCCGGGTCCACCGAATTGCCGTTCCTCGGCGATTGGCCGAACGACTTCCGGTACATTCTCGGCCTGCAGGAATCCTCCGCCGTCGCGATGGCGGACGGGTTTGCACGCGCGACCGGGAATGCGGCTTTCGTGAACCTGCACTCGGCGGTCGGCGTCGGCCACGCGGCCGGCAGCATCTTCACGGCGTTCCGCAACGCGACGCCGCTCGTCATCACGGCCGGGCAGCAGGCACGCAGCCTGCTGCCGATGCAGCCCTTTCTCGGGGCGACCGACGCCGCGAGCTTCCCGAAACCCTACGTGAAATGGAGCTGCGAGCCTGCCCGGGCCGAGGATGTCCCGGCCGCCCTCGCCCGCGCCTATCACCTCGCCATGCAGCGGCCCTGCGGCCCGACCTTCGTGTCGGTGCCGATGGACGATTGGGCGGTCGAGACGGCGCCGGTGCCGGTCCGGGAGGTCAGCCGCGACACGGCGCCGGATCCGGCTCTCCTGGCCGGGGTCGCGGCCGCCCTCGACCGGGCCGAGCGCCCGGTCTTCGTGATCGGCCCCGAGGTGGATGCCGAGGGAGCCGGGCCGGATACCGTCGCCCTGGTTGAGAAGACCGGCGCGGCCGTGCTGACCAGTCCGTTCTCGAGCCGCCTCAGCTTTCCGGAGGACCATCCGGCCTTCGCGGGCTTCCTGCCGGCGGCCCCGGACGCGATCGCGGCGGCACTCGCCAGCTACGACGTGGTCGTGGTTCTGGGCGCGCCCGTCTTCACCTTTCACGTGGTCGGCAACTACGCCGCCTTCGATCCGGGCCGTCCCCTGGTCCAGCTCACGGCGGATCCCGAAGCTGCCGCAGCTGCGCTGGTCGGGGCGAGCGTCGTCGGGAGCCTCCGGCTCGCCGTCCCGGCGCTCACCTCGCTCGTCGCGACATCCGCTCGCGTTCCCGAAGGGCGGCCGCCCAGGGAGGTGCCGCGCGCCACGGACCCGCTCCTGGCCGAGTTCCTCATGCACGTGCTCGGCACCGCGATGCCGGCCGGCGGCATCCTGGTCGAGGAGGCACCCTCGCACCGCCCGGCCATGCAGGCCCATCTGCCGATCCGGCGCTGGGGCGGCTTCTACACCATGGCGAGCGGCGGCCTCGGCTATTCGCTGCCGGCCGCGGTCGGGATCGCGCTCGCCAAGCCGGAGCGGCCCGTGACCTGTCTCATCGGGGACGGCTCGCTGATGTACTCCGTCCAGGCGCTGTGGACGGCGGTGCAGCACCGCACCCGGCTCGTCACGGTGGTCGTGAACAACGGCGGCTACGGCGCCATGCGGTCCTTCAGCCGCGTGCTCAAGGTCAGGAACCCGCCCGGCATCGACCTCCCGGGCCTGGACTTCGTCACGGTCGCGGCCGGGATGGGCTGCCCCGGCCGGCGCGTCGACAACGGGCGCGACCTCGAGGCCGCGCTGGCCGAAGCCTATGCGGCGGACGGCCCGCGCCTCGTCGAGGTGATCGTCGATCCGGCCATCCCGAAGCTTTACGACGAGCACTGATCCGCCACCTGGCCCGATTTGCCCTTGGCGGCATCGCCCGCGCGTGCTCCCTTGCCGCGGACAGATCAGGGGACCGGTCGCCTCATGCGTATCGCTTTTGGCGGCTTCCTCCACGAGACGAATACGTTTGCGCCCTCGAAAGCCGGCATGGAGGCATTCGAGCAGGGCGGAGGCTGGCCGGTCCTGACGCACGGCGAGGCCGTGTTCGACGCGATCCGCAACGTCAATGTGGGTGCGTCCGGCTTTGTCGAGGCCGCGACGGATGGCGGTTGGGAGCTCGTGCCGGCGCTCTGGTGCGCCGCGAGCCCGTCCGCCCATGTCACCGAGGACGCCTTCGAGACGATCACGAACGAGCTCGTGGCGCGCCTGAGGGCGGCCCTGCCCGTGGACGCCGTGTTTCTCGACCTGCACGGCGCCATGGTGGCCGAGCATGTCGACGACGGCGAAGGCGAGGTCCTCCGGCGGGTCCGCGCCGCCATCGGGCCCGACGTGCCGCTCGTCTCCAGCCTCGACCTGCATGGCAACGTGACGCGTCTGATGGTGGAGAGCGCGGACGCGCTGATCGCCTATCGGACCTATCCGCATGTCGACATGGCCGAGACCGGCCGGCGCTCGGCCTCGTACCTGGCGGGTGTGCTCGCCTCAGGCCGGCGCGACTTCAAGGCGTTCCGGCAGATCCCGTACCTGATCCCGATCGCCTGGCAGGCCACCGCCACCGAGCCGTGCCGGACGATCTACGACCGCCTCGCCGCGCTCGAAAGCGAGACGGTGCCGACGCTCTCCTTCCTGCCGGGCTTCCCGGCGGCCGATTTCCCCGATTGCGGCGGCTCGGTGGTGGCCTACGGGACCAGCCAGGCCGCGGCAGACGGGGCGGCCGACGCGATCGCCGCCCTCGTGGAGCACAGCGAGGACGCGTTCCGCGGCCGCGTCTTCACGCCCGACGAGGGCGTCCGGGAGGCGATGCGCATCGCCGCGGGCGCGAGCCGGCCGGTGGTCATTTCCGATACCCAGGACAATCCGGGCGCAGGCGGCGATTCCGAAACGATGGGCATGGCCCAGGCGCTGGTCGACAACCGGGCGACCCGCGCGGCGATCGGCGTCATCGTCGACCCGGTGGCGGCCGCCGCCGCGCATGCGGCCGGCCAGGGCGCCACGATCCGGCTTGCGCTCGGCGCCAGGTCCCGCATCCCCGGAGACGCCCCGCTCGAGGGCGAGTTCACGGTCGAGGCGCTGTCGGATGGAAGCTTCGTCGCCCCCGGCCCGTTCTACGGCGGCGCCCGCATGAAGCTGGGTCCCTGCGCCTGCCTGCGCATCGGCGAGGTCCGCATCGTGGTCGGCTCCCGCAAGGCGCAGATGGCCGACCAGGCCATGTACCGGCAGGTCGGGATCGAGCCGCGCGAGCAGGCCATCCTGGTGAACAAGAGCTCGGTGCATTTCCGCGCCGATTTCGAGCCGATCGCCGAGGCCATCCTGGTCTGCGCCGCACCGGGGCCCATGCCGGTCAGCCCGGCCTCCCTGCCCTGGCGGCGGCTCCGGCCCGGCCTGCGCACCGCACCGAAGGGCCCGGTCTTCGCCTGACACCACCACCGACACGAGGAGTGACCACGATGGGCGTCCTGCCGCGCATCTCCGATTTCGCCGAGGACCTGACCGCGATCCGGCGCGATTTTCACGCCCATCCCGAGATCGGCTTCGAGGAGGTGAGGACGGCCGGCATCGTGGCCGAGAAGCTCGCCTCCTGGGGCATCGAGGTGCATCGCGGGATCGGCGGCACCGGCGTCGTCGGCATCCTCCCGGGACGCCGCGGTCCGGGACGGCGCATCGGCCTTCGGGCCGACATGGACGCGCTACCGATGGACGAGACCACGAACCTGCCCTGGCGCTCCACCCTGCCGGGCAAGTTCCACGGCTGCGGCCATGACGGCCACACCACCATGCTGCTCGGCGCGGCACGCTACCTCGCCGAGACGCGCGACTTCGCCGGCACGGCCGTGTTCGTGTTCCAGCCGGCCGAGGAAGGGCTCGGCGGCGCCCGCGCCATGCTGAAGGACGGGCTGTTCGAGCGCTTCCCGTGCGACGAGATCTACGGGCTGCACAATTCCCCCTATCTCGAACCCGGTCAGGTCGCCGTCTGGCCGGGCCAGGCGATGGCCGGCGCCGACTTCTTCGACATCCGGATCCGGGGTTCCGGCAGCCACGGCGCCATGCCGCATGTCGGC